>CAYZMR010000090.1:0-13901 GCA_964479515.1 uncultured Hyphomicrobiales bacterium | reverse complement strand
CCTGCGGCGTCGAGACGATGACGGCGCCCGCGAGCGGCACCTGCTGCGCCATGGTCAGCTGCGCGTCGCCGGTGCCGGGCGGCATGTCGACCACCATCACGTCGAGCGTGCCCCATTCGACCTCGCGCAGCATCTGCGTCAACGCGGACATCACCATCGGGCCGCGCCAGATCATCGGCGTCTCTTCCTCGACCAGGAAGCCGATCGACATCACGGTGAGGCCATAGCCCGACATCGGCTTCAACCGGTTGCCGCCGAGCGTCTCCGGCCTGCCCTTGATGCCGAGCAGCTTCGGCATCGAAGGGCCATAGATGTCGGCATCGAGCACCCCGACCTTCAGCCCGAGATCGCGCAGGCCGAGCGCGAGATTGACCGCGGTGGTGGATTTTCCGACGCCGCCCTTGCCGGAGGCGACCGCGATGATCGCCGCGACCCCGGGCGGACCCTGCACGCCGCGCTCGCCGCGCGGCGCATGCGCATGGCCATGGCCGCCGGCAGGCGCTCTCGCCGGAGGAGGCGCGGCGCGGGCCGCCCCGGCGGCGCGCTCACCGGTCAGCGCGACCAGCGCCGAGGTGACACCCGGCACCGCGCGCACGGCAGCCTCGGCGGCCTTGCGCACTGGCTCCCAGCGCTGCACGACGGCGGCATCCACGGTGATCGAGAAGAACACCTTTCCGTCGCTCACGACGACGTCAGAGAGCTTGCCGGTGTCGGGGAGCGCCGCGCCGTCCGGGCCCTTCACGGCGGCGAGCGCCGCGAGCACCTGTTCCTTCGTCGCCGGCATCGGTACGTCTCCCCTGCCGCGCAAGGCCGCGCGGCTACCAAGTAGATAGGCCTCCGCGTACTGTCTGCAAAGCGGTTGACTGTCCACAGCCGCTTCGCGCAAACACACGGCCAATGAACGACTTTGACGGCTAGGGAGAAGACCGATGGCGAAGGTGGCGTTTCTGGGTCTCGGCGTGATGGGCTATCCGATGGCCGGGCACCTGAAGAAAAAGGGCGGACACGAGGTCACGGTCTACAACCGCACCGCCGCCAAAGCGGAAGCCTGGGCCAAGGAATTCGGCGGCAAAGCCGCGAAAACCCCCGAAGAGGCGGCCACGGGCCAGGACTTCGTGATGATGTGCGTCGGCAACGACCACGACGTGCGCGCGGTCGCGGACGCAGCCTTCCCCAAGATGGGCAAGAACACGGTGTTCGTCGACCACACCACCGCCTCGGCCGAGATCGCACGCGAGCTCTATGACAGCGCGAAGACGGGGGGCTTTCATTTCGTCGACGCGCCGGTGTCCGGCGGCCAGGCCGGCGCTCAGAACGGCGTGCTCACGGTGATGTGCGGCGGCGACGCCGAACCCTATGGGCGCGTCGAGCCGGTGATCGCCGCCTATGCGCGCATGTGCAAGCTGCTAGGCGGCGCAGGCGCGGGCCAGCTCACCAAGATGGTCAACCAGATCTGCATCGCCGGGGCGGTGCAAGGTCTCTCCGAAGGCATCCATTTTGCCAAGAAGGCGGGCCTCGACGTCGAAGCCGTGATCGAGACGATCTCCAAGGGCGCGGCGCAGTCCTGGCAGATGGAGAACCGCTACAAGACCATGAACGCCGGCAAATACGATTTCGGTTTCGCGGTGAACTGGATGCGCAAGGACCTCGCGATCTGCCTCGCCGAGGCGCGGCGCTCGGGCGCGCATCTGCCGGTCGCGGCGCTGGTCGATCAGTTCTATTCCGAAGTGCAGAAGATGGGCGGCGGGCGCTGGGACACCTCAAGCCTGATGGCGCGGCTGGAGCGGTAGCCGGAAGGCCGCCGTTACCGAATCGCGCCTTCCCCTCGTGCTGATGCGCCCCCCGTCCGTATTCTTGCGGACGATCGACCGCGCGCTCGCCGCACGCGCTGCCCCCATCCAGGCAGCCCTCATAGTCCTTTGAAATTGCAGTCTTTTTCAGAATCCTCATCGCTGTCGCGCCGACACTCTTAATGAAATCCTGACAGGCAGTCTGGGATTTTACCATCGCCGCCTAGCGGCTGATCAGAGATTGCGGCGTATTGCTGCGACCCGCGGCGGATTTTCGAACCAACTGACCATGACCTTCGATCTCGCGACACTGATGGCTGTCGGCGTGTTGACGACCGCGGTCGCCGGCGCGCTCACCATCACGGCATGGGTGGCCGATCGAGACGTCCGCGCGCTTCTTTGGTGGGCCGCCGGATATTTCGCGATAGCCTTTGGCATCGCCTGTCTGCTCGTCTCCAATCTTACCCCCGGCAGCGCGTTGAACCTGGTCGGTCTGACGCTGCTGGCACTCGGACCGGCCCTGACCTGGACCGGCGCGCGCCTGCTGGTTGATCTGCGTCCATTGCCCATCGCCATCGCGGCAGGACCGCTGGCCGCGCTCGTGGCCGCGGTCGCACAGCCGTTAGGTCCTGCGCCAATCCTGTTGGCGACGCAGTTTGCCACGAACGACGTGTACCTCGCGCTCACCGTCATGGCGCTTTGGCGCTACCTGCGAGGGTTGAGTTCGATGATCCCGCTGATCGCGTTCATCAGCCTGCACGCCGCGGTGTTTGCGATCGGATTCGTCGAGGCACTGCTTAATCTTCTGCCGCAGCGCGGATTGATCGGTTTCCAGGTTCTCTTCAGCGTCGTCCATTTCGAGCAGTTGCTGTTTGCGATGGGCTCGTCGATCTTCCTGGTCGCGCTGGTCCGCGAACGCAGCGAGTTGCGCCACAAGGCCGCGGCTTCGATCGATCTCCTGACCGGCCTCGCCACCCGGCGCGCGTTCATGGAAAAGGCGCAACAGGCACTGGCGATCCGCAGCGATGCGACGCCGCTCACGCTGCTGATGTTCGACCTCGACCACTTCAAGAGCGTCAACGACAGCTACGGTCACGCCACCGGCGACCAGGTGCTGCAGACCTTCGCACAGGTCGCGCGCTCCCGGTTGCGCGCGAACGACGTCATCGGGCGCCTCGGCGGCGAAGAGTTCGCAGTCATCATGCCGGGAACGAGCGCGCGGACGGCCGGCCACATCGCCAATCGCATCCGCCGCGCATTCGCTGAAATTCCGCTCGCGATCGGCGGGCGGAGCATGCGCACGACGGTCAGCGGCGGCATCGCGGCGGCGGAAGCCGGCATGACGCTGGAGCAGCTGCTGTCCACGGCCGACGCCGCGCTTTATCGTGCCAAAGGGAAAGGCCGCAACCGCATCGAACTCGCCGAGCGCGGTGATGGCGGCCACGACGACACATCCGTCGTCATTCGCGTCGCATGACGCGCCGGGCGGATGATTCGTCGACGGCTACGCGAATCGACGCCAAGACGTGCTAGTCTGGGTCGTGTCGCGGACAGAGCGAACGCAGGAGGATGGTCATGGCCAAGGGACAGGCGCGTAGCAACAAGGAAAAGAAGAAGCCGAAAGCCGACAAGAACAAGAAAGACAAGGGCATCGCGACCGCGGGCGGCGCGCCGAAGCCGACCTTCGGCAAGAAGTAGGCGGCCGGCGCGCGCTCACCTCCCCTTGTACCTCGGGGCGCGCTTCTCGCGGAACGCCGTCACCCCTTCGCTTGCATCCTCGCTGGCGCCGGCCTTGCGCTGCAAGTTTGCTTCGAGCGCGAGCTGAGCCTTGAGATCATTGCGTTCGCTGGCGCGCGCGGCTTCCTTGATGAGCCGGTAGGTCATCGCGGGGCCATTCGCGAAGCGCTTGGCAAGGGCCGCGACTTCGCCCGCGAAGGCCGCATCGTCGAACACCTTGTAGACGAGGCCCATGCGATAGAGCTCGTCGGCTCCAATCTGGTCCGCCGTGAGCATCAGTGCGAGCGCGCGCTTGGCTCCCACGATGCGCGGCAGCGACCAGGTGCCGCCGGCATCCGGCACCAACGCGATCTTGGCGAAGGCCTCCTGCAGATAGGCTGAGCGCGCCGCGACCGCGATGTCGCAGGCCAGCGCGATGTTGGCGGAGGCTCCGACCGTTGGACCGTTGAGCGCCGCGATCGTCACTTTGGGAAACGCGTAGAGCCGCTCGACCAGCGGATTGTAGTCCTGCTCGAGCCGCCCCCCGAAATCGAACTGACCATCGGGACCGCGCATGCGGTCCTCGGTCAGATCCTGGCCGGCCGAAAAGGCGCGCCCTTGCCCGGTGAGCACGACGCAGCGGACGTCGGTGTCGGTCTCAGCCGCCGAGAGCGCTTCACGCAACTCGGCATGCATCACGCTCGTGAAGGCGTTGAGCCGCTCGGGGCGTGCGAGCGTGATGGTGAGGACACCCTCGTCCGCGCTCACGCGGATCGCCGTAAATGCCATGAGCTTCCTCCGTTGGCCCGGAGGTTAGTGCGTTTTCCGCCCAAGTTGGAACCGGTTCGCCGCGGATCGCGCGGCGAACCCAGGACCTAGGCTCCTTTGCATTGCGGCTGGCCGTTCACGATCGGGCACTTTTGGCCCGGAGGCGCACCGCGCGACGGACCCTTTGGGGGCGGCGGCGGAGGTGGGGGCGGCGGCGTCGCCACCGTCGGCTGCTTCGGCGTCGTCGGCTGCTGGAGTTGCTGCACCGCCGGGCCCTTCTGGATCTGCTGCTGCTGCTGCACAGGCAAGGTCGAGCGCCGCGCCGGGGTCGTGCCCGATGGCGGCTGGTTGACGACTGCAGGTCCTTTCTTGAGGAACTGAGGCGACGGCCCGCCCGGTGGCGGTCCTCCAGGGGGCGGTTGATTGACGATCACCGGCCCCTTTTTCTGGAATTCCGGTCCCTTCTTCTGGAACTGAGGCTGCGGACCACCGGGCGTTGGCGTCACGATCACCGGCCCCTTCTTCTGAAGCGGAATGCCGCCAGGAGGCACGGCGATGCGCGGCGGCCCGCCAGGCCCCGGTGACGTGATGATCGGGAATGGATTGTTCGGCCGGCGCCACAGTCCGGGCCCGCCCGGCCGGCCGGGAGGCGGCAAGCCGACGATGTAGGCCGGTGGCGGCCCGAGGAAGCGCGGCGCAGGTGCGGCCGGATAGACGTCGACCAATTGCCCAGGCTCCCCCGGCAGCGGCGGCGGCACGTCGTCGAAGTCCAGCATCCGAAAGCCAGCGGGCGGCCGCAACCCGGCCGAAAGCCGCCGCAGACGACGTTCCGCGTCGAAGGCGTACATTCCGCCCGGATAGCGATCGAGATAGGTCCAAAACGCTTCAGGCGTGTTCAGCAGAAGCGCGCGGCGCCACGCCAGCGCCTCGCGGCGCTCGCGGATGATCGCCCAGACGCGCGGCGCATAGGGACTGTTGGGATAGGTCCGAACGTATTCGGCATAGCCGTCGAGATTGTCGTCCTGGATCGCGAGCGCATAGGCCTCCTCGGGCCCGATGTCGCGCATCGGCCGCTCGGCGCGGCGGACGACGCGCTGCGGCGCCGGGGCGCCGGGGGCCGCGACCGCCGCTGGCACCAGCATGATCTGAGGATTGAGATCCTGCGACACGTTCCACGGCAACTGCATGCCGTTGGTCGCCTCGTTGGTGCGCAGGCGGATGCGGGCGAACATCGAGTCGAGGTCGAGGCCCGGCTCGCGCACCATCTCGGCAATGGCGGTCGCATAGGCGCCGTAGGGGCCGGGGCCGTCCATGGCGGCGACGCCCGGCGTGGAGGAGAACGCCACCAGCATGCCGGGCGCGCTCGCGACCGCGCCGAGACCAGGGGCAAGCCGTCCGCCCTGGATCTGGAACGGCAGCGGCCGCGTCGCGTCGAGGACGAAGATCTTCGCCGCCGCCGGCGCATCGGCGAGCGGTCGCATCAGATCGAACAGCCGCACCGCGTCGATCGGGATATCGCTGTCGCGGTCGAGCCGCGCGTCGACAGGGATGAGGTAGTTCTCGCCTTCGAACTCCAGCCCGTAGCCGGAGTAATAGACGAGCGCGATCGCATCAGGGCCGGCTGCTTGGACCTTGGCGAGGAACTCGCCGAACAGGCGGCGCAGATCGGCCTGGTTGACGTCGGCGCCTTCGACGATCTCGAACCCGACGCTGGTCAGCGCTTCCGCGACGAGACCGCCGTCGGCGAGCGACGTCTTGAGCGGACCCTTGGCGTAAGCCGCGTTGCCGATGACGAGCGCGATCCGCTGCTCGGCTTGCGCCGACAGCACAAACAGCAGGAGCATCGCCGCCGTGGCGGCGATGCCAGAAACGATCCGGCGCAACATATGCGTTCTCGCGTGAGATGGCCCCGACTCAAAATGTGCCGGCAAACTGTAGCTGTTTCAGGGCGGAAGCCCGAAGGAACCGCGGCCGCGGTATCCAGCCGCCGCTCACACCTCGATCACGAGCCCATCGGCCGCAACCAGCACGTCCGCGCTCCTGATGTCATCGAGGCGCGCCAGCACGCTCGGGTTCATATGCGTGATCATGACGCGCCGCGCGGCGAACTCCGCGAGGCGCCGCTGCAGCGTTGTCCAATTCATGTGACCGGCGAAATCCCGCTCGTAGTCGTAGCATTCGACGATGAACAGGTCGGCGTCGCGCGCGACATCTAAAAGCGCGTCGGTCCATTGCGTGTCGCCCGAATAGGCGATGAGCCTGCGACCATCCGTCACGCGCAGTGCGGTGGAGGGCGCGCCGGAGAAATGGATCACTTCGGTCGACGTCACCGTGGAGCCGAGAAATTCGGTCGGGGCGCCGACCTCGATGTCGGTCACGGCCCAAGGAAAGCGCCACGTGTTCCCGGTGGAACCGGCAAACGTCACCTCCAGCAACGCCGCGACGCGATCGCGCGTCCCAGGCGGCCCCGCGATCGCCAGCGGCTTTTCGCGCCGGCTCGCATACTGGGCATTGAGCAGGAAGAACGGCAGGCCGCCGAAATGATCGCCATGCAGGTGGCTCAGCAGGATACCGTCGATGCCGTTGGGATCGACGCCGGCGGCGCGCAGCGCCACCATCGAGGACGCCCCGCAATCGATCAGGATCGTCGAGGCTGCTGCTGCGAGGTGAAAGCAGGTATTGAAGCGTCCGCCGGAGCCGAACGCGTCGCCTGAACCGATGACGGTCAGGCGCATTTCAGGCGCTCGCGCTCGCGCGCTCCGACACCTGGGCGTGCCAACGGCGGATGTTGATGAACTCCTCCGGCATGGCGAGCTTCGCCGGGCGCATCAGATCGACGGCGACGAGCGTCGTGATGTCCGCGACGCTGTAGTGATCGCCGGCGATGAACATCCGCTCCTTGAGCTCGCGATTGAGCAGCGCGAGGAAATCGAGCACGCGCGGCTTGTTCGCCTCGCCCCATTCGGGAATCTGGTTTTCCAGCTCCTTCATGGCGGGATGCAGGTGGCGGAAGACCGCCGACACCGCCTGGTAAAGGTTGAGCTCGACACGCCGGTTCCACATCTCGACCAGCGCCTCCTCGACCGCGCCGCGCCCGAACAGCGGCGGCTCCGGCCGCAGCCCTTCGAAGTAGCGGCAGATCGCGATCGATTCCGTGATCACCATGCCGTCGTCGAGCACGAGCACCGGGACGCGCTGAAGCGGGTTGATCGCGGTGAACTCCGCCGACTTGTGTTGCAGGGCGCCGAGGTCGATCTTCTCCATCGGCACCGACATGCCTTTCTCGGCCAAGAATATGCGCACGCGCCGCGGATTAGGCGCCCGGCCGCCGTCGTAGAGCTTCATTCGCGATCCCTCGTGACCGCGAAGCCTAGCCCGCCAACCAAGCATTAACCAAGTCCCTCAGCCCGCCCTTAAGGTTTATAAGGGACAAACGTCCGGTATCCCTGCGATCGGACGCTCCCGCATGACGGCGATGACGAGCCAAGAGCTCGGCATTACTTCTCCGGCCGAGAAGGCCGCCGCGGAACGGCGGCGCGATGCCACCAAGCGCGTGCGCTGGATCCGCGACCGCCTCACCTCGACCAGCGGTACGCGCCCCGCCTTCGACTACGAGCTGTTGCGCCAGTTCGCGCAGAACCGGCTGTCGGCCTCGCTCGCCATCATGCTGCTGATCGCGACGGTCGGGCTCCTGTCGGGCATGTGGAGCGGGCCATTCCTGGCGAGCGCGTGGACGCTTGCGGTGTTCGGCATCCACGCCATCATCAAGATGCAATGCCGCAGGTTCCTCGGCGAAGCGCCCGGCACCGTGAACATCCTGCGTTGGCGCATGCGCTTCGTGCTGCTCGACCTGTTCTTCGGCATCGCCTGGATGTCGAACGTGGTCAACGTGGTGCGCGCCGATGAGGGCGCGAGCACCTTCATGCTGTTCGTCATGCTGCTCGTGGTGGCGGTGTCGAGCATGCTCGCCTCGAGCCTGCCGGTCGCGATGTTCGTCGCGACCGCCCCGGTGACGCTCGCGGTCGCGCTCAACTTCGCGTTCTCGGGCGGCATGCACAATTACGTGCTTGCCGCGCTGACCCTCACCGCCCAGGGCTACTTCACCATGCTGGCGCACCGGCTCTACTCGACCACGCTCGCGACCATCGAGGCGCGCGCCGAGAAGGACGCGCTGATTGGCGAGCTCGAGCAGGCCAAGGCCGGATCCGACGAGGCGCGGCGGCGCGCCGAGACCGCCAACATCGCCAAGTCCCGCTTCCTCGCGCAGATGAGCCATGAGCTGCGCACGCCGCTCAACGCCATCCTCGGATTCTCCGAGGTGATGAAGAGCGAGGTATTCGGTCCGCACGCGGTGCCGACTTACAAGGAGTACGCCGGCGACATCCATAACTCCGGCGTGCACCTGCTCAACCTGATCAACGAGATTCTCGACCTGTCCCGCATCGAGGCCGGACGCTACGAGCTCAACGACGAACCGGTTTCGCTCGCGCAGATCGTCGAGGACTGCCACCATCTGCTCAAGCTGCGCGCGCGCAATCGCGGCATCGAGATCAACGAGGCGTTCGAGGAGGACTTGCCGCGGCTGTGGGCCGACGAGCGCGCGGTGCGCCAGATCTGCCTCAATCTCCTGTCCAACGCGATCAAGTTCACGCCGCAGGGCGGCGAGGTCTGGCTCAAGGTCGGCTGGACCGCGGCCGGCGGGCAATACATGAGCGTGCGCGACAACGGACCCGGCATTCCAGACGACGAGATCCCGATCGTGCTCGCCTCGTTCGGACAGGGGACCAACGCGATCAAGTCCGCCGAACAAGGCACCGGTCTCGGCCTGCCGATCGCCAAGAACCTGATCGACCTGCATGGCGGCACGTTCACGCTCAAATCCAAGCTGCGTGTCGGCACCGAGGTGATCGTCACCTTCCCGCCCGAGCGCGTGATGTCGGCGCTTGGGCCGATCGATGAGCCGGCGCCGCCGATCCAGCCGAAGGTGCATTCATCGCTTCCGCCGTTGCCCTATTTGCCGCCGCCCCCCGCCCCTGCCCCGCCTTCGATCCGTCGCAGCACGCTCCGCCAGATGGGCTGAAGGCCGGCGCACGCCGGCGCTCGCGCGGCGGGCGCCCATAGCGCGCCGGGAAAGCAAGGTTTTCATGGCCGCCCGCGCCTCGTATCTTTGCCGGTGAATCACCATAATGCGTCCCATGCCGATTGCTTCGCCATGCACCAAGGTCTGCACCATCGAACCGACCAGCGGCCTGTGCCGCGGCTGCGGGCGCAGCCTTGACGAGATCGCGCGCTGGATGTCGCTGAGCGAGAACGAGCGCCTGCGCGTCATGGCGGAGCTGCCGCGCCGTCTTGCGGCGTCCGCGCTTTCGCCGATCGCCGATAAACGGTCCGCCTGAGCGGACCTGGACAACAGACATGGGCAGCCGCGTCCTCTGGTTTCTCCTCGCCGTCCTCGGCGTCGGCCTGCTCGTGCTGGTTCTGCGCCATGACGCCGGCACGATCGGCGGGCTCGATACCAACGACTTCGCATCGCTGGTGGTGAAGATCTCACTGCTCATCTTCATCGGCGGCTCGGTGCTGGCGCTGTTCCGCCAGCGCATCGCGGAGGCGTTCCAGGCGGCGTTGTTCTGGGTCGTGGTCGCGCTGCTGCTCGTGGTCGGCTACACCTACCGCTACGACCTGCGCGACATCGCGGACCGCGTGCTGGCCGAGCTCGTTCCGGGACGCGCGGTCTCGCGCGGCGCCTCGGTCGAGTTTGCGCGCACGCGCAGCGGCGAGTTCCAGGTCGCAGCCGACATCAATGGCGCGCGCGTCGCGATGGTGCTCGACACCGGCGCAAGCTCGGTGGTGCTCACGCAGGAGGCCGCCAAGGCCGCCGGCCTGCCGCTCGACATGCTGAGCTACACCGTCAATGTCGACACCGCGAACGGTCGCGCGCGCGCCGCCGCGGTGACACTCGACCGGCTGACGATCGGCTCGATCTCCGAGCGCGCGGTCCCGGCGCTGATCGCGCAGCCCGGACAGCTCAAGGTGAGCCTGCTCGGCATGAGCTTCCTGACCAGGCTCGAGCGCTGGGAAGTGCGCGGCGACCGGCTCGTGCTGCAGGGCTATCCGTAGCCTCAGATCAGGCTGACGACGAACCGTATCGAGATCGCCAGCAGAAACAGCCCGAACGCGACTTCGAGCTGGCGGCGCTGCAACGCGTGCGCGACGCGCACGCCGAAGATCGCGATAAAGCTAGCGATCGGCGCCATCAGGACGAGACCGATCAACGACACGAATCCGATCGAGAACGGCGGCATCAGCGCCTGGTGC
Organism: uncultured Hyphomicrobiales bacterium; assembly: GCA_964479515.1. Lineage (GTDB taxonomy): Bacteria > Pseudomonadota > Alphaproteobacteria > Rhizobiales > Xanthobacteraceae > PALSA-894. Next base: position 3,312 of record CAYZMR010000090.1, on the reverse strand, counting down.
GGCAGGCCGGCCAGGATGTACCCGATCGTGCCGGCGATCGTGATCGGAACGCCGAGGCCGGCCGCCGTGCCAACGGCCGCGTGGATCGGCTTGCCGTAGAGCGTCAGCACCATGGTGGCCATCGAGCCCCCGCTGACCCCCATCAGCGACGAGGCAAGGCCGATGCCGAGGCCATAGGCGATCATCCCGGCGCGGCCCGGCAGCTCCTCGCCGAGCCGCCATTTGTCGCCGCCGAACAAAAGCCGCGCCGAGATGATCGTCGCAAGCACAATGAAGGCGATCTTGAACACAGCCGGCGGCGCGAAGCTCGCGAGGCTGGACCCGGCCACAACGCCGACGACCGTCGGCACCATCCAGATACGCATGACATCCGCCATCACCGCGCTGCGCGCGCGATGCGCCACGTAGGAGCGGATCGTTGTCGGCAGGATGATCGCAAGCGAGGTGCCGATGCAAAGCTGCATGCGCACCTCCTCGGGCACGCCGAGCACGCGGAACACCTCATAGAGCACCGGGACGATGACGGCGCCGCCGCCGATGCCAAACAGGCCGGCAAGAAACCCGGAGATCACGCCGCCCGCCATGATCGCCGCGGCGAGCCAGGCGAGCTCGCCGAGCGGAACGCCCGCAATCATCGAAATCCCCGGAGCGACAGCAGAGGCAAGATCACGCCGCGATGTGCGTCATATCGGTACGTGCGTCCAGCACCAGCGCGAGCGCCTCGCGCAGGACCGCAATGCCAGCGCCGGGCTTGACCGCGTGCGTGGCAAGGTGGCGGCGGAACGCGCGCGCCCCAGGCACCGCGTGGAATAGCCCCAGCAGGTGGCGCGTGGTCGCCGAAAGCCGCGCGCCGCGCGCCAGCTCGCGCTCGACATAGGGCAGGAACGCGAGCGCCGCGGCCTTCGGCGAGGCGAATGTCGCGGGCACGTCGAAGATCATGGGATCGACCGCCAGCAGGCGCCAGGATTCCTGGTAGGCCGCGCGCCCCATCATGACGCCGTCGACGTGCCTGAGATGTTCGGCCGCCTGCTCGACGCTCGCGATTCCGCCGTTGATCGCGATCTCGATGCGCGGATGCGCACGCTTGAGTCGATAGACCCGGTCGTAATCGAGCGGCGGGACGTCGCGGTTCTCCTTGGGCGACAGGCCGTCGAGCCAAGCCTTACGCGCGTGCACGATCAAGGCGTCGGCGCCCGCCGCGACGACCAGGCTCGTCAGCGTGTCGAGCGACTCCTCCGGGTCCTGGTCGTCGATCCCGATGCGGCACTTGACGGTGACCGGCACGGCCACGGCGGCCCTCATGGCGGCGACGCAGTCGGCGACGAGCGTCGGCTCGGCCATCAGACAGGCGCCGAAGCGGCCCTCCTGCACGCGGTCGGACGGGCAGCCGACATTGAGGTTGATCTCGTCATAGCCGAGATCGGCGCAAATCCGAGCCGCGGCGGCCAGCATCCGCGGATCGGACCCGCCGAGCTGCAGCGCGACTGGATGCTCGGCCGGATCGAAGGCGAGCAGACGCGCGCGGTCGCCGCGCAACACGGCCGCCGCGGTGATCATCTCGGTGTAGAGCAGCGCGTGGCGCGTCAGCAGGCGGTGGAACGACCGGCAATGGCGGTCGGTCCACTCCATCATCGGCGCGACGCAGAAGCGGTGACTAGGCGTCTTCATGCGCACGCCACAAACGCCGGCGCGCGCGGCCAGTCAAGCTGCCCGTCGCGCCGCGCGACAGGCCGGCCTCACGGCTTCTCGCCGAGCGCCTTGAGCTCCGCATTGGCGACGCCGACCCCGACCGAAGCCCGGCCGCAGTCCTTTGCGGCACGACGAAACAGTCTGACCGCGTCGTCGCGCTGTTTGGTGCGCAGCGCGAGCTCGCCGCTGAAGTAGACGGCGTCGCAGGTGCGGTCCCGCTTCGTCTTTTCCCTCGGATTGTCGGCAGCGTCGATCGTGGCCTCCACGGTCGCCTCACCGAGGAAGAGGCGAAGGATCGGCCCCGGCCACGCCTTCGTGTCGACCTTCTTGGACGCGTCCAAGAAGCGGCTCGGCTCATTGTTGCGCTCGCCGATGATCTCTTGCCAAAGCACATTATAGCCGCTGGTTGGGTCAAGGTCGTTCGCCTGGTTGATGTCCGCGAGCGCCTTTTCCGCCGCGCCGCTGAAATACTCCGCGATGGCACGGTTGCGATAGCTGTCGACGCGCTTGCCATCGAGCCGCAGCGCCTCCGTATAGTCCGCGATGGCGGCGTCGTAGTCGCCGCGATAGAGATTGATGTCGCCGCGGTTCGAGCGCGCGCGCGCGTATTTCGGGTCGAGGTCGATGGCCGCCGAATAGGCATCGAACGCGCGATCGGGTTCGTCCAGGTTCTCGAAAACCTCGCCGCGATTATTAAAGCCGCGCGCATATTTCGGGTCGAGTTGGAGCGCCTTGTCGTAGTCCTGCAGGGCGCGCCGATACTCACCCTTCCGATTGTAGGAATTGCCGCGATTGTTGTAGGCGGAAACGTAGTTCGGATCGAGCCGGATCGCCTGGTCGTACTCGGTGATGGCGCGGTCCTGATCGCCCTTGTCACTGTAGGCGATGCCGCGATTGTAGAACGCGATCGCCCGGTTCTTGGGCGTCTCGCCGCGGCTGTCGATGATCCGGGTGCAGCCCGCGATGCTGCGATCCGGATCGTCAGCCTGACAGTCGTCCCAGTCTTGCTTGCTTGCCGCCAAGGCGTTTGCCGCGGTCATGCTCAACGCAACGGCCGCAATCAGCACTCCAAGCACGCGCATATGCCGCTCCCTCGTCGATGGACCGCCAGGACTTACCATTGGGAGGCGCGGCGGTGAAGGGGCCGCGTTCGCAGGCGCCCGGCGAGGCGCTGCCGGGATCGGCGGCGCGCCGTGAGCCGGATCAACCGAAGATGAAGTCGCCCGCGTGAAGCGCCGCGATGGCGACGCCGTTGAGCGTCACCGTGCCGCCATTGTAGCTGATGACGGTCGCGCCCGCCGCCGACGTCGTCGCGTGCGCCTGGACGTCCGCGAAGGAATGCAGGCTCGTGCCGGTGAACCAGACGTGGTCCTGGCCCGGAGCGAAGTCCACGATGGTATCGTTGCCGTCGTTCGCCGTGAAAGCGAACGTGTCGGCGCCGCTTTCGCCCCACATCGTGTCGTTGCCGGCACCGCCGGTGATCTGATCGTCACCGCTGCCGCCGCCGAGCTGGTCATCGCCGTCGCCGCCGAGGATGATGTCGTTGCCGGCGCCGCCGTTCATATTGTCGTTGCCGGCCTCGCCGAAGAGGACATCGTTGCCGTCGTCGCCGACCACGATGTC
>CAYZMR010000089.1:4465-13961 GCA_964479515.1 uncultured Hyphomicrobiales bacterium | reverse complement strand
GCTTGTCGAACGCCGTGATGTTCATCACCGGCACGCCGAACAGCACGTCGGCGCGTGGGTTTTCTTTTTCCGCCAGCAGGCGTGCATGCAAGATGCCCGTCGCCTCCCGCACCCAGGCGAGTTGGATGTGTGGATAGGCTTTGCGAAAGCCCGCCTCGTAGGCGGCGAGCAACTCCTTCTGCAGCGACGTATAGATCGTGATGGTCGCTGGCTTCGCCGTTTGGGCAACGCTGACGCCAATCAAGGCCGACGCGACGACCGCGCCCGCAGCCAACCGGGGGAGAACCGTGCCAACAAGGCGCCGCACGGGACAAATGTTGTGCCGCAAGCCCACCAAGTGCCTCCACTGTTCAACGTCGCGCTTGAAGCGCGCGATCTGCGTCGAACCAAGGATCGCAATCGAGACCGCATCGGCGACACGGTCAACGAAAGCGCCCTGAAGGTCCGGCGATGTTTCTCGATAGTCCGCCCCGCCGACAGCCGACGTCAAGCCACCTGTCGACACTTGTGGCTTCCACATCCGGCCGGGTCACGGCGCCGTGCTACTCTATCGCAGTGCTTCTGAGACGGTATCGACTAGAGCAGGCGTAGAGCAGGAAGCCTTCGACGTCCGTATCGGAAAGTATCTTTTGCCTGCTCGCCAGCAGATCTCAAGTCGAATCATCTTCATAAAATCTAGCGAGCTTATCAATCATTTCAGCTGACCTTGGGAATTCATAGCGCGTGCGATCATTCCGCCGTTCCGACGCAGAATCAATCAAACCGCGGCCGGAAGCCGGTCGCGACCGCCTCGATGTGGCCGGCGAAGGGCGCACCCACATGCCCCGGAAGCACCAGCGCGTCGGTCGCGGCGCAATGCTCCAGCACGGCGCGGCGACTGGCGCGCGCCGCCTCGGCGTCGGAATTCTTCGGAAAATTCCAGTGCGGATAATAGACCTGCAGCAGGTGATGGAAGACGTCGCCGACGAAGGCCGCGTGCGCGCCGCCGCTTTCGAGCCTGAACACGACGTGGCCCGGCGAATGACCCGGCGCCGGAACGATCTCGATATGATCATTGAGCCGGTGCGTACCGGTGACGAGATCGGCGCGCCCGGCCTCGACGATCGGCAGCACGCACTCGCGGAACGTGCCGAACTCGGCCGGCGCCGTCTTTGGATCGAGGTCGAGCTTCTGGAAATAGTCGACATCGGGCTTGGAGAAGACGTAACGCGCATTGGGGAAGGTCGGCACCCATTTGCCGTCGCGAAGCTGCGTGTTCCATCCGACGTGGTCGTGGTGCAGATGCGTGCACATGACCAGGTCGATCTCATCCGGCCGCGCGCCGGCCGCGGCCAGGCGATCGAGATAAGGCGTATCGAGCATGTTCCACCACGGCCGTGTCGGACGTGATTTGTGATTGCCGCAGCAGGCGTCGATCAGGATCGTCTGCCCGCCGATCCGCAGGAGCCAGCTATGCACACTGAGCTTCACCTTGCCGGTCGCCGCATCATAATGATTGGGCGCGAGCCAGTGCTTGTGCTCGCTCAGGATCGCGTCGGTGAACTCCGGAAACAGCTCCTTCGGGGTGTAGACCGGCTGATACGTCTCCTCGATCCGCACGACCGTCGCCTTGCCGACAGAAAAGATCGTCATGCGCGGTCCTCGCTGGCCTGGGGGCGGTTTTGGCTACTTCGGCAGGAACGCGTTGGTGAAGGTGGACGGGAAATCCACCGGGACGGTGCCTTCAGGCTGCAGATAGGAAAATGTCGCGCGCGCCTGTTCCTCGGTCATGCGTCCGGTCGCCGGCCAGATCTGGCTGACGGTTGAGTAGGCTTGGTCGTTCGTCTCCGGCGTCATGGTGGGATATTCTTTCGCCAGCAGCGCCTTGGCTCGCGCGGGGTCGTTCTTCAGGATGTTCGTCGCCTCGGTGAAGACCAGCGCGACCTTGCGCAGGAGTTCAGGCTTGTCCCTGATGTTGTCCGGGTGGGTCGCGAGCGTCATGAACAGGATGTCGCGGAACTCGGGGATCTCGCCGCTCATCATGTTGAGATAAACCTTGCCCTTTCCGGCCTGCTGCACGAGCACACCGGCCGGCTCGAACGGCAGCGCAGCGTCGATCAGTTCGCGCTGAAAGGCCGCCACATAGGCGCCGGCCTCGGCGCCGAGATAGACGCTTTTGATATCGCCCGGCAGCGTCAGGTTATATTTCTTGGCCAGCACGCCGAGCATCTTCTCGCCGGATCCATTGGCGGACGGCATGGCGATCCGCGTTCCCTTCAGGCGCTTGATCTTGTCTTCGATGCTCAGCTTCTCGGAATCCTTCATCAGCGCGTCGTTGGCGATGACGTTGTTCACCGGCCGGTTGGCGACGCAATAGAAGGCGACGATGCGCTTGCCCTGAACCGCGACGGTCAGCACGTGCTCGTAGCTGAGAATGCCCACGTCGGCCTGTTTGGTCAGCGTTGCCTGCAGCGCAAGTGCACCACCCTGCACGTATGAAATGTCGGGCTCGAGCCCGTATTTCTCGAACAGCTTCTCCTGCTTGGCGACATAGAGCGCAGCCGCATAGTAGCCGTGCCCGATATTGGTGATCTTCACCGGTTCGGCGCACGCCGCCCAGGAGCCAAGGGCGCAGGCCGCGCCCGTCAGAACGCCGATGATCCTCATTGCGTGGTCCTCCGTTGCGGCTTGGTTCAGCGGCTGATGATACGCCAGCGCTCCGTCCGGCTTTGCACCATGTCGACGAGATGGTTCAGTCCCACGGCGAGCAGCGCGATCACGAACAGGACCGCGAAGACGCCGGCGGTATCGAACTGCGATCCGGAGAACTGCACCAGGTAGCCAAGGCCACGATTGGCCGCGATCATCTCGCCGAGCACCGCGCCGATCAACGCGTACGGCATGGCGATCTTCAGCCCGGCGAAGACCCATGACATCGCCGACGGGATGATGACTTTGACGATGACCTGCGCGCGCGTGGCTTTCATCAGGCGCGCCCCGTCGATCAGATCCTGATCGACCTCGCGCACGCCGGCGAAGGTGTTGAGGAATACGAGGAACAGCACGAGCACGGCCGCAAGCGCGATCTTCGACTCGATGCCGAGCCCGAACCACAGCACGAACAGCGGCGCGAGCGCGACCTTCGGCAACGCGTTCAGTGCGTTCAAATAGGGATTGAGCAATCGGCTCGCGAATGGCGACACGCCGAGCCAGATGCCCAAGACGGCGCCGCCGACCGACCCGATGACGAAGCCCATGCCGGTCGCGTAGAGCGTCGCGCCGATATGCTGGAAGATCGAGCCGTCGATCGTCCAACGGTACAGGCGCGCGCCGACATCAAGCGGATTGGAGACGAAGAAATTGTCCACCAGCCGGCCCGACGCGCCCTGCCAGACCAGCAGAACCGCGATACCGAGCGCTGCCTGCCACAGCGCCATCGCGACGCGCCCCCCGCTCTTGAACGGCGCCACCCGCGCCGGCACAGGCGACGGCGGTGCTTCGACGCCGGCCGCCGTCGTCCGATCCGCATTGAGTTCCGGCTGCGTCACACCCGCTCCTCGCTGTATTCGACGCGCAGGCGTTCCCACAGCGTATCGTAATGCTCCTTGAACGCGCTGCTGAAGCGCACGTTGAGAACATCGCGTGGGCGTTTCAGATCGATATGCTGCTCCAGCGCGATGGTCGCCGGCCTGCGCGTGCAGACCAGCACCCGATCCGCCAGCGTGACCGCCTCCATCAGGTCGTGGGTGACGAGAATCACGGTCTGATTGTTCTCGCTCGCAAGCCGTAGCATCAGATCATGCATCGCGAGCTTGAGCTGCGCGTCGAGCGCGGCGAACGGCTCATCGAGCAACGCGGTTTCCGCGCCATAGAGCATCATCCGTCCGAGGCAGGCGCGCTTGCGCATTCCGCCTGAAAGTTCATTCGGGTAGCGGTCCTCGAAGCCGCTTAGGCCGACATGCTGGATTACCTGATCGGCGCGGTCCAATCGCTCGGCCTTTGCGATGCCGGCAAGCTCGAGCGGAAACGCGACATTGTCGCGAACGCTGCGCCAAGGCAGGAGATTGTCCTTCTGCGTCATGTATCCGACGTCGGTATTGATGCCCGAGACCGGCGCGCCCTTATAGACGACCCGTCCGCGCGTCGGCGCATAGAGGCCGGCGATCATGTTGAGCAGCGTGGACTTGCCGCAGCCGCTCGGTCCGATCACGGCGACGATCTCGCGCCGCGCGATGACCAGGTTCATGTTCTGAACTGCATCGACGGCGGTATCGCGCTTGTAGAAGCTCTTGGAGACGTTTTCGATACGGATCATGCCGCCGGCCTAGAAGATCGAACGCTGGTGGCCGCCGTCGACATCGATATTGGCGCCGACGATGAAGCCGGCGCGACTTGAAGCAAGGAACGCCACGGCGTTCGCGATGTCGTCGGGCGTGCCCCAGCGCCCGAGCGGAACCTCCGCGCCCCACTTCGATTCCTGCTGCTCGAGGCTGCGGCCGAGATACACTTCATTGTAGAGCTTGAGCCCGTCGGTCAGGGGGCTCTTGATCCGGCTCGGACACACCGCGTTGACGAGGATCTTGTCAGGCGCGAGTTCATCCGACAACGATTTGACGAAGGCGTGCTGCGCCGCATTGGTGATGGTGGACGCGATGGCGTTGGCCTGCGGCACCTTTCCGGTCTGGCCGATGATGACGATGAACCGGCCGCCCCCCTGTCGGCGCATGTGCGGCGCGACGCGGCGCGCGAGCTCCCAGGGGCCGATCACCTTGGTGTGGAAGTGCCGCACCAGGTCGTCGGTCGCGACATCGTCGATCCGGCCGGCGATATGCGTGCCGGCATTGCTCACCACGATGTCGATGCTGCCGAGCGCCTTGACCACGTCGTCGACCAGGGCGGCGATGTCGCTCGGCTTGCAGACATCGGCGATGAAGCCCTTCGCCTCCGTGGCGTTCAGCGTCGCGACCGCGGCGTCGAGCTTTTTTCGCTCGCGGCCGCAAATCGCGATGCGGCAGCCCTCCGCGCCGAGGCGTTGCGCGATCGCAAGGCCGATCCCGCTGGTGCCGCCGGTGATCAGCGCCGTCTTGCCCGAAAGTCCGAGATCCATGCCGCGTCCTCAGCCGAACACATAGCGGTGATAGCCGCCATCGACGCTCACCGAGCTGCCGGTGGTGAAATTGGAGCAGTCGGACACCAGAAAGGCGACGAGGTCGGCGACCTCGTCGGGCGTGCCGGTCCGACCCAACGGATTGGCGCGCGAAAAGCCCGCCGCCGCGGTCGCGCGATCGACATTGCGCTCGTGCATCTCCTTCGCGATCAGCGAGGCGAGCAGCTCGGACTCGATATATTGCGGGCATACGGCGTTGACGCGGATGTTGTCGCGCGCCACCGCATCGGCGACGGATTTCGTCATCGCCATCACGGCTGCGTTCGTCACGCCGGACGGAAAACGGTCCGGATGCGGGTGGCGCGCAGCTTGTCCGACGATGTTGACGATGCGCCCGTCGCGTTGCCGCTTCATGATCGGCAGGACGGCCTGGATCATCGCGAAGAAGCCGAACACCTTGTCGCGGAGCTGTTGCGCCAGGATCGTGGACGTCGTGGTCTCGACCGTTCCACGCAGATGCGTGCCGGCGTTGTTGACCAGAATGTCGATGCGGCCGAATGCCTGATGCGCGTCGGCAACAAACTTGCCGACGGCGCCTTCATCGGTCATGTCGGCCGGAACACCGATCACGCGCGGCCCGATCTTGGAGAGATCGCCGACCGCCGCGTCGAGCCGCTCGACATTGCGTCCGCAGATCGCGACCGCACAACCTTCCTTCAGGAGAGAATGCGCGATGGCCTTGCCGATTCCGCGCGATGCACCGGTGATGACTGCAACCTTGCCTCGCAGCTCGAGGTTCATTCTCTCCCTCGCATTTTTGTAATTTTGAAAGCTCAACCGATACTCTATGGTCCAATTTTGCGCGTCAAGTTGACGGGGGAACAACGACAAATGGACTTAGGGATCAAGGGGCGCCGTGCAATTGTCACTGGCGGCGGCAGTGGGATCGGTTACGAGACCGCGCGACTGTTTCTCGAGGAAGGCGTACGCGTGCTCATCGCCGGCCGCACCGCCGACAAGATCGACAAGGCGCGTGGCGAACTCGCCAAGAAGACGGGCGGCGAGGTGCACGCGGTCCAAGCCGACATGACCAAGGAGGCCGACATCAAGCGCCTGGTGGAGACGGCGAAGCAGAAGCTCGGCGGCGTCGATATCCTCATCAACAATGCCGGTACGATGTATTCCGGCCGCTTCGCTGTGCTCGACGACAACGAATTGAAGAATCAACTCGAGACGAAGCTGTTCGGCTTCATGCGCGCCATCCGTCTCGTCTATCCGATGATGAAGGCGCAGAAATGGGGCCGCATCGTCAACACGATCGGCGGCGCCGGTAAGGAACCGGACCCCTACATGTTCGGCAGCGGAATGACCAACTCCGCGCTGCTCAACCTCACCAAATCGCTGTCGACCGAGTTCGGCGAGGATAACGTGCTGGTCAATGCGATCTGCCCGGGGTGGGTTGATACCAATCTTTGGAAGCGGAACGCCGAGGGGCTGAAGCAGGAACTCGGCGTGAAATCCGAAGAGGAGGCACGGAAACTAGCGGCCCGCAAGAATTCGCTCAACCGCATGGGAAAACCCGAGGAACTAGCCAATGCCACGGTGTTCCTATGCTCGGAGCGTGCGAGCTACATCACGGGCGTATCGCTCAACCTGGATGGCGGGCGCCTCAAGGGTCTGTGGTAGGCGCGACGCGTGTGAGCCGCTTCACGCGCTGGCGCATGACCGACTTCTTGGTCGGTCGGCACGACCGGGCGCGTTTGCCGGAAGAGCGTTCGGCGACCAGAAAGGCAATGGGGACGGCAAGCTCACACTTGGCACGTGGAAAGTTGGGCGTTGCAGCCGCGCTACACGAACAGCTTGTGGTGCGCGATAAGGTCGCGGATGATGTCGAGCACCGATGTGAGGCTCGGCCCGAATTCGCTCGCCTGGTAGCAGAGTGAAACGCGGTGCCCCGGGATCGATGGTGCGGTCGGGATCTGTTTCGCCTTGCCGCGCGCGATTTCCTCTTGCATCACGCGGATCGGAACGAGACCGATCGCGAGTCCCTCCAGGATACTCAACATCGTCACGGACAGACTGTTGCACGTGCTGATGCGCGTCGGTGTCGCTCCAGCCTGCGCGAACCATTTGGTTGCCGTGATGTGCAGGCGCGCGGTTGGCGGGCTGATGATGAGATGATGCCGGCACAGATCCTGCGGCGACAGCACGGCTTGTGAAATGTCGAATTTGGCGCTCGCGACCCAACCAAGCTGGTTCGTGCCGATCGGCCGCGCGTGGACATGGGGCTCCACGATCGGCTCGGAGACGACCGCGATGTCGAGCTTGCGCTCGTTGAGCAGCGCGCTGACCGCGCCGGTATCGCCGACATGGACCGAGGCCTTCAGGTCGGGGTAGCGTTCCTCCAGCCGCTTCAACAGATCGGTCAGGCAGATGAGCGCGAAGCTTTCGCTCAAGCCGAGTTGCAGCACGCCCTTGAGCGGATCGCGGCTGCGAAACCGGTCCACGATCTCGCCTGCCGTGTCGAGCATGCGCTCTGCGTAGCCGATCAGCGCGTGGCCCTGTACGGTGAGGCTCAGATGCGGTCCCCGCCGCACGAACAACTCGGTGCCGAGTTCGTTCTCCAGTTCGCGGATGCGTTGCGAGACGCTCGGCTGGGTCAACCCCAGATGGTCAGCCGCACCGCGAAAGCTGCCGAGGCGCACAATCCGCTCGAACGTGCGCAGTTGCTGAAGCGTGAGTGACATAGGAAAATCCTATCGTTATCCCCAGACAAAATCGAATTTACCCCGTATTCCTGACTGCTAACATCGGCCCCAATAGGGGATCGGTTAAGAAATGACCCGGGGAAACGCTGTCAAAGCCGCTGCCGCCAGCGGGCAGATCGTGCGCGGGATTCATCTGACTTTCGCGGCTCCGACCATCATCGAGATCCTGGCGCCGGCCCGGCTCGATTTCGTGTACCTCGACGGTGAGCACGGCACGTTCGACTGGCGCGACGTCGAGGCAAGCTGCGTCGCCGCCGAGCGCCACGGCATGACGCCGATCGCGCGCGTCCCGGACCGCTCGGCGGCAACGATCACGCGCTTTCTCGATCGCGGCGTGATCGGGATCGTGGCGCCGCACGTCGAGAGCGTTGCCGACGCGCGCGAAGCGATCGACGCTACCTACTTCGCGCCGCTCGGCAATCGCTCGTTCGGCGGGGGAAGGCCGTTCTTTCTCGCGATCGACGACAAGCCCGCGCACATCGCGGCGCGCAATGCCGCCGTGTCGCTCTGTCTGATGATCGAAAGCCGCGCCGGTCTTGACGCCGCTCATGAGCTCGCCGCGCTCGATGGCGTCGACTACCTCTCGTTCGGCATGATGGATCTCGCGCAGTCGCTCGGCCACCCGGGGGATCCCGGCCATCCCGACGTGAAGCGCGCGGTCGATGACGCGAGCGCGCGCGTGCGCGCCGCCGGCAAGCGCATCCGGGAAGACTTCATGAACTTCGCGTGGGTCAGCGAGATCCTGGTCACCGGCGCGAGGAAGCTCCTCGGGGACTGAGGCGTCTTCTAGCGGCGTTGAGGAAGCGACATGACGGCGCGGGACTTGTGATGGATCAGCGCTCGCATCTCGGCGTCGCGCGCCCGGTTGCCCTCCCGCCGCAAGCGGACGCGACGCAGGATCTTGGATTCTCCGGCGCGTCCGAACTCGCCGCGCCGCACTGGCTGCACCAGATCGATCGCGCGACCATTGTGCTGATCAATCTTGCGCTGGTTGCCGAGGTGACGATCGTGTTCGTCAACACCGTGCTGCGCAATGCCTTCAACGCGACACTGCTGCCCGGTGTGGAGGAAACCTCGCGCCTGTTCCTGATCATCGCGGCATTCCTCGGTGGCGCGGTCGCCTATGGCCGCGGCCGCTTCATGGCGGTCAACTATTTCACCGAAAAGCTCGATCCGGCCTGGCGCGAGTTCTTTGCCGCTGCGGTCGCCTGGATGATCATCCTGATCACCGGGGTGATCGGTGCCTTCGCGATCCCGCTGTGGCTCGCCAATGCCGGCGAGCGCAGCACGATGCTCGGCATCGCCTATATCTGGATGACCTTGCCGGTCGTCCTCGGTTGCGCGCTGTTCGTCGCGCATGCCGGCGTCGCGCTCAGCCGCAGGCCGACGCGCGCCATCGTTTCCTCGGCGGTCGTGGTTGGAGCCATCGCCGTCGCCTTCATGGCGGCACGCAGCGGCGCATGGGTCGACAGCGCCTGGCTCTACGCGGTACTGGCCGCGGTGTTCTTCCTGCAGCTCGGCATCGGCCTGCCGGTCGGCTTCGTTCTCGCGACCGTCGGGTTGGTCTATGTCTATTCGACTGCCGCGGCGCCGCTCATCGCGGTGCCGATGAACGCGCAGCGTGGCGTCGGCGGGTTCATCT
>CAYZMR010000089.1:0-4365 GCA_964479515.1 uncultured Hyphomicrobiales bacterium | reverse complement strand
GCGCCGCTCATCGCGGTGCCGATGAACGCGCAGCGTGGCGTCGGCGGGTTCATCTTTCTCGCTCTGCCGTTCTTTATCCTCGGCGGCTTCATCATGGACCGCGGTGGCATCGGCTCGCGCATCGTGGACTTCCTCTCGGCCATCATCGGCCATTTCCGCGGCGGCCTGATGCAGGTGCTGATTGTCGGGATGTATATCGCGTCGGGAATTTCCGGCTCGAAGGCGGCGGATATGGCGGCGATCGGCATTCCGATGAACCGCACGCTGCGGCGCGCCGGATACGATCCGCGCGAGGCGGCCGCCGTGCTCGCCTCATCGGCCGCGATGGGTGAGAGCATCCCGCCGAGCATTGCCATTCTGGCGCTCGGATCGGCCACGTCGGTGTCGACCGGCGCGCTGTTCCTTGCGGGTCTCTTGCCCGCCGCCACCATCGCGGCCTGCCTGATGGTCGTCGTCTACATCCGCGCGCTGATGTCCGGTGCGCCGGCCGCGCCGGCCGCCACGCGCGCGACGCGCCTCAACGCGGCCTTGCAGGCGGTCGTGCCCTTGCTGATGCCGGTTCTGCTGATCGGCGGCATCGTCGCCGGTATCGGAACCCCGACCGAGATTTCGTCATTCGCGGTCGTGTACGGGCTGCTGCTCGGCATGGGCCTCTATCGTCAGATCGGCCTACGCAGCCTCTGGCAGGTGCTGACCGAGGCGAGCTTGATGAGCGGCATGATCTTCTTCACCTTCAGCGGCGCCACCGTCTTCTCCTGGGCGTTGTCGCTCGAAGGCGTGCCCGATCTCGTCGCCGCGAACCTGCGCACCCTTGGGGCCACTGCCTTCCTGCCCGCCGTGATCCTCATCACCATCGTGCTGGGGGCGGTGCTGGAGAGCATCGTCACGGTCATCATTCTCGGGCCGCTGCTCCTGCCGGTCGCGATCGATCTCGGCGTCGATCCGCGCCAATACGGCATCGTGCTGATCGAGGCATTCGGCATCGGCTCGATCGTGCCGCCGGTCGGGCTTGCGCTCTACATCGCGTGCTCGATCTGCGAGACCGACGTCGATCGCACCACGCGCCCGCTGCTCGTCTACCTCGTCGTGCTCTGCCTCGGACTTCTGCTTGTCGCCTTCGTTCCGTGGATCACGCTGGTGCTGCCGGAACGCTTCCACTTCAACGGCTGATGATCGAGACCGCAACGCATCGGGAGGACGCCCATGAAATTCGGACATGATCGCGCGCGTGGCGCGCTGACACGCCGGTCGCTGTTGCGCAGCGCGGCGGGCGCGGCCGTTCTTCCGGCGCTCCCGGCGCTGGCGCAAGGCCGCGCCAAACGGATCCGTTACGCGCATTCGACGCCGACCACCCATGGCTGGCATCTGTGGGGTGAGCGCTTCAAGAGCGCGATCGAGGAGAAAAGCGGCGGCAAGATTGCGGTGATGATCTCGCCGAACGCGCAGATGGGAAACGAGCAGGACATCGCCAAGGCGGTGCGGATCGGCTCGATCGAGATGGCCTCCGTGGGTGTCGCGCTGATGAACTGGGTGCCGGACGTGTCGGTGACGGACGCGCCGTTCCTATGGCGCTCGCGCAAGCAGGCCTATGCGGCGCTCGACGGCGCACTCGGCAATGAGCTGAAGAAGAAGGCGCTGGCGCAAGGCTTCCGCATCGTCGGCTGGAACGATCTCGGCTTCCGCTCGATGACCAACAACAAGCATCCGATCAATTCGGTCAAGGACATGGGCGATCTCAAGATGCGCGTGCCGGATTCGCGTTCCTACAACGCCATGATGCAGGCGACCGGTGCCTCCGTCGTCGCCATCGATCTCAGCGAGCTTTATCTCGCGCTGAGCCAGGGCGTCGCCGACGGGCAGGACACGCCGCCGTCCGTCGTCAAGTCGAACAAGTTCTACGAGGTGCAGAAGTTCATCTCGAAGACCGACCACGTTCTCACGAATGCTTATTCGATCATCAACGCCGCGACGTTCGACGGCTATGCGAAAGATGAGCAGGATGCCGTGCTGGCCGCGGCAACGGAGGCGACCGATTGGTTACGTCAATACACCCAGAAGGACGAGGTGGCTGCCTATGACTTCCTCAAGAGCAAGGGAATGCAGGTTAATCTCGGTGTGGACACCGAGTCGTTCCGCGAGGCGTGCAGCGGCGTGATCACCAAATTCCCCGATCTTTTCCCGCCCGATCTCGTCAAGCTCGCCCGCGCGGCGGAGAGCTAGACCGGGAAGGCCGCGGCCGCTCAACAAGGATAGAAAAGATGATCGAGAAGGACGTCCTCGTCACGACCAAATACGGCTCGATGCCGTGCTTTGCGGCTTGCCCGGAAGCCATGGGTCAATATCCGCCGGTCATCCTGTTCATGGATGCGCCTGGCATCCGCGAGGAACTGCGTCACATGGCGCGGCGGATCGCGGCACGCGGCTATTTCTGTCTGTTGCCCGATCTCTACTACCGGCTCGGGCACCTGCGTTTCGACATCCCCCGCCGCAACGACGCGATGTCGGTCGTGATCCGCGGCGCGATGAACAGTCTGAGCAATGCGTTCGTCTCCGACGACACCGGCGGAATGATCGCGTTCCTCGACGGTCAGGACAAGGTGAAGCCCGGCCCGGTCGGCTGCGTCGGCCACTGCATGAGCGGCTCGTTCGTGACGACAATCGCGGCGCGCTATTCTTCGCGCATCGCGGCCGCCGCGTCGCTTTACGGCGTCGGGATCGTCACCGACAAGGAGGATTCGCCGCATCTCTTGCTCAACGACGTGAAGGGCGAGCTCTATTTCGCCTTCGCCGAAGTCGATCCGGCGGTTCCCGCCCATGTGGTCCCCGATCTCGAAACGGCGCTGAAGCAGGCGAAGACGCGCTACTCATTGGAGACTTACCCTGACACGCATCACGGCTACTGCTTCTCGGCCCGGCCGGACTTCAATCCGAAGGCCGCGGAGGCGACCTGGGTGAAGCTGTTCGACCTGTGGGAACGAAATCTCCGATGATCGAGGTCGCATCACGATGAAGCCCTCCGCGATCGAAGCCGCTGCGCGCGCGCTCGTCACCGCACGGCGCAGCCGGCGATTGCTTGCGGCGCTTCCGACCGATACGCGGCCGCAGAGCGTCGCGGAGGCGCATGCGATTCAGGACGCGACCGTCGCGGCGCTGGGCGAAGGGATTGCCGGCTGGAAGGTGAGCGTCGTGGACGGGGAGGTGATGCGTGGCGTCCTTCTCGGCTCGCGCGTGCTGCAAAGCCCGGCGCATCTGAGCGCCACGGATGTGCCGATGCTCGGCATCGAGGTCGAGATCGCATTTCGTTTTGAGCGCGACCTGCCGCGGCGCGAGCAGCCTTATACGAAAGACGAGATCGCCGCCTCTGTCACGGCGCTTGCCGCGATCGAGGTAGTCGACTCGCGGTTCCAGAGCTACGCCGACACGCCGGTGATCGACCGCCTGGCGGATTTCATGTCGAACGGTGCCTTCGTGACCGGAACGGCGCGGCCCAACTGGCGCAGCATCGATCTCGCGGCGCTCAAGGCGACGCTGAGCGTCAATGGCCGCACGGCCGTCGAGCAGACCGGCGGCCATGCGGCGGGCGATCCGATCCTGCCCGCCGTCGCACTCGCCAATGCTCTGCGTCCGGAAGGCATCGCGAAAGGCCAAATCGTCACCACGGGCACCTATACGGGTCTTCACATGGCCCAACCTGGAGACAGGATCGTCGGAAGCTTCGAGGGTTTCGGAAGTGCGGAGTTGCAGTTCGACGGTTAGCAGATAGGAAACCGCATGGGCGTCATCGTTGGCAGCGGCGACTTCACGTACAGGGTCGTCGAAGGCTGGGAGAAGCTGCCACCCGGATGGGAGTTCGGCGACGTGGCGGCGGTCGGCGTCGACCGGCGGGACCGCGTCTACGTCTTCAACCGCGGCGCCCATCCGATGTGCGTGTTCGACCGCGACGGCGAGTTTCTCACCTCGTGGGGCGACGACATCTTCCACCATGCCCATGGCCTCCATATGGGCCCGGACGACACGATCTACTGCACCGACGATGGCGACCACACCGTGCGCAAGTGCACGCTGTCGGGCAAAGTGCTGCTCGAGATCGGCATTCCGGGACGCCCATCCGCTTTTATGAGCGGCGAGCCGTTCAGCCGCTGCACGCACACTGCGCTCTCGCCCGACAACGAGATCTACGTCTCGGATGGCTACAGCAACGCGCGCGTGCACAAATACACGCCCGGCGGCAAGCTCATCTGCTCATGGGGCGAGCCCGGCTGCGCGCCGGGACAGTTCAACTTGCCGCACAATATCTGCTGCGATGACGACGGTTGGGTCTATGTGGCGGATCGCGAGAACCATCGCGTGCAGGTCTTCGACCGC
>CAYZMR010000088.1:2497-14021 GCA_964479515.1 uncultured Hyphomicrobiales bacterium | reverse complement strand
TTTTGCGGCCTGTCCGCCCGAAGCCGGCGCATCGGTCTTCTTGTCCGGCTTCGCGTCTGACTGGGCCGCGGCCTTTGGTTGCGGCGCAGCGGCCTGCGGCGGTTTGGCCAAGGCAGCGGCTTTGTTCACTGTGTCGGCGGCGGACAGGTTCAGCTTTGCGGTGTCCGGCTTTGCGGTGTCCGGCTTCGCGGCGTCTGGCTTCGCAATGTCCTGCTTCGCAATGTCTGGCTTTGCGGCGTTCGGCTTCGGCGCCGTGCCATCAACGACGGCGGCGACGGCATCCGCCGGCAGCGTGAGGTCCGGCGCGACCGGGGTCGCGGCGTCGGGCGTGGTGTTCGGCGCGGTATCGGGCGTTTTGGCGGGGACGCCGGCCGCCGTCGGAGTGGGTGGCGATCCGGGCGGCGTCTTGCCGTCACCCGCGATCGCGGTTGCCGCCGTGCTGCCGGTCGCGGGTGCGGTGACTGCCGCTTGTATTGGGAGCGCGATCGGCGCCGCGACCGCAGGCGGCACCGTTGCCGGGGCCGCGGTCGTCGCCGCGGCCGGATCGGTCGTGGCATCGGCGCTGGTGTCGGCATCGGCCGCCGGCTTGCTGCGCTTCTTTGGGACGATGATGTCGCCGGCTGACGCGGCTTTGTCGGTGGCCTGCGCCTTGGCGTCGGCGATTGCCGCCTTTGCCTTCGCGGCGATCTTGATGTCCGCCGCCACCACGGGATCGGCCGGCTGCTGCTGGTCCGCGGCAGCGGGCGCCGCGCCGGACGTCGGTTGTGTGTCGTCCTGTTCGCTGGTCTGGCTGCGCGGGTCGGGCGACGACGCGTCGGTCGCGCGCGTCTGGTCGTTGGTGCGGGGCGAATCGGCGGCAGGCGTCGGCGCGGTGTTGTCCGGGCGCGAGCGCGGATCGGGCCGGTCGTCGCGGTCGACGCGCGGGCTCGCGTCCGCCGCGGCGTCGAGCAGGTCTCCGAACGGCTGCGACGGCTTGTCGGCGGCCGCGCTATAGCGGTTTGCCGCCAAGTCGGGACGCAGCGACTGGACCGGCAGCTCGGACGCAACGCTCGGCACGGGGCTTGACCTCATGGACGCGGAAAGACGTAAAGCGGATTGCAAGCGTCGGGCCATGCGTCGCTTTGCAAATCGGATGTTAATTCAACATGTTACTATGACAGGGACGCGGGCCAGGCCGGCAGCCTCTGCAATGCGCGGCAAGAACTGCCGGGGCGACACTCCTTGACCTGCCTCATTGCGCCGGGCGGGCACGCCTTATAGGTATACGGCCATGCTCAACAGCCTCGACATCGAAGGTCGGCCGCAGGACACCCGGGTCGTCGTCGCCATGTCCGGTGGCGTCGATTCCTCGGTCACGGCGGCGCTGCTCAAGGCCGAGGGCTACGACGTCGTCGGCGTCACGCTGCAGCTTTACGATCATGGCGCGGCGAGCCATCGCAAGGGCGCTTGCTGCGCCGGACGCGACATCCACGATGCGCGCGCGGTCGCCGAGAGCCTCGGGATCCCGCATTACGTGCTCGACTACGAGGCGCGCTTCAAGGAAGCCGTGATCGACCGCTTCGCGGACAGCTACGTCGCGGGCGAGACCCCGGTGCCGTGCGTCGAGTGCAACCGCGCGATCAAGTTCAACGATCTGCTCGTCACCGCGCGCGAGCTCGGCGCCAAGGCGCTCGCGACCGGCCATTACGTGGCCAGCCGGCGGCTGCCCGACGGCACCCGCGCGCTTTACCGCGCGGCCGAGACCGAGCGTGACCAGAGCTATTTCCTGTTCGCCACCACGCGCGCGCAGCTTGAATTCCTGCGCTTCCCGCTCGGCGGCCTGGGCAAGAGCCGGACGCGCGAGCTCGCACACCAGTTCGGCCTCGCCGTCGCCGACAAGCAGGACAGCCAGGACATCTGCTTCGTGCCGTCGGGCCGCTATGCCGACGTGATCGAGCGGCTCAAGCCCGGCGCCGCCGCGCCCGGCGAGATCGTCGATCTTGGCGGCAAGGTGCTCGGCCGTCACGACGGCATCATCCATTTCACCGTCGGGCAGCGGCGCGGCCTCGGCCTTGCGGCCGCCGAGCCGCTTTACGTGGTGCGGCTGGAGGCGGCCGCGCGGCGCGTCGTCGTCGGCCCGCGCGCGGCGCTCGCGACGCGCACGATCCAGGTGCACGACGTGAACTGGATCGGCGATGGCGCGTTGGAAGACGCGCTGGCGCGCCGGCGCGAGGTTTTCGTCAAGGTTCGCTCGACGCGTGCGCCCGCCGCCGCGTGGCTCAGCCTCGGGCGTGGCGGCGTCGAGGTGGAGCTGATCGACGGCGAGGAGGGCGTCGCGCCCGGGCAGGCCTGCGTGTTCTACGACGCGGCCGACGATGGCGCGCGCATGCTCGGCGGCGGCTTCATCGCGGCAACGCAAGCCATGGGCGCGACGCAAGCGATGGGCGCCGCGACGCGGACGGAGCAATTGCCGGCGGAAGCCTGAAGCCGCGATCCGCGAAGGCGAAGGGCCAAGGGGACGATGGCGGACACGCTCGATCGCGACACGGTCGAAAAGGCCTATGCGCGTTGGGCGCCGGTCTACGACATCGTGTTCGGCAAGGTGTTCGACGCTGGCCGCAAGGCATCGATCGCGGCCGCGGAGCGCGTCGGCGGCCGTATCCTCGAAGTCGGCGTCGGCACCGGCATCTCGCTCCCCGATTACGCGCGCCATAACCGCATCGTCGGCATCGACATCTCGGCGCCGATGCTGCGCAAGGCGCAAGAGCGTGTCGCCGAGCACAAGCTGAACAATGTCGAAGCGCTCGCCGTGATGGATGCCAAGCACCTGGCATTGCCGGATGCGTCGTTCGACGTGGTGGTGGCGCAATACGTGATCACGGCGGTGCCGGACCCAGAAGCGACGCTCGATGAGTTCGCGCGCGTGCTCAAGCCCGGCGGCGAGATCGTCCTGGTCAATCACATCGGCGCCGAGACCGGGGCGCGCCGCCTCTTCGAGCTCTCGTTCGCGCCGGTCGCGCGGCGGCTCGGCTGGCGGCCGGAGTTTCCCTGGGCGCGGCTGACCGCATGGGCCACGCGCGCGCGCGAGGTCCAGTTGATCGAGCGCCGGCCGATGCCGCCGCTCGGGCATTTCTCGCTCGTCCGCTACGGCAAGGGCGCGGCCGCGCGCATCGCGGAACCTGCGATCGCTGGAGGAAAGTCATGAATGAAGACGTCTTCAACATGAGCGTGCGCAAGTTCCTGAAGAAGGTCGGCGTCACCGCGCAGCGCGAGATCGAGATCGCGGTTCGCGACGCGGCCGCGAACGGCAAGCTGCAGGGTGCCGCGCTGCCCGCCAAGGCGACATTCACGATCGGCGGCGTGAATCTGACGTTCGATGTGACCGGGGACGTCGAAACCGGCTGAGCCCTCGCCTTGGCCGCTTTCGCCGCACTGCAGCAGTGCCAGCGGCGTAATGAAGCAGGCGGTTTTCTCCAAATCGGATTGTTCGACGCTATAATTCCGTCAGCCACGGCACACCTTCCACGAAGCACGTGGCAAAACTGGGAGAACCGTCCATGCGGAAAACCGCGCTCTCTGCGCTCGCGTTCGCTGTGCTGCTCACAGGTCTGAGCATCGGCACCGCCTACGCAAAGCACCACCACAAAAGGAAGCCCGTCGTCTCCGCCGCCGCCTGCACCGCGTCGCCCTTGATGCGTGATGAAACCAGGTTCTGGGCCTGCTATCCGACGAATCGCTGATGCATCGCTGAGATGCGGGGCCCCGGCCGAGAGCGGCCGGGGCTTTTCGTTTGGGCTCACGCGTCGAGTTCAAGAGCCGCCTTGGCGCAGGCGATCCGGCGTGAAATGGCTAGCTATGGCAACAGCTGTTGGACCGTCCGGCTGAGTGGGACACGGTCGCGCTCCAATTCGGCCGCCCGCTCAGCGACCAGAGGGCCGCCAGCGTGAGAATCGCAGCCGCGGTCACTGCCGAGATGAAGATCACGGCATTCGACCGCTGGCCGGTCGTCAGCCTGCCTAGGCTGACGCTTGATGCCATCCCGATCGGCCGTTCGCACAACATCGCGGTGTCCTCGCGCGAGAACGCCGTACCCCGTTTTGCGTGCCGCCGGCATCGGGAGCAGCCCGTACCGATTCGTCACATGGTGAACATCGGGTTAAGAACGGCCGGGCCGGAGAGCTTGCGGTCACCGACCGCATATGCCACATGCGCTGCCCGGAAGCCTGTTGGTAGCAGGGCTTCCACCCACGGCGAGGGGCAGGGCGCGGCTGCGACGTTTGAAAGGCAGCCAAGTCCTTGATTTTCCACTGTGGCGGGGTAGCTCAGTTGGTTAGAGCGGCGGAATCATAATCCGTAGGTCGGGGGTTCAAGTCCCTCCCCCGCTACCAAGCTTGCCCCGCAGGGCGGCCCGGGTGGCACGGCTCACATCTCATCGTCCGATCCGGCCCGCGACGCGGCGCACCTTGCGCGGCGCCGCGAGGAAGATCGCGACCGCCGAGATGACCGCCGCCGCGAGCGCGATCCAGAACGCCGCGACGTAATTGCCGAGCCGATCGTGCAGCACGCCGGTGACCCACGGTCCCGCGGCGCCGCCGCCGATCGCCGCGACCATCACGCTGCCGAAGATCGCGCCGAAATGCGGCCCTTCGAACACCTCGGCGACGATCGGGCCGAGCACCGAGGTCATCGAATAGCCGAGCAGCCCCTGCGCCAACACCATGGTGTAGAGGAGCCAGGGTGTCGGCCCGGCCTGCAGCGCGATCAGCGCGCCGCAGCAGATCACGAAGCCGGCGCAGCCGATCGCCCACGCCCATTCGCGACCGATGCGGTCCGACACATGGCCGAAGATGATCTGTCCCGGCACGCCGGCAAGGCTCACGATGCCGAGCGCCCAGGCGGCCTGCATCGGCGCGACGCCGATCTCGGTGAGATACTTGGTCTGGTGCACCTGCACGGCGTACCAGACATACAAGGCGCAGAAGAAGCCGAGCGCGATCCACCAGAAGCGCGCAGTGCGCAGCGCGCGCGCAAGCGTCCATTCGACCGCCGCCCAGGCTGGATCGACGACGTTTTTTCCCGGCCCGCCGGCGGCGCGGACATTGGCCGCCGTGTCGCCGTCGGGTCGCAGGCCGATCTCCTCGGGGCGCTGCCGCACCAGGAGATTGAGCGGAAACAGCACGACCGCCGCGATCAAGGCGAGCGCCAGGCACGCCCAGCGCCAGCCGTCGCGCGCGATGAGGAGCTGCAGCCACGGCAGCAAGATGATCGAGCCGACGCCGACGCCGGAGAACGCGAACCCGATCGCGAGCCCGCGGCGGCGGACGAACCAGTTGGGAAGGATGACTGACTGGACGCCGTAGCCGAGAAGGTTGCCCCCGATCCCGACGAGCAGGCCGAGCGTGCCATAGAACTGCCAAACCTCGCGCGCGAGCGCGGTGAGCGCCAGACCGAGCGCCAGCACGGCGACGCCGATCTCGACGACCAGACGCGGCCCTTGCCGGTCGATCATCCGGCCGACGAACGGGCTGATGAACGCGGAGCCGAGGAATCCGAATGAGAAGATGCCGGCGACGATGCCGCGATCCCAGCCGAACTCCTCGAGGATCGGCGGGAACAATAGCGAGAACGCCGTGCGCGCGTTGATGCCGATCGCCATCGTGATGAAGGCGACTGCGACGATGATCCAGCCGTAGAAAATCGGTAGCCGCGCGAGGCGTGGCGGCGGCACGCGCTGCGCCTGCGGGCTCTGGTCCGTCGGCGCGTGCCTGGTCAGGCCGCGCGCGCGGGCTTTTGCGGCTTGGGCGTGCTCGCCCTGTCGCGCCGCATCACCTCGGCCACCGTGGCGAGCTCGGCCGCGGCGCGCTTTGCCTCGCGGCGCGCTTCGTCGGTCGCGCGATAGTCGTCGCGGCAGTCGGGCGAGCAGAAGGCAAGGTGATGGAACACCAGGAACTCGGGCGTTCCCGACAGCTCGGTTCCGCCGCACTGCTCGCAATAGACGACAAGCTTCTTGGCCATGGTTCCTCCGAATCACCGGCATTGTAGCGCCGAGGGACCGGAAAGGCCCGCAAATCACTCCTGGCGGAGGAAAACCCGCGCCGCATTCTCGGCGATCTCATCCAGCGAAAGCCGCCCGCCAGGCCGGTACCACGTGCCGCTCCAGTTCACGGCCCCGAGCAGCAGGAGCCGGGCGAGTTGCGCGTCGCCCGCCATATGGCCGGCGGCTCGAAGCTCGTCGATCATCCGCTGCCACAGAGCGTCGTAACGGTCCTTGAGCGCGACGATGCGGCGGCGGTTTGCCGGCGAGAGCGAGCGCCAGTCGTAGAGCAGCACCGGGATGAAGTCGTTGCCGTCCTCCAGGATGGTGCCGAGATGCGAGCGGATGAGCCGCACGAGCCGCTGCTCCGACGACAGCGCCAGCGCCATCACGGCTTCGCTCTTGCGCAGGCCTTCGGCGAGGCCCTGCTCCATCACGGCGACCAGAATGTCCTGCTTGGTCTTGAAGTGATAGAACGGGCTGCCCGAATGCATGCGGGCCGCGGTCGAGATGTCGCGGATCGTGGTGCCGTCGAAGCCCTTTTGGCGGAACAGGCGCGCCGAGACGCGCAGGAGCTCCTCGCGCCGGTTGCTTTCGTTGTTGGCGCGCTTCGGCTTGCGCTTGGGAGCCCCCACCCTACCCTCCCCCGCAAGCGGGGGAGGGATAAGAGAAGGGGCCAAGCCGCGGCAGGTCGCCTGGCGCCTCGATCTCCATGCGCAGCAATTGCGCCGCGATGGTCTTGCCGAGCTTGTCCATGCGCAGCGAGCGCGCGGCGCCGCCCTGCAGCGCGGCGTTGAGCACGATCTTCAAGGCGAGCAGATTGTCGAGCGGATAGATCTCGACCGGCCCCTTGCAAATGTCGGAAAAGTGCGTGGCGATGCGCTCGCGCGTGACTTCGCGCTTGAGCACCGCGTAGGTCGCCGCGTCATAGGCGAACAGGCCGATGTCGGCGCGGTCCGCTTTGTCGCCCGAGCGCGCATGCGCGATCTTCCACAGGCCGACCTTCATGCGACCGCCTCGACGTCGACAGTGACGTGCGGCTCGATCGCCTCGCGCCGCACCAGCGTCGGCCACAGCCCGAGCAGTTCCTTGGCGGGCGCGATGCCCTGGAACCCGCCGGCGTAAGGCGGACCTGAGAGGCCGAGCCACGGGAACAGCCGGCCGAAGCCCTCCGCGATGCGCTTGTCCTTGGTGCGCACCGTCATCCGCAGGAAGCATTCGTTGAGATTGTCGCGCTGCGACGCATCGGCATTGGCGCCGAGCATCGAATTGTAGCCGACATATTCGACGTTGATTTCGTCCGGCTTCCAGCCGCGCTCTTCGACCAGCCCCTTGATGATGCCCGCCGAGGTTTCGCATTTGAGATAGGCGTCGGGCCAGGAGAAGCCGATCTGTCCGGTGCCCATCCAGCCGTCGTGATAGCCGGCGACGACTTTCAGCGTATCAGGGCGCTTGGCGCCGCCCGCGCCCGTGATGCGCACGCAGTCGCTGCCGCGATCGTCGAAGACGATCGCCCCCATGTCGAGCACGACGTCGGGCGAATAATAAGCGTGCGGGTTGTGGACCTCGTAGAGAAGCTGCTGGCGCAGCGTGTCGAACGAGACCTTGCCGCCGGTGCCCGGCGCCTTCGTCATCAGCACGCCGCCGTCCTCGGTCACCTCCGCGATCGGATAGCCGAGGTGGAGGAAGTTCTGCACCTTGGCCCATTCGCCGGCCGAGCCGAAATTGCCGCCGCTCGCCTGCCCCGAGCATTCGAGCAGATGGCCGACGGTGAGCCCCTGTGCGAGCCGGTCCCAATCGTCCCAGCGCCACGCGAACTCGTGCATCAGCGGCCCAAGCGAGAGCGCCGCATCGGCGACGCGCCCCGTGATGACGATATCGGCGCCTTGCGCCAGCGCCTCGGCGATCGGCGCCGCGCCGAGATACGCATTGGCGAACAGCAGACGCTCGCGGACGGATCCGATGTCCGCGCCGGTGTCCATGTGGACGAGCGGTTCGCCCCCAGCCTGCAATTCATCAATGCGCTCGAAGATCGAGTCGCCCATGACTACGGCGATCTTGGCCTTGAAGCCCTTCTCACGAAATGCGCGCGCGACCGCCTCGCGCGCGCCGTGCGGATTGAGGCCGCCGGCATTCATCACGAACTTCACGCCGCGCTCGGCCGCGAGCGGCCAGAGCTCGATGAGCATCGGCACGCAGTCGCGCGCGTAGCCGGCGGTTGCGTCCTTCTGGCGGTCTTTCTGCAGGATCGCGAGCGTCAATTCGGCGAGGTGGTCCGACGCGATGTATTGGACGCCGCCGCTTTCGATCGAGGCGCGCACGGGGCGCCAGGAGTCGCCATAGAAGCCGAGCCCGGCGCCGATGCGGACCGATTTCATGGGGCGGAACGCTAGGCGCGCGTTTTGCAAAAAGCAAATGCTTGGTACGATGTGTGCCGCTGTCGTCGCTGGCGAAAGCGAGGCTTCGGCATTCGCTGCTGCTTGAGATTCTGGACTGGCGTGCGTCTACTGGTGCCGCGCGCTCCGTTCGGCTCCCTCCCCCCTTGAGGGGGGAGGGTTGGGGAGGGGGGTCGGAGTTGTGCTCTCCGTCCTCGGTTCAATTCAGGACCCCCACCCCTAACCCCTCCCCGGAAGGGGGGGAACAGAGCGGAGTTCGCGGACGCGGCCAACGAACAACAACAGGCGCGTGCAGCGCCGAGTCGGAGGGGAAACGCGTGTTCACCCAATTCCTGCAGCTCACACTCGCAGGCATCGCGCAGGGCTGCGTGTATGCGCTGGTCGCGCTCGGCTTCGTGCTGATCTACAAGGCGACCGAGACGGTGAACTTCGCCCAAGGCGATCTGATGATGCTCGGCGCCTTCTTCGGGCTGACCGCGAGCACGGTCCTCGGCTGGCCGTATTGGGCGACGATCCTGTTCGCCGTCGTGGTGATGGCGGCGGTCGGCATGCTGATCGAGCGGATCGTGATCCGACCGGTCCTCGGCTACCCGACCTTCACCGTGGTGATGATCACGATCGGCGTCGGCTACATCCTGCGCGGCGTCGTCACCATGGTGCCGGGTTGGGGCACCGACACTTATTCACTCAAAACGCCGTTCGGCGATGCCGTGATCCGCATCGGCGGCGCGGTGCTGGCGACCGAACAGGTCGCCACGATCGGCCTTACCGCCGCGCTCTGCCTCGTGCTCTATCTCTTCTTCCGTTTCGCCAAGCTTGGCGTCGCCATGCAGGCGACCTCGCAGAACCAGCTTGCTGCCTACTACATGGGCATCCCGGTGCAGCGCGTGAACATGCTGATCTGGGGGCTCGCGGCCGCGGTCGCGGCGTTCGGCGGCATCTTGTTGGCGCCGGTCGCGTTCATCCATTCCAACATGGGATTCATCGGGCTGAAGGCATTTCCGGCCGCCGTGGTCGGCGGCTTCGGCAGCGTGCCCGGCGCGATCGTCGGCGGGCTCATCATCGGCATCGTCGAAGCGCTCGCCGGATTTTACCTGCCGGAAGGCTTCAAGGATGTCGCGGCCTACGTCGTGGTGTTGGCGGTGCTCCTGTTCATGCCGTCGGGCATCTTCGGTGAGACGGTGAGGAAGAAAGTGTGAGCGGGTCTGAATGAGATTCATCTTCAAGACCGACTACAACCAGGATATCCGCCTGTTCCAACATGGCGGACAGATGTTCTGGTACGGGCTGCTCGGCCTCGTGCTGCTCGCAGCGCCCTTCATCGTCAGCGGCTACGTGCTGTCGCAGCTTCACTTCATCTGCATCTACGCGATCGTCGGCCTCGGGCTGATGCTGCTCGTCGGCTACACGGGACAGATCTCCCTCGGCCATGCGGCGTTCCTCGGCGTCGGCGCCTATACCGAGGCGCTGCTGCAGGGTGCGGGCGTGCCATTCGTGATCTCGATCGTCTGCGCGGCACTCTTCGCAGCGATCGTCGGCGTGATCGTCGGCCTGCCGGCGCTGCGGCTGAAGGGCGTCTATCTGGCGATCGCGACGCTCGCCTTCAACGTGATCGTCGAAGAGATCATCACGCGCTGGGACAGCGTGACCGGCGGCAGCCAGGGCAAATCGCTGAAGGCGATCGAGCTGTTCGGCTGGCGGCTCTCAAGCGGCGAGAGCTTCTATTATCTCTGCCTCGCGCTCGCGGCGCTCTCGTGCCTCGCGCTGATCAACCTGCTGCGCTCGCCGACCGGCCGCGCATTCGTCGCGATCCGCGACTCGGAGATTTCGGCGAGTTGTCTCGGCATCAATCTCGCGCGCTATAAGACCTTGTCGTTCGCGCTCTCCGCCGCGCTGACCGGGATCGGCGGCGCGCTTTACGCGCACAAGGTCGGCTTCATCTCGCCCGAGCAATTCACGCTGATCCAATCGATCGAGCTCGTCACCATCGTGATCATCGGCGGCGTCGGCTCGCTGCACGGCGCGGTACTCGGCGCGGCCTTCATCATCCTGCTGCCGCAGGCCCTCTCGATCGCGAAGGACTGGCTTCCCGAATCGATCCCGCAGGCCGGGCTGCAGTCGGTCGTGTTCGGGCTGATCCTGGTCGGCTTCATCATCTTCGAGCCTTACGGGCTCTATGGCCGCTGGCTGAAGATCCGCACCTATTTCGACGTGTTCCCATTCTATCGACGCGGCACGTTCCGCCGCCAGCGCGGCTATCTGCGCTCGGAGCGGCTGCGATGACCTTCTTCGCGGTCGAAAACCTCGGTGTGCGCTTTGGCGGCGTGGTCGCGGTCGACGGCGTGAGCTTCGCGGTGCGGCAGGGCGAGGTCTACACGATCATCGGACCGAACGGCGCCGGCAAGACCACGATCTTCAACCTGATCGGGCTGATCTACCCGCCGAGCAGCGGCCGCATCCTGTTCGAAGGCCGCGCCGTCACCGGCGCGCCGCATCACGTCGCCGAGCGCGGCATCGCGCGCACGTTCCAGAACATCGAGCTGTTCGAGCACGCGACCGTGCTGCAGAACCTATTGATCGGCCGCCATCGCCATCGCGTGACCAGCCTGTTCGACGAATTGCTGTTCCTGCCGAGCGTGCGCCGCGCCGAAATCGCGCAGCGCGAGGCGGTCGAGCGCGTCATTGACCTGCTCGACCTCGCGCACTATCGCGACAGCCTGGTCGCGGGCTTGCCTTACGGCGTGCGCAAGGTGGTGGAGCTCGGCCGCGCGCTTGCGACCGAGCCGAAGCTCCTCCTGCTCGACGAGCCGTCTTCCGGACTCAATCCGGACGAGACCGACGACATGGCGTTCTGGATCGAGGACATCCAGAAGGAGCTCGGCGTCACGGTGCTGATGGTCGAGCACGACATGAACCTGGTCTCGCGCGTGTCGACGCGGGTGCTCGCGCTCAACGAGGGTCGTGTGATCGCGGAAGGCACGCCCGAACAGGTGCAGTCGCATCCCGCCGTGATCGAGGCGTATTTGGGCGGAGGGGCGTGATGGATGCACGTCTTCGATGTTTGTCGCGACCAAAGTGCCACAATGAAGGACCCCCACCCCTAACCCCTCCCCGC
>CAYZMR010000088.1:0-2397 GCA_964479515.1 uncultured Hyphomicrobiales bacterium | reverse complement strand
GAGCGGAGTTCGCCGGCTCTTCTGCGCGCACGACACCCCCCTCCCTAACCCTCCCCCTCAAGGGGGGAGGGAACAGACCGCGCCAAGAGTCGACGAGTAAGCGTCGCCGCGCCGAAGGATCGGCGCCATGACCACCCCCATCCTCGAACTCCTCAACGTCGAATCCACCTACGGCCCGGTGCAGGCGCTGCGCGGGGTGAGCCTCGCGGTGCCGGAGGGCAAGATCGTCACCGTGCTCGGCGCGAACGGCGCCGGCAAGACGACGACGCTGAAGACGATCTCCGGCATCATCGATCCGCGCAAAGGCCAGGTGAAGTACCGCGGCGAGGAGATCCAGGGGCGTTCACCCGACGCGATCGTGCGCGCCGGCATCGTGCACGTGCCGGAGGGCCGCGAAGTGTTTCCGCTGCTGTCGGTCGAGGACAATCTGCGCATGGGGGCCTATACGAGGCGCGATCCGGACGGCGTGTCGCAGGACGTCGAGACCGTGTTCGGCTACTTTCCGATCCTGCGCGCGCGCAAAACGCAAGAAGCCGGCCAGCTTTCGGGCGGGCAGCAGCAGATGCTGGCGATCGCGCGCGCGCTGCTGGCGCGGCCCGCCGTCATCCTGATGGACGAGCCGAGTCTCGGCCTGTCGCCGAAGCTGACGAGCGAGATCTTCGATATCGTCGTGCGCATCAACCGCGAGCGCGGCGTGACCATCCTGCTGGTCGAGCAGAACGCCCACATGGCGCTGAAGATCGCGGACTACGGCTACGTGCTCGAAGTCGGGCGCATCGTGATGGAGGATACGGGTGCGCGGCTCGCCGCGAAGGACGACATCCGCGAATTCTATCTCGGCATGAAGGCCGGCGGCGTGAGGGGGGAGCGGCGTTGGAAGCGCAAGAAGCTGTGGCGATGATGGCCGGCGAAGAGTCCGCGGCCCAAGGGGCCGCCGACACCGTGCCCAAAATGTTCTGGCACGGCGTCGTGACGCGGCGCGACGACGTCATCCTGCGCCAGAAGCAGCTCGGGCTGTGGCGCGCGGTCACCTGGAGCGAGTTCGGTCAGATCGCGCGCGAGGTCGGCATGGGGCTTGTCGCGCTCGGCTTCGCGCCCGGCGAGTGCGCCTCGGTGCTCTCCAACACCAACCGCGAATGGCTCTATGCCGACTTCGGGATTCTCGGCGCCGCGGGCATCTCGAACGGCATCTATCCGACCGATGCGCCGGGCCAGGTCGAATATCTCTGCGCCGATTCCAGCAGCGTGTTCGTATTCGTCGAGGACGACGAGCAGCTCGACAAGGTGCTGGAGGTGCGCGCGCGCCTGCGGCTGTTGCGCAAGATCATCGTGTTCGACATGGAGGGCCTGCGCGACTTCAACGACGCGCAGGTGATCAGCCTAGACGCGCTGCGCCTGATCGGGCGCGAATACGACGCCGCGCATCCGGGCGATTGGGAGACGCTCGTCGCGACGCGCGCGCCGTCCGATCTCGCGGTGCTGATCTATACATCGGGCACCACCGGCCGGCCGAAGGGCGCGATGCTGTCGCATGCCAACCTGGTGGCGGCGGCGCGTCTCTATGCGCAGGTCTACGCGCAGCGCCCGGACGACGAGCGCATGTGCTTCCTGCCGCTGTGTCATGTGGCCGAGCGCGTGGTCGGCGTCTATACGGCGCTGTTGAGCGGTACGCCGCTCAATTTCGTGGAAAATCCCGAGACCGTGCCGGAGAACGTGCGCGAGATCGCGCCGACCGTGTTCGGCGCGGTGCCACGCGTCTGGGAGAAATTCTATTCGGTGGTGACCATCCGCATGAAGGAGGCGACCTGGTTTGCGCAGCGCGCCTACGCGCTCGCGATCGGCATCGGCTATCGGGCGGCCGCCTGTCGCGAGCGCGGCGAGCCCGTGCCGGTCTGGCTGCGCGGCGCATTCTGGCTCGCGCGCGTCCTCGTGCTCGACAATATCCGCCGGGCGATCGGCGTGCATCGCGCGCGGCTCCTGATCACCGGCGCGGCGCCGACCTCGCCCGACCTGTTGCGCTGGTACACGGCGCTCGGGCTCACGATGATCGAGGTGTGGGGCCAGACCGAGTCGGGCGGCATCTCGACGTCCAACCCGATCGGCCGCGCCAAGCCCGGATCGATCGGCACGCCGCTGCCGCAGACGGAGGTGAGGCTGTCGCGAGACGGCGAACTGCTCGTGCGCAGCCCGACGGTGTTCATGGGCTATCTGAACCAGCCGGAGAAGACCGCCGAGACGCTGCGCGACGGCTGGCTGCACACCGGCGACGTCGGGCGCATGGACAACGAGGGCTATTTCTACATCACCGACCGCATGAAGGACATCATCATCACGGCGGGCGGCAAGAACATCACGCCGTCGGAGATCGAGAACCAGCTCAAGTTCTCGCCCTACATC
>CAYZMR010000087.1:10964-14073 GCA_964479515.1 uncultured Hyphomicrobiales bacterium | reverse complement strand
CCTCCACGGCGAACCTGTTGAAGACGAACGGCTGGCAGCGCGGCGCGCCGTTCACGGAAGGCACGGCAAATTTCCAGGTCATGCGCGAATGGAATCGCTCCGAGCTCTACCGCAAGACCATCGTGCTGTTCGCGCAGCGGCTCATGGGCGGGTGAGCGTTCGAGTTTGGCTCGTCATGCCCGGCCTTGTGCCGGGCATCCCGCTCAGGAAGGCACCGAGCTTTCTGATCGGGATGGCCGGGACAAGCCCGGCCATGACGGGGAAAATCGGGTTGATGCCAACTTCAATTTCATTGATCTGACAAGAGCGCGAAACGTGCTAGGAACCCCGCTCATTCCCGCATAAGCGGGAATCCAGTTCTTGGCCCTGGGTCCGCGCTTTCGCGGGGACGAGCGGGCAATAGCAAGTCGAGCCCCCCATGACCGTCCGCGCCGGCCGTGAATTCCTGTCGATCCCCGGGCCGACCGTCATCCCGGATGCCGTGCTCGCCGCGATGCAGCGGCCGGCGGTCGATATCTATTCCGGGCCGCTGGTGGCGCTGACCGATGGCTTGCTCGCCGACATGAGCAAGATCTTCCGCACCGCCGGGCGCTCCTACATCTACATCGCGAACGGCCACGGCGCCTGGGAGGCCGCGCTCACGAATGTGCTCTCGCGCGGCGACAAGGTGCTCGTGCTCGAAAGCGGCCGCTTCGCGCTCGGCTGGGGCGAGGCCGCCACGATGCTCGGCTGCGAGGTCGAGGTCCTGCCGGGCGACTACCGCCGCGCGGTCAAGCCCGAGGCCGTCGAGGCGCGGCTGAAAGCCGACGCCAAGGGCGAGATCAAGGCGATCCTGGTGACGCAGGTCGACACCGCGTCCGGCGTCTATAACGACATCGCGGCGATCGGGCAGGCGATCCGCGCGGCCGGCCACGAGGCGCTGCTGATGGTCGATGCGGTCGCGTCGCTCGCCTGCATGCCGTTCGAGATGGACGCCTGGGGTGTGGATGTCGCGATGTCCGGCTCGCAGAAGGGCCTGATGACGCCGCCCGGCCTCGGCTTCACGGCGGCGGGCGCGCGCGCCAGGCAGGCGCACAAGACCGCGAACCTGCGCTCGCCCTATTGGGACTGGACCAAGCGCGACGGCGAACTCCACTACAACAAATACGCCGGCACGCCGCCGGAGCACCTGTTGTTCGCGTTGCGCGCCGCGCTCGACCTGATCTTCGCCGAGGGGCTGGAGAACGTGTTCCATCGCCACCGCCTGCTCGCCGAGGCGACGCGCCGCGCGGTCGGCGCCTGGGCCGAGGGGCAGGCCATCGCCTTCAACATCTCGGAAGCCGAGGAGCGCGCCGACACGGTGACCGCCGTGATCATGCGCAACGGGGACAGCGCGCAGCCGCTGGTCGATTACTGCCGCGAGAAATGCGGCGTGGTGCTCGGTCGCGCGCTCGGGGCGTCAGAAGGCAAGGGCTTTCGCATCGCGCATATGGGCCACGTCAACGCACCGATGATCTTTGGCACGCTCAGCGTGGTCGAGATGGGGCTTGCGGCGCTGGGCATGCCGCACGGTCGGGGCGGCGCGCAGGCGGCGATCGAGTATCTCGCAAAGAGCGTGCCGGCGTAGGCATTGACGCGCTTCGTCGGGCTCCTATCTGACGCCTTCGTGCTAGCATTCCGCTGCGTCTTGATTCGCCGGAATGCCTAAACCGCAAGGTGCCCGACCCGCGATGACCCTAGCGACGCTTCGCCCCGCCCCGCACTTCCGCCTTCTGATGTGTCCGCCGCGGCATTTCGCCGTCACCTACAGCATCAATCCGTGGATGGACCCGCAGAAATGGGCCGACGGCGCCACGGATTTGCGCGCGAGCGCCGCGCGGCAATGGTCGGCGCTGCGCTCCGCGCTGCGCAAGGCCGGCGCGACGATCGAGGCGGTCGCGCCGGCGGAAGGCCTGCCCGATCTCGTGTTCACCGCCAACGCCGCCGTCGTGCTCGATCGCAAGGCACTGCTCGCGCGCTTCCGCCATCCCGAGCGGCAGAACGAGCAGCCGGTGTTCGCGGCCGCCTTCCGCGCGCTCGCGGCGCGGGGGCTGATCGACACGGTGATCGAGCCGCCGGAGGAGATCGTGCTCGAAGGCGCGGGCGATTGCATCTTCGACAAGCGGCGCGGCCTGTTCTGGCTCGGCTCCGGCTTCCGCTCGGATGCCGCCGCGGCGAGGCTGGTCGAGGAGACGTTCGGCGTGCCGTGCCTTGCGCTCACGCTCAGCGACGCGAGCTACTACCACCTCGACACCGCGCTGTGCGCGCTCCCCTGCGGCGGCATGATCTACTATCCGGCCGCGTTCTCAGCCTCCGCGCTCGATCTCATCCACAGCCAGGTCGCGCCGCACGAACGCATCGTGCTCGATGCGGCCGATGCGGCGCGCTTCGCGGCGAATGCGGTCTGTGTCGGGCGCGCGGTGGTGCTGTCGAGTTGCGGCGAAGCGCTGCGGCGCAGGCTCGAGGAGCGCGGCTATAGCGTGGTGGAGACGCCGCTCAGCGCCTTCATGCGCAGCGGCGGGTCCGCCTGCTGCCTGACGCTGCGGCTCGATCACGTATCGGACGCGGCGGCAGCGGAAATGCCGGCGCGCCGCGCCGCCGGAGCACGCTGACGGCGCTCAGCGCGCGTTCGCCCGCTCGTTCGCGCGCCGCGTGTCGCGGGCGCGTTCCTTTTCCTCGTCGTCGACTCGGATAATTCGCTTGATCATGAGCGGCGGCAGGCCGGATTTGGCGCTGATCTCGCGGTCCTGCTCCTCGATCACGGCGCGGGCGGGTTCGTCGCCGTCGATGCCGCCGAGCAGGTCCGCCGGCACGCGCCGGTTGGAACGCCGCGAGTCGTCCTCGTAATAGACGTTGAACAGCACGAATTCGGTGCGGGGGGTCGGTTTGCGCGCCATGGTGTTGTTCCCGTGTTGGCCGGTATCCGGCGGATGAAGCTGATCGCCGCCCCGCGCGGCGGATAGCCGCGCCGCGCCCAAAACACACGGCCGGGCATCAGCCCGGCCCCGCAATGTCGCGAACGGCGTGTATGTAGGGCGGAACGCGCCACATTGCAATGCGAACGAAGCGGGCTCGCCGCGCGGCCGGCCCT
>CAYZMR010000087.1:0-10864 GCA_964479515.1 uncultured Hyphomicrobiales bacterium | reverse complement strand
GCGAGGCTCACGATGTCGTTCTGGAAATCCTTGTTCGGCGGCTCGTCCGAAACCGCAGGCGAAGGCAAGCCGAGCGCGCCGGTCGAGTACAACGGCTTCACGATCCGCGCGGCGCCCTACAAGGCGGAAGGGCAATACCAGACCGCGGGCACGATCTCGAAGGACGTCGGCGGGGTTGCCAAGGAGCACAAGTTCATCCGCGCGGATCGCCATGCATCTTACGACGACGCGGTGGAGTTCTCGCTCGCCAAGGCGCGGCAGATCGTGGACCAGCAGGGCGAGCGGATGTTCAACTAGCGCATGATCCCCGAAAAGTGGGAACCGGTTTTCGGAAAGGATCATGCGCAAACAAAAAGAACCGGAACGGGCATGACCAATCACGATTGGCTCATCAGCCGCCTGCCGAAATGCGAATTGCATATCCACATCGAAGGCAGTCTCGAACCCGAGCTGATGTTCGCGCTCGCGCGGCGCAACGGCATCCGGCTTCCTTATGAATCGGTAGAGGCTTTGCGCCGCGCCTACCAGTTCACGCGGCTGCAGGATTTCCTCGACATCTATTACCAGGGCATGTCGGTGCTGATCACCGAGCAGGACTTCCACGATCTTGCCTTCGCCTATCTGACGCGCGCGCAGGCCGACAATGTCCATCACGTCGAGATGTTCTTCGATCCACAGGGCCACACCGCGCGCGGCGTTTCATTCACGACCGTCGTCGATGGGCTCACCGCCGCGATCGAGAAGGCGCGGGCCGAGCTTGGCATCAGCGCGAGCCTGATCATGTGCTTCCTGCGCCATCTCGATGAGGCCGACGCCGAGCGGACACTCGATTCCGCGCTCGCGCATCGGGCCAAGATCATGGGTGTCGGGCTCGACTCCTCCGAGCTCGGGCATCCGCCTGCCAAGTTCACGCGCGTGTTCGCCCGCGCGCGTGACGCCGGCTTCTCGCTGTTCGCCCATGCGGGCGAGGAAGGCCCGCCGGGCTACGTGTGGGAGGCGATCGACGTGCTCGGCGTCGACCGCGTCGATCACGGCCATCGCTCGCTTGAGGACGACACGCTGGTGGCGCGGCTCGCGCGCGACCGCATGGCGCTGACCGTCTGCCCGCTGTCGAATTTGCGGCTGCGCGTCGTCGACGATCTCACGCATCATCCACTGCGGCGCATGATGCAGCGCGATCTCCTGGTGACGGTGAACTCCGACGATCCCGCCTATTTCGGCGGCTATGTGAACGACAACTTCCGCGCCGTGCGCCAGTCGCTCGGCCTGGAGCGCGACGAGATCATCGCGCTCGCGCGCAACAGCTTTGTCGCCTCGATGATGCCCGAGCCCGATAAGCAGGAGGCGATTGCGGCGTTCGACAGCGCGATCGGGAGTTTGCACCGTTCGTAGCCCGGATTGAGCGCAGCGAAATCCGGGGCCGTGCGTGCAATGGCACGAGTCCTTCCCCGGCTTTCGCTTTGCTCAAGCCGGGCTACTTCCGGAACGCCGGCATCACGTCCTTCGCGAACCACGAGAGCTGATCCTTGAAGTCCTTCGGGCCCATGCCCTCGGCCCAATGGATCATGAAGTGCTCGAGGCCCGGATACTTCGCCTCGATCGACTTGATGCCGTCGATCACCTCCGCCGGCGGGCCGCAGAACCAGGCCTTCTGCGCGACGCCGTCGGCAAGCGTCGGCGTCTTCGCCGGCGCGCCGGGCGTGCCCCAGGTGCGGCCCTGCTCGTCGGCGTAGCGGACGAACCCGAACGGCGCGAACCACTTGTAGCGCTCGTCATGCGCGGGCTCGATGATGCGCATCGCCTCCGCCTGGCTCGCGCCGAGGCAGACGCCCGCGCCCCAGATCACGTCCTCGCCGAGCTGCTTGTTGCGTCCGTGCTTCACGCAGGCTTCGTGATACGCGCGGATGACGTCGTCGAGGATCTTCTCGCCGTTGAGCGTCACCATGGCTTTCAGGCCGTTCTTCGCCATCATGTCGATGGTCTTGCCGCTCGCGATCGGCATCCAGATTTCGACCGGCAGGTGTTTCGGCCGCGGCACCAGGGTGATGTCCTCTACGGTGTAGCCGCGATAGGGAACCGGCGGCGGCGCCTCGTAGCGCTTGCCCTTGTGGTGGAACTGCGGCTCGTTGAAGCATTTCAAGAGCAATTCAAGCCCCTCCTCGAACTGCTCGCGGTTGGCATTGGCGTCGAGTAGCGGCGCGCCGAAGCTCTCGACCTCGCGCGTATGATAGCCGCGCCCGACGCCCATGATCACACGCCCGTCGGTCACGATGTCGGCCATCGCGTAATCCTCGGCGAGACGGATCGGGTGCCACATCGGCAGCACGTTAAAGCCGCAGCCGAACTTCAGCCGCTTGGTCTGCGTCGCGAGCCAGAGGCCGAGCTGGATCAGGTTGGGGAAGACCTCGTAGCCCTCGCGCTGGAAATGGTGCTCGGCGGTCCACAGCACGTCGAAGCCGAGCGCGTCCATGTGCCGGGCGATGTCGCGTGCGGTGAAGAACGCCTCGCGCAGTCGCTCGTCGGAATAGCGCCGGTCGTTCGCGGGCGTGCCGTCGCGACCGACATTGTCGAGCTCGATCTGCCCGACATACAGGACATGGAATTTCCGGATCATCGTTTCCACCCGCGCTGTGTTCTCGTTGACCACATGATGGAGAAGCGCGAGGCCCGCTGCAATGTGGCTCTCGGGACGAGCCCTTGCCCGCTCGGCATGAGCGGAGAGAGGTCTAGCGCGGCTCGCCGGAGAACGTCGCCTGCAATTCGGCCAAGCGGGCGAGCGCCGCGGGCGGCAGCGGCCCCTTCTCGACCGCGCGGATCGCGTCATCAAGCTGTTCGATGGTCGCGAGCCCGATCTCGGTGGTCGAGAGCGCCGGATGCGCGATCGCGAAACGCATCGCCATCTCGGTCAGGCTCGCGGCGTATCCCTCGCGCACCATCGGCTCAAGGCGGCGGGCGCGTGCGGCATCCGCCGCGTAGCTCGCGCCGGAGCCGATCGGCTCGACGACCGCCAAACCCAGCGGATGGCGCTCCTCGCGTCCGCTGAGCGCGCCGCCGGCGAGCACGCGGATGCCGATCGTGCCCATATCGGCTTGCCGCGTGCGATCGAGCAGGCGGCCGTAGTCCTGCGCCGGGTAGCGATCGGGAAGCGCCGCGCCGGCGCTCGGATTGAGCGCGTTGTAAGGCACCTGCGCGGTGTCGAACGCGCCCGATGCGACGAGTCGGTGCAGCGCCGCGGTCTCGCCGATCGCCGTGAAGCCGATGAAGCGGGTCTTGCCCTGCTCGCGCACGCGGGTGAATGCCGCGAGCACGTCGCCCAGCATCTCTTCCACGCTGAAGGTCGCGCCGTCGTGGCGTTCGGCAAGCTGATTGTGGAACTGGAACAGGTCGACGTGGTCGCGCCCGAGCCGCGTGAGGCTTGCCTCGAGCGATGCAGCGACTGCGGCGCCAATGCGCCCGCGGTCAGCAGCCGCAAGCCGGACCTTGGTGCTGACGATGACGTCGGGCTTCAGGTTGGCGAGCACGCGGCCGAGATTCTGCTCCGAGGCGCCGTTGCCATAGGCCGGCGCGGTGTCGAAATGGTTGATGCCGGCGTCGAGCGCGCGCGCGACCGCGCGCTCCTGGTCGGCCGGCGCGCCGCGCGTCATCAGCCCGCCGACCGCGCCGCACCCGAAGGTCAGCGCCGAGACCGGGAGGCCGGTGCGGCCGAGCCTGCGTTTTTCCATGTCAGGGCATCATAGGCAGCGGAACACGACCTGAGCCGCATAGGTCGTGAGACGATTTCCGTCGAGCATCTTGTACGGACCGCGGCAGGTGTTCGCGGCGAAACTCTCGGCGAACGACACGAGCCGTTGCTTGCGCCACCCGTTCGTGTCGAGGATCAGGTCGGTGGTGCTGAGCCGCAAGAGGTGCTTGCCGCCTGAGAGGACCTCATGGCGGTACCAGATATCGCCGGCTTCGTGCGCCGTGTCGGGTGCGGGCGCGCCGACCGATGAACAGAACACGCAGAGAAGCAAGGCAAGCGGCGGCATGCGGCAGGCTCCGTGACGGCGCATGATAGCGCGCACGCGCGCAGGACAGAAGCGTGGCGTTGCGCGCGGAACCGTGTGGCGTTCGGCGCGTTGCGGAGGTGAACGATGAGGTGCCTCGTGCCGATCGATCCGCTCACGCTAGGAAAGATACGGTCCGGCCGGGATGACGGCCGGCCGACCGAGGACGACATCGCGCGCGAGCGCGACGGCCAGCAGGGCATTCCCGGCAAGGCCAAGCCGCCGCTCAAAGACCCCGACAAGCTCGACATTCCAACAGACATCGACCCTGGACACACCGCGTAGCGTGCATCAGGGCTCTTGAAGCTAGACGCCTTCGATGATGCGGATGTCGCGCTCCGCGCCGTTGCCGAGCGCAGCGAGCGCGGCTTGGTAGCCGGCACTGTCATGCGCCGCCATCGCGGCCGCCACGCTGTCGAATTCGATCAGCACCGTGCGCTGGTTGAGGCCGGCCTCATAGGTCTTCGACGGCGTGCCGCGCGCCAGGAATTTTCCACCCGCCGCCATGATCGCGGGCCCTGCGAGCTTGGCGTAGGCTGCGAGCGCATCCGGGTTGGCAATCGAACGATACGTCGCGACCCAGTAGGCCTTGGCCATTGCGTTTCTCCCTATTGTGTCAATCCTCGACGCCGAGCCTAACCCGAATACCCGCTAAGCGAAATGCGGTTCCCCGAAAGGTCGCGCGGGTGCTTGGCGCGCGTACGGCAATTGGCCTACGATCCGCGCCGGCAACGGAAGCGGAGGCGTCCATGCGACTGCTCGCACTGATCGGATTCTTGGGCATCATCGTCGCGCTCGTCGCCGGCGTGTATTTCTTCGGCGGCTTCTACAACGTCGCTGGCACGCAGGCCGATCCGCCCCCGGTCGCCTGGGCGCTGATCAAGGTTCGGTTGGCCTCGGTCGACCGTCACGCGACCGATCGTCCGCCGGCCGGTTACGATGCGCCCGACAAGGTTCAGGCGGGCGCGAAGGCCTTCATGGCGCGTGGCTGCACCAACTGCCATGGCGGTCCCGGCGTCGACTGGCAGAAGTTCTCCGAAGGCCTGCACCCCGATCCGCCCGACTTGAAAGAAGTCGTTCCCAATCGCGAGCCGCGTCATCTGTTCTGGGTGGTGAAGAACGGCATCAACATGACCGGCATGCCGAGCTTCGGCGCGACCGGCATGGAAGACGCCGAGATCTGGTCGCTGGTCGCGTTCCTGAAGAAGCTGCCGGATGTGTCGGACGCCGACTTCAAGGCATGGACCGCGAAGTAGCGCGAACTATGCGCGCATGCCTTCGTAGATAGCCGCGACCGCTAGGGTGATCCCTGGCGTATCGAATGTGATTTCATGTCGCGCGCCGTGCCGGAACCCGACGCCGCAACATGCTGTTTTCACAGCAAAACTGTCTATCCGTTCATTTTTCTTGCAGTGCGAATTCAAATTTCGGCCAAATTGCCAAGGCCTATTCGTGGCACCCGCCCTCGCGGATGGTTTATCAAGGCGGTGCGAATCGGCGCACGGCCGACGCTACGTTGGAGATGACGTGATGAAGAAAATTCTCGCGGCGGTCGCCGCACTCGCGATGGTCGCTACGGTGACCGTTGCCGCTTCCACCGATGCCAACGCCCAATTCAGGCGCTGGGGGCCGGCTGTCGGCCTCGGCGTTCTCGGTGGCATCATCGTCGGCTCGATCATCGCCCGCACCTATGGGCCGCAATATGTCGTCGAGCCCGGCTGGGACCCCTATCCGGTGTATCGCTATGCGGGACCGGTCGACTGCCCCGGCGGCTACTGGGCGCGCAAGCAGTTCGTCGATCAGTACGGTAACGTCCGCTACAGCCGTCCGCGCTTCTTCTGCCCGGAAGGTTGATCGGATCGCCGTTCGCCTCAGCGGGCGCGTAATACGGAACCCGGCGCACGTGGCGCCGGGTTTTTGTTTGTCCTCACTTGCGGCGCGCCAGCATGTGGTCGAGCACGGCCGCCGTCGGCCAGCAATCGAGCGTTAAGCCGTTTGCCTTCTGATAGGCGCCGAGCGCCGAGCGCGTCAGCATGCCAGCCTTGCCGTCGATCTTGTCGCGATAGATGCCGAGCTCGGTGAGCCTTCGCTGCATCGCTTCGAGCTGCGTGCTCTTGAGCTGGGTCACCTTGTCCCAGGGCCGCTCGAACGGGCGCGGGTCCGTGATGCGGTCGCTCAAATGGCCGACGAACAGCGCATAGAGATCGGAATAATTATAGGCCTTGAGCGCGAAGTAGTTCTTCGGCGTGAGAAACGCCGGCCCATAGAGCCCGGCCGGCATCAGCAGCGAGGCCTCCACGGCGGCTTGCGCGGCGCTGAGCTTGCGGCCTGAGGCCAGCACATAGCCACGCCGAAGCCACTCGGAGATCGGTGCCGTCACTGACGGCTCCGCGATGGTGCAGTCCACAGTCTTCGGTACGCGCACCTCGTAGGCCCAGCGCTGGCCGCGCTGCCAGCCTTCCTCGGCAAGCTGATGCGCGAGCGAGGCGAGCGCGTCCGGCACCGAATTCCAGATGTCGCGCTTCCCGTCGCCGTCGAAGTCGACCGCGTATTTGTAGAAGCCCGAGGGCAGGAACTGCACGTGTCCCATGGCGCCGGCCCAGGACGAGCGCATGTCGGCGAGCGCGACGTGACCCTCCTGCACGATCTTCAGCGCCATCAGTAATTCGTTGCGGAAGAAGTCTTTCCGGCGGCCCAGATAGGCCTGCGTCGAGAGCACGCGGATCGCGTTGTAGGAACCCTTCGTGGCGCCGAAGCCGGTCTCGCGCCCCCAGATGGCAAGCACGATTCCCGAAGGCACGCCGTACTGCTGCTCGATCTTCGCAAGCGTTGCGCGGTGCTGTTCGGCGAGCTTTCGCCCCTGCGCGGCGAGCCGATCGAACGAAGCCTCCTTGAGATATTCGGCCGGCGTCTGCACGAACTCGGCCTGCGCGGCGCCGGTGATCGGGCGGCCCGGGATGTCGAGATCGGGCAGCGAGCGGTCGGGCTCAAGGCCGCGCGTGGCGGCTTCGAACGTCGCGCGCGAGACGCCGAGGGCCTTGGCCTCCGGCCACACGCCTTCCAGCCACGTCGCAAACGCATCGGCGTGCGCCGGCGTCAACGATAGGCTGGAGCACAAGATCGCGGTCGCGCACGCCAGCGCCAAGCACGCGCGCACGATGTCCGCTGACCGGCGACGCCGCGCCGCTATTTCGCCTGCGCCTTCTGCTGCTCGGGATGCAGGATCAGCTTCTGCACCCGCCAGTTCAGGATTTCCGCCGTGTAGATTTCGTTCTCGGACGGACATGCCAATTCGTGGATCCAGCCGAACTGCTTCAATTGCTTGCCCGACTCACCGAGCACGCCCAGCACTTTGCCATCGAGGCTGAGCTTGTAAATGCGGCCGGGATATGAATCCGAACTGTACAGCACCTGGTGCGGCGGCGGCGTGATGCAGAGCGCCCATGGCGCGCCCGGCGTCATGCTGCCGCCGGTCTGCAGATAAGTGGTGAGGTCCGGCTTGTTGCCGATCGCGGTTCGGGCGTTCTGATCGAACGGCACGTCGATCTTGATCTCGCGCAAAAGCTTGCCTTCGCCGTCGAATACCTGGATGCGGCGATTGTTGCGGTCGCCGACGTAGATGTTGCCTTGCGCGTCCGCGGCGATCGAGTGGACCAGGTCGAACTGTCCAGGGCCCTTGCCCTTCTCGCCCCATGACTTCAG
Source organism: uncultured Hyphomicrobiales bacterium (assembly GCA_964479515.1). Taxonomy (GTDB): domain Bacteria; phylum Pseudomonadota; class Alphaproteobacteria; order Rhizobiales; family Xanthobacteraceae; genus PALSA-894. The sequence goes on along the minus strand of CAYZMR010000087.1, from coordinate 3,116 downwards.
CCAAGTGCCGTTCTTGTCGAGCTTGGCGACGCGCGCGTTCACGTAGCCGTCGCTGATGTAGATGTTGCCGGCCGGATCGAAGGCGACATCGGTCGGCTGGCGGAAGCGGCCGTTCTCGTGCGGATAGACCTTCTTGCGGTCCCACGGCGTCGGCTCGTCGGAGGCTTCCTGCTTGCGGCCGAACACCATCACGACGCGGCCTTGCGGATCGAACTTGATGATCATGTCCGAGCCCTTGTCGGTCGCCCAGATGTTGTCGTCCTTGTCGATGCGCACCGTGTGGGCGAAAGACCAGGCGTAGAGGTTCTTGCCGATCTCGCGGATGAACTTGCCGTCGGGGCCGAATTCGAGGATCTGCGCGGCGGTGTTGCCGTAGGCCGGCCCGTGGCTCGAGCCGCCGCGCGAGAACACGAAGATGTGGTGTTTGGAGTTGACGGCGACGCCGGCCACCTCGCCGAGATACATGTCGGGTGGCAGCTTGAGGAAATTTGGCACCGACTCGAACGGGATCGAGGGGACCGGATCGCCGGTCTGTCCGATCGGCTGCGCGAATGCTGATGTGCCGAGTGCGACGAGCGCGGCGGCGAGCCGGAGCTTCATGGGAGCCTCCCTTGGCGTTCTTCTTTATGCCGGGAGTCTAGCGTGTTCGCCGCAGCGCTTCGAGAGGCGAACGTTCACCGAATGTCCTGGAGCCGGTCCGCCTTCCGATTTACGCTGCGGGCGAACCTCCAATCGCGCCCATGTCCCGATCACGCAAGAAGAGCCCCGCAGGCGGCATCACGACGAGCCCGAGCGACAAGCCTGGCAAGGTCGTGGCGCATCGCAAGACCAGACGGCGCGTACGTGTGGCGCTGACGTCGGGCGACGACTTACCCGACCGCAAGCAGACGGAAAATCCGTACGCTTACCCGAAGGACGGCAAGCGCTGGTACGGCAAAGACGATCCGGTCTTGCGGCGAAAGTGACGGGTCTGGACCCCCCGCTTCCGCTCATCGGCTCATCCACGTAACTGCGAGAATCCGGACGAGCAGCTCGGCTGCCTCTGGCGAGTGACCCATGAGGCCGTTATTGTCGTCGATCCAGGAGCACCGCCCGATGAAAATCGTCATTCGATACTGCGGCAGTTGAGGCTACGAGCCCAAAGCCCTCGGTGCGAGGGCACGACTGCTCAAGCTTGGTGATATCGAGGTTGAACTCGTCCGCTCCAGCGGCGGCGTGTTTGACATCACGGCTGACGGCGCGCTCAAATTCTCCAAACATGCGGCCGGCCGCTTCCCAACCGACGCGGAGATTGACGCACTCGCGCAGGGCTGATCGCATGCGTCTCGCATCCTCGACGCGCGCACCCGATCTCCGGCCCACGCGCGCACGCGGCATCGACACAGCGCATCCGACATGAAGATCACCGACATCGCGATCCACGTCCTCAAGAGCCCGCTCGCCGAGCCGTTCGCGTTTTCCCAAGGATGGGTGAGGCAGCGCTCCGCGACGTTGGTCGAGGTCGTGACCGACGAAGGCGTCAGCGGCTGGGGCGAGGCGTTTGCCCAAGGGCTGGAGCCGCCCGAGATCGCCGCCACCGTGATCGACAAGGCGCTGCGGCCGCTGGTCACCGGCGGCGATCCGCTCGACACCGAGGTGCTGTGGCACCGCATGTACCATATGACGCGCGATTACGGCCGCAAGGGCTCGGTGGTGGCCGCGATCAGCGCAATCGACATCGCGCTGTGGGACATCGCCGGCAAGGTTCATGGCTTGCCGGTCTACAAGTTGCTCGGCGGAGCGTTCCGCACCCGCGTCCAGCCTTACGCCACGGGCTTCTATCGGATCAGAGGCCAGGGCGAAGCCGAACGTCTGGCCGAAGAGGCGCTGCGTCATTTCGAGGCCGGTTTCTCGCTCATGAAGGTGAAGCTCGGCTACGGCATCGAGGACGACATCGCGTGCATGCGCGAGATCGGCCGCGCCATTCAAGGCAAGCCGATCACCCTTATGGTCGACACCAATCACGCCTACGGCCGCGCCGAGGCGTTGCGGCTCGGGCGCGCGCTCGAAGGCTATGCGCTGCGCTGGTACGAGGAGCCGGTCGCGCCGGAGGACATCCAGGGCTACGTCGAAATGCGCGCCAAGCTTTCAATGCCAATCGCCGGCGGCGAGAACGAGCACACGTTGTTTGGCTTCCGTGAGCTTCTCGGTGCCGGCGCGGTCGACATCGCGCAGCCGGACATCGGCTCATGCGGCGGAATCTCGGCGGCGCGCCACATCATGGCGCTGGCGCAATCTCACGGCGTGCAGGTGAACCCGCATGTCTGGGGTTCGGCGGTCGCGCAGGCGGCCTCGCTGCAGGTGATCGCCGCCGTGCCGGTCGCGCACCATTCGCTCTACCCGCAGGAGCCGGTGCTCGAATACGACCGCTCGTCGCATCCGTTTCGCCGGGAACTTATCCGCGAGCCGATCGAGCAGGTGGACGGGTGGGTGCAGATTCCGGACAAGCCGGGCCTCGGCATCGAGATCGATCGCGCGACGATCGAGCGGTATCGGGCCTGACGCGCGGCGCAGAGGTCGCTCTGATCGGAACAAAAAAGCCCGGCTCGGAGGCCGGGCTTTCTTCGTTATCTCGTACCGTGATCAGTCGTGGACGCAGCGATGACGACGCTCGGACCAGTGCCGATGACGGCCGCAGTCTTCGCGCACCACAAGCGTGCTGTCGAGACGCTCGGCTGCCTGTCCGATCGTCGCGCCATTGAGAGCGGCGGCATGCGCGTTCGGCGTACCAGCAACCGCGAAGCCGACAGCCAGAAGCGTCGCACAGAGAATCATCTTCATCGTTCGATCTCCTTGAGCACAAACGTCGCCCCTTTACCGGCGTGAGCGCGGCCCGGACTGTCTACAGAGAATCGGGACGGAAAGAAACCAGCCGGTGCGGATCGCCGCTCGCAGCGCCGCCACAATTGTCAGCGCGCGAATTTCTTGTACTTGATCCGGTGCGGGATGGTTGAATCCTGTCCGAGCCGGCGCATCTTGTCGGCCTCGTAGTCCTGGAAATTGCCCTCGAACCATTCGACGTGGCTGTCGCCCTCGAAGGCGAGCATGTGCGTGGCAATGCGATCCAGGAACCAGCG
>CAYZMR010000086.1:0-14204 GCA_964479515.1 uncultured Hyphomicrobiales bacterium | reverse complement strand
CGCGGCGGCGCCGTCTTCTCGCAGACGTTCCTGGAATTCTCCGACCGCATGATCGCGAAGTACCGCGTCGCGTCCGGCACGCAGAAGCTGCAGAAGCAGAAGGACATGTTCGACCGCATCGAGCGGCAATACGGCGTGCCCGGGCCGGTGCTGGTCGCGTTCTGGGGGCTGGAGACCGACTTCGGCGCCGGCATCGGCAGCCTGCCGACGCTCACCTCGGTCACGACGCTCGCCTATGACTGCCGCCGCACCGAGCTGTTCCAGACGCAGCTTCTCGCGGCGCTGAAAATCATCGAGCGCGGCGATCTCACGCCGGAGCAGATGATCGGACCGCATGCGGGCGAGCTCGGGCAGATGCAGTTCCTGCCGACGCATTATGTCGACTACGGCGTCGACTTCGACGGCGACGGCCGCCGCGACCTGCTGCACTCATCAGCGGATGCCTTGGCGTCCGCCGCGAACTACCTTTCCAAGGTCGGCTGGGTGCGCGGGCAGCCGTGGCTCGAAGAGGTGCGCGTGCCGGCGCAGATGCCGTGGGATCAGGCCGATCTGTCGATCCTGCTGCCGCGCTCGCAATGGGCGAAGTGGGGCGTGACGCGGCCGGACGGCAGCGCCCTGCCGAATGACGACTCGAAGGCCTCGCTGCTCCTGCCGATGGGGCGCCACGGACCGGCCTTCCTCGCCTATCCGAACTTCCGCATGTTCACCGAATGGAACCAGTCGCTGGTCTATTCGACCACCGCGGCCTATTTCGCGACGCGGCTTGCCGGCGCGCCGCCGATCCATCGCGGCAACGGCACGGTCGAGCCGTTCGCCATGGCGCAGATCAAGGAATTGCAGGCGCTGCTGGCGCGCCGCGGCTATGATGTCGGCAAGGTGGACGGCTTCCTCGGCCTGAAGAGCCGGCAGGCCGTGAAGGCGGAGCAGGTGAAGCTCGGCCTGCCGGCAGACTCCTATCCGACGCCGGAACTGGTCGAGCGGCTGCGCACCGCGCGATAATCCGCGCGGCAAGACAAACCGACAGGGAGGCGCCATGCGAAAGGTCGCTCTCGGCGTGGCGGTGCTTGCCGCGCTGTGCACGCCGCTTGCGCGCACAGCGACCGCGCAGACTTGGCCCGAGCGCAGCGTGCGCCTGATCGTGCCGTATCCGCCAGGCGGCAATGTCGACGGCGCGGCGCGGATCATCGCCAACAAGCTGCAGGAGAAGCTCGGCCAGCCGTTCGTGATCGAGAACAGGGCGGGTGCCGGCGGCTTGATCGGCGCCGAATACGTCGCGAAATCCCCGGCCGACGGCTACACGCTGCTCGTCGGCGCCAACGGGCCGATCCTGTTCGCGCCGGAGATCACCGGCAAGCATGCCTATGAATGGAGCCGCGACTTCGCAGCCGTCAGCACGATCTCGCTCACGCCGCTCGTGCTCCAGGTGCATCCGTCGGTGCCGGCCAAGACGCTGGCCGAGTTCTTCGACCTCGCGCGCCGCGAGCCCGGCAAGCTCAACATGGCCTCGCCCGGCCCCGGCACGACCAACCATCTGCTCAGCGAGCTGGTGCAGGCGACCGCGAACGTCTCGTGGACCACGGTGCATTACAAGGGCAATGCGCCGGCGACCAACGACCTCATCGCCGGACATGTGCAGTTCAACTTCGACCAGATCTCGGTCGCGCTGCCCTTCATCAAGGACGGGCGCACGCGTCCGCTCGCCGTGACGGGGACGGAGCGCGCGCATTGGATACCCGACGTGCCGACCTTCGCGGAGCTCGGCTACAAGGAGATCATCGGCGAGACCTTCACGGCGCTGATGGCGCCGGCCGGCACTCCCGCGCCGATCATCGCCAAGCTCAACGCGGCGCTGGCCGCGATCCTGCGCGAGCCGGACGTGATCGAGAAGTTCGACCTGATCGGCGCGCGCGCCGTCGCGATGTCGCCCGAGGAGCTGCGCAAGTATCTCGCCAGCGAGGATGCGACCTGGATGCCGATCGTGCGCAAGGCCAACATCAAGGCGGAGTGACCGCCACTCCGCTCATGCCCGCGAACGCGGGCATCCAGTTCTTTCTTGCTTCTTGGCCAAGGACTGGGTCCCCGCTTTCGCGGGGACGAGCGGATCATGCAAAGCCGAACAACCGCGCCGGATTGTCCACCAATATCCTTTGCCGCTCCTCATCATCCGTCGCGCGATAGAGGAACTCTACCAGGTCCGCCTCGTTCGGCGGCTGCGATGTCGAGACCGGGTGCGGCCAGTCGCTCGCCCAGATGACGCGATCGGGCGCGGCCTCGATCAGCGCCCGCATGATCGGGATCACATCGTCCCACGGCTTGCCGGCCTTGGAGATCTTCTCGGACAGCGACAGCATCACCCAGAAATTCCCGCGCTTGAGCAGGTCGATGATCGTCCTGAGCGACGGATCGTCCTTGCCGGCGGCCGGGTTCGGCCGGCCCATATGGTCGATCAGCACCGGCAGGTCGAGCGCCTCGTACTGCGCGGCCTGTTCGGCGAAGCCGGCCGGCTCCGGCTGGACCTTGGCGTACCAGCCGAGCTCGCGGATGCGCGCGATGGCCTTCGCAAAGGCTTGCGGCGTCAGCGCGATGCCGAGCGACTGGCGCGAAAAGCGCGCGCCGCGGATGCCGCCGGCGTGCAGCTTCTCGAGAGCGGCGTCGTCGGCATTCTCGAACACCGCCGCATTGGCGCAGCCGCGATAGTTCGGCCCTGCCGCCGCGATGCCGTCGAGCGTCGCCCGATGGTCGGCGCCGTACGTCGTCGGCTGCACGATGACGCCGCGCGCAATCCCGAGCGTGCGGTGCATCTTTATCGCCGCCGCGATGGTCGCGCTCGGCATCTCGTACGCCGCGCCTGCGCGCACAGGATAGACCTCCGGCGGGCCGAACACGTGGAACTGCGAGTCGCAGGCGAGTGGCGGCAGCGTCACCGCCGGCACGCGCGGGTTCGGATCGAACGGGAAGTAGGTGGGCACCGCAAACTCCATCGTCATCCTGAGGTGGCCGCGAAGCGGCCCTCGAAGGATGGCCGCAAGCGCCGTCGCCCTTCGAGGCTCGCTACGCTCGCGCCTCAGGGTGACGGCTTAGGTGAACACCGCCGTGATGTCGCAATTGATAAGCTGGCCGCCTTCGAGGTTCGCCTGCGAGGTGTGCCGCGCGGGACGGGCGTGCTCGTCGGGAAACATCTTCACCCATTCGACATTGAGCACGTCGCGCTTGGAACGGTCGGCCATCCACACGCTCATCTTGATGATGTCGTCGGTGCTGCCGCCCGCGGCTTTCATGACGGAGCGCACATGCTGGAACATGAAGGCGCATTGCGCTTCGAGCGTGGGCGCGACCTTGCCGGTCGCCGGATCGGTCCCGGTGATGATGCCGGTCATCAGCATGTTGCCCAAGCGACATGCGGCCGGAATCGGGTTCTTGTGAGAAAAGCCTTCGATGTGGATGCTCTTGCGTTTTGACATGTCGTTTCCTCACAGCGCCTTGAAATCGATCGGTTTGTTGCGGTCGAGCGTCGCCGTCACCTTCGGCATCGGATATTTCAAGCCCGTCGCGCAGTTGAACAGGATCGCGCGCTCGGACTTCGTGACGCGGCCGTCGGCGAGCGCCGCCTTGTAGGCGGCGTAGGTCGCGCCTCCCTCCGGGCACATCAGGAAGCCTTCCTCGTGCGCGACCTCGTTCACGCCCGCCTGGATCGCCTCGTCCGACACCGCGATCGCGAAGCCGCCGGACTCGCGCACCGCGCGGAGAATGAGAAAATCGCCGACCGCCTGCGGCACGCGGATGCCGGACGCGATCGTGTGCGCGTTCTCGAAGCGCGGCGCATGTTCCTCGCCGCGCTCGTAGGCGCGCACCATGGGCGCGCAGCCCTCGGCCTGCACCGCAACCATGCGTGGGCGCTTTGAGCCGATGAAGCCGATCGCCTCCAGTTCCGCGAACGCCTTCCACATGCCGATCAGGCCGGTGCCGCCGCCGGTCGGATAGAAGATGACGTCGGGCAAATCCCAGGAGAACTGCTCGGCGAGTTCCAGCCCCATCGTCTTCTTGCCTTCGATCCGGTAGGGCTCCTTCAGTGTGGACGTGTCGAACCAGCCGGTCGCTTCCCTGCCCTGCCCGACCAGCTTGCCGCAATCGTCGATCAGCCCGTTGACGCGGTAGACGCTCGCGCCTTCGAGCGCGATCTCGGAGAGGTTGATCTCCGGCGTGTCCTCGGGACAGAAGATGGTCGTGCGGATGCCGCAGCGGCTCGCATAGGCGGCGAGCGCCGCGCCCGCATTGCCGTTGGTCGGCATCGCCATGTGCTTGACGCCGAGCGCCTTGGCCATCGACACCGCCATCACGAGGCCGCGCGCCTTGAACGAGCCGGTCGGCAGGCGGCCTTCGTCCTTGACGATGATTTCGCCGCCGCCGAGTTTCTTGCCGAGCTTCGGCAGGGCAATGAGCGGCGTCGCGTCCTCGCCGAGGCTGACGATGTTTTCGCATTTGCGCACCGGCAGAAGCTCGCGCCACTTCCACAGGTCGTCCGGACGCTCCGCGAGCGCGTCCTTGGTGAGCGCTTTGCGCACGCCGGCGAGATCATAGCGCACCAGCAGCGGTTTTCCGGCCTTGGAGAGATTGTGCAGCCGATCCGCCTCGTAGCGGTCGCCCATCATGGCACATTCGAGGTGGGTGACGAAGGTCGGGCGTTCGGTCGTGAGATTGGAGTTCAATACAGCTCCATGAGTTTGGCGTGATCGTCGATCGCGGACGGCGGTCCCGCGTATACCATCCGGCCGGCCTTCATCACATAGGCGCGGTCGGCGATCGCCAGCGCCTCGCGCACGTTCTGCTCGACCAGCAGCACCGCCATGTTCATCTGCCGCTGCATGCGCTGGATCGTAGCGAGCAGGTCCTGGAACAGCTTCGGCGCAAGCCCGATCGAGGGCTCGTCCAGCAGCAGGCAGGTCGGACGGCTGAGGATCGTGCGGCCGAGCGACAGCATCTGCTGCTGCCCGCCCGACAATAGGCCCGCCCGCCGTGCGTAGAACTCCCGCAGAATCGGGAACAGCGCGAACACGTCGTCCAGGCGCTCGGCGCGCGCCGCGGCCGGCACGCGCGCGGCGACAAGCCCGAGCCGCAGGTTCTCCGCCACGGACAATTGCTGGAACACGCCGCGCCCACCCGGCATGTAGGCGATGCCGGCATCGAGCCGCGCCGCGAGCCCCGCATGCGTGATGTCCATTCCATTGTGGCGCAGCCGTCCGCCGCGCGCCGGCAACAGGCCGTAAAGCACCTTCAGCAAGGTCGATTTGCCGGCGCCGTTGTGGCCGAGCAGGCAGACGAGCTCACCCGGCGCCTGCTGCAGGCTCAGATCGAACAGCACCTGCTTGGGTCCATAGCCGGCGCTCGCGTTCTCGACGTCCCAGACGAGCGCGCTCATCGCCGCTCTCCGAAATAGATCGCGGCGAGCTTCGGGTCGTTCAGGATCGCACGCGGCTCTCCGGCCGCAAGCACGGTGCCCTGGTCGAGGAACGCGATGCGGTCGGAGATGCCGTGCACGATGTCGAGATTGTGCTCGATCAGGCAGATCGTGATGCCTTCGCTCAGACGTCCGCGTACCAGCTTGACGAAGCGCTCGTAGGAGGCGGGATCGAGCCCCGAGGCGGGTTCGTCGAGCAGCCAGAGCGAGGCGTCAGTCACCAGGATGCGGGCGAGCGAGAGGAACTTCTGCTCCGCATAACCGAGATCGATCGCGCGCGCATCGCGCCAGTTGGTGAGACCGACCTGCGCGATGGTGGCATCCGCCTTCTCGCGGCGCGCGTTTGCGGCGGCGCGGCCGCCCGGCTGCCACGGCAGCGCCGAGCGCTCCATCACGCTCAGCACGTTCTCGAACACGGTCATCTGCTCGAACAGGCGCAGGTCCTGGAACGAGCGCGCGATGCCGGCAAGCGCGGCGCCGCGCGGCTCGATGCCGGCAAGGGACCGTCCGCGCAACTCGATTAGGCCCGAATCGGGCTTGAGGTTGCCGGTGATCAGATTGAACAGCGTGGTCTTGCCGGCTCCGTTCGGCCCGACCAGCGCGGTGACGACGCCTCCCGGCAGGTCGAGGTCGACGTCGTTCGCCGCGACCACGCCGCCGAAGCGCTTGTTCACGCCTTTGAGACGTAGGACTGGCGCTTCGCTCATCGTGTCCACGTGTCCTTCACATTGGCACGCCCGATCAACCCGGACGGCCGATAGATCATCAGCAGCACCATGGCGGCGCCGTAGATGATCTGCTGCAGCGAGGCGAGCTCGCGCGCCGGCAGGAAGGTCAGATAGGTGAGGCCCGCGGGCAGGAGGTGGATGATCAGCGCGCCGAGGATCGGGCCGAACACCGTGCCGGTGCCGCCGATGATGATCATCGCCATGATGAGCACCGACGCGTCGACGGTGAAGCTCTCCGGGTTCACAAACGAGACGTGGAACGCGTAGAGCACGCCCGCGATGCCGCACAGCGCCGACGAGATCGCGACCGCGATGGTCTTGATGGCCGTCGCGTTCTTGCCGAACGCGCTCGCCGCCACCTCGTTGTCGCGGATCGCCTTCAGGTTCCGCCCGAAGCTTGTGCGCACCAGCACATAGATGACAAGCGTCACCAGCGCGAGGCAGACGAGCGAGACCGTGAGCATCGACCCGAGCGAGCGAAGCTTGTAGCCGAAAAGCGTCGCGACCGGCACGCCGGTGATGCCACCGAGGCCGCCGGTCACGTCCTTCCATTCGGAGAACACCGTGAAGGCGATCTGCTGCAGGCCGAGCGAGGCGACGACGAAATACTCCCCGCGCACGCGCAACGACGGCAGCGAAATGACGAGCGAGAGCGCCGCGCAGATCGCCATCGCGGCCGGGATCGCGACCAGGAGCGACGTAGAAAGATTCATGGCGATCAGCGCCGCCGTGTAGGCACTGACACCGAAGAACGCCGCATGCGCCATCGAATAGATGCCCGCATAGCCGATGATGAAATTGAGGCTGCCGGCCAAGATGCCGCTGATGGATACGAGGATCAGCAGGTTGAGGATGTAGCCGACCATCGGTCACACCCGCGCGCGCGTGCCGAACAGCCCGGAGGGCCGCGCGAGGATGAAGGCGAGCAGGATGATGAAGGAGACCGCCTCGCTCCACCCGGTCGAGAGTTTCCAGACCGCGAGGCTTTCGGCGAGTCCCAGGATCAGCCCGCCGAAGCCCGCGCCGCGTAGACTGCCGATGCCGCCGATGATGCTCGCGGCGATCGAGATGAGGACGACGCGATGCCCGGCCGACGGCGTCAGGCCGGTGACGCAGGTCGCGACCAATGCGGCGGGCGCGACCAGCAGCGAGCCGATCGCGAAGGCATATTGCGAGAGCTTGCGCGGGTTGAGCCCGAAGCCGCGCACGAGCTCGGGGTTCTCCGACAGCGCGCGCAGCGCGACGCCGACATCGGTCTTCGCCAGGAACCAGTTGAGGAAGGTGAACAGCAGCACGGCGACAAGCACCGAGAACATGCCGAGGTATGAGACGACGATGCCGCCGCCGATGTCGCTCACGCGCGTCAGCGGCGTCGAGATCGACACGAAGCTCGCCCCGAAGAAAATGATAATCAGGTTCTCGGCGACGACGCCGATGCCGAAGGACGCGACGAACACGGTGAAGAACGAGCCTTCGTCGCGCTGGATCGGCCGGTAGACGAAACGGTCGAGCGCAACGCCGAACACGACGGCGGCCGCCGACGCGATGGCGGCCGCGAGCCACCATGGCAGCGCCAGCCGCTCGGCGAGGTAGAAGAATACGTAGCCGACGATGACGTAGGTCGTGCCGTGCGCGTAGTGGAACACGCGCGTCGAGCCGAAGATGATCGCAAAGCCGACCGCCATCAGCGCATAGAGCGCGCCGAGCTGCAGGCCGTCGACGAGGAGCTGGAGGAAGAGCATGAGGCTATCCCTGCGCCGTCACCCTGAGGTGCGCGCGTAGCGCGCCTCGAAGGGCGACGGCGTGTGCGGCCATCCTTCGAGGGCCGCTACGCGGCCTCCTCAGGATAACGGCGGAGGATCACTGCAGCACCTTGCTCCCGCCCTTGATCAACTCGTTGATCTGCATGGGCATGCTCACCGTGCCGTCGGGCTGGAATTCCATCTTGCCGCCGACCGCGTTGAAGGTTTTGATCGCCAGTATCTCGTTGCGGATGGTCTCGCCGGTGACCGGCTGCTTCTTCTTCTCCAGGCTCGCCATCGCCTGCGCGGTGACCCACACGGCATTGTAGTAATTCGCGTTATAGAAGGTCGGGTCCTTGCCGTACTTCTTCTTGAAGTCCACGACGAAACGCGCGGTGATCGGGTCGGTCGAGGCCCAATCCATCTTCTGGCTCGAATAGATCGAGCCTTCGGCGGCCGGCAATGCCTTCAAGTCGGGATCGTCGAAGCCCGAATAGCTGGTAAAGGGCGTGTCGACGCCGGCGTCGCGCAATTGCTTGACCAGCGCGACCATCGTCTGCCCGTAATAGGCGACGAACACCACGTCGGGCTTCACCTCGCGCACTTTTGCCGCGATGGGAGCAAATTGCCGCGACGTGGAGGGAATCGAGAAGGCGCCGACCAGCTCCATGCCGTTCTTCGGCGCGTTTTCCTTGATCTCGTTCAGACAGGCGTCGCCGAGCGGGTCCTCGACATAGACGATGGCGATGCGCTTGAACTTCTTCTCCTTCGCCAGATACGGGACCAGCGCGCGCACCTCGTAATTGACGAGCGGGATCACGTTGAAGAAGTACGGCCCGAGCTTGGCGAGATCCGGCGCGACGCCGCCGCCATTGATGGTGACGACATGCTCGCGCTCGCCGATCGGCGCGACCGCCTTGGAGACGCCGGACTGCGCGGTCAGCACCACCGGCTCCTCGTTGACCCGCACCAGCTTGTTCATGCCCGTGACCGCGGGCTGCGGCTGCCCCTGGCTGTCCTCGTGATCGATCACGAACGGCTTGGACAGGACCTTGTCGGCGTTGATGTGGTCGGCCGCCAGATCGGCGCCGTTGCTGAACAATTGCCCGAACTGCACCATCGGGCCCGAATTCGGCAGCAGCGCGCCGATATGGTAATTCTGCGCCGAGGCCGGCACCGCGAACGCCGCGATCGCCGCGGCGAGCAGCCCGGCCGTCATTGTCCCTCGAAGAAGCATTGCATCCTCCCTGTTCTACGCGCGGGTTTCGCGCATTTTTATTCCGTCTTTATTCCCTCATCGTCGCTCGGCTTGCCACACGATGGCAACAGCCTTGTCCCATCAGCGTCGCATCAGTTCGGCGCGGACGATCGCCGCGCCCGCGACCATCGCGGCCATCTTGGCGAAGGCGACGTCGCGCGGCAGATATTTCAGCCCGCAGTCGGGCGCGACGATGATGCGCTCCGCCGGCATGTGCGGCAGCGCGCGGCGGATGCGCGCCGCGACCGTGTCCGGAGCCTCGACGCTCATGTCGGCGAGATCGAGCACGCCGAGCAGGATCGTCTTACCGGGCAGTTTTTCGAGCACCGAACAATCGAGTTTCGATTGCGCGGTCTCGATCGAGATTTGTTGTACGGGTGAGCTCGCGAACTCCGGGAGGAACGAATAGCCCTCCGGCCGCTGATGGATGATCGCCGCATAGCCGAAGCAGATGTGCACGGCGGTCGTGCCGGTGACGCCGTCGAGCGCCGCGTTGAGCGCGTTCAGGCCGAACGCCCGCGCCTTGTCGGGTCGCGCCTGCATGTAGGGCTCGTCGACCTGCACCACGTCGGCGCCGGCCGCGAACAGATCCTTGATCTCGGCATTGACGGCGGCCGCGTAGTCGAGCGCCATCGCCTCGTCGCTCTTGTAGAAATCGTTCTGCGCCTGCTGCGACATCGTGAACGGGCCCGGCACCGTCATCTTGATCATGCGGTCGGTGTTGCGGCGCAGGAATTCCGTATCGCGCACTTCCACGGGATGCCGGCGCCGCACCTTGCCGGTCACGCGCGGCACCGGATTGGGATGACCGGAGCGGTCGAGCGCCGTGCCGGGATTGTCGATGTCGACGCCCTCGAGCGCGGTCGCGAAGCGGTTGGAGTAGCTTTCGCGCCGCATCTCGCCGTCGGTGATGATGTCGAGCCCGGCCTGCTCCTGCGCGCGGATCGCGAGCAGCGTCGCGTCGTCCTGCGCGGCTTCAAGCCATTCGGGCGCGACGCGCCAGAGTTCCTTCGCGCGCACGCGCGGCGGGAAGCGTCCGGCGAGCTTTGCGCGATCGATCAGCCAGTCCGGCTGCGCGTAGGAGCCGACGAGCGTCGTGGGTAGGAGTCTCTGCATCACGCCACTCCCAGCAGGATGTCCGCGAGCGGTCCCGGCACGATGACCATCGCGTCGTGGCCGGTCGCAAGTTCGACGTACTGCCAGTCCTTGCGCGCCTGCGCATAAGCGCCGCTCGGATCGACCACGGTGTATTTCGGCTCGGTGCAGCGGATATAGGTGACCGGCAAGCCGTTGCCGATCGGGTTCTTCAGGTTCATCGGGGTCGTGTAGGTGCTCAGCGGATGCGGCGTCATCCGCCGCTCCAGCCACGCGGCGTCGGCCGTCTCGGTCACGCCGAAGGAGGCGGCCTTCGGCGCCGGCACGCTCAAGCCCCCGGAGAATTCCTGCGCTGCCTTGATGCGCGCCTCGCGCACCTCCGGCGAGAAGCCGTCGAATACCGACTTGCCGGGCTGCGGCAGGCCGGCATCGAGGAAGATGAGGCGCTTGATCCGCTCCGGCATGCGATCGGCAACGCCGCAGACCGAGCGGCCGCCGAAGCTGTGGCCGACGAGGTAGATGTCGGAGAGCTCCTCGGCCTCGATCACGTTTGTCATGTCGGTCACGAAGTCGTCGAGGCTGATGCCCTTGCGCATGAGGTGCTTGCGCTCGCCGAGCCCGGTCTGCGTCGGCGTGAACACGCGGTGGCCCGCCGCAATGAGCCGGTCGGCGACGCGCGCCCAGCACCAGCCGCCGTGCCAGGCGCCGTGCACCAGCATGTAGGTGCGGCGCGCCTGCGCGCTGGCAAGGGTCGGCATCGCGAGCGCCGGGACCGCCGCCGCGCCCTTGAGCACGCTGCGGCGCGTGGTCATTGCAGTTCCACGGTCTCGAAGTCGGCCGGCAGGACGATCTCCAGCACCTCGCAGTCGTCCGAATAGTGCAGCACCTTGTGCTTGATGCGCGGCGGCTGGATCCAGCAGCTTCCCGCCTTCATGGTGATCGCGCCCTGCCCTTCGAGCTCCGTGGTCATCGTGCCCTTGAGCACGTAGATCATCTGGAAATCCACATCATGGAGGTGCAGCTTGGAAACTTCCTCGGGCCGGCACGGCGGCACGAAGCGGATCACGTGCGCGACCGCGAGACCGCCCGTCGCCTTGGCGATGCCGAGGTCGCGATACTTCGCGTAAGTGCGCAGCCCGTCGGTCTTGAAGTCCTCGTCGCGGTGATGGCTCGCGACGAAAGCCTGGCGTGGGCGGCGCTTCGCCGCCACGACGGGCGCGCGCCGCGCGGACGTCTTCTTGCGGGCGGCGGACTTGCGCGCGCTCCTCGACTTGCTGGCCGGCTTGCCAGTCGGCTTGCTCTTGGCCTTCGCCATGGTCTCCTCCCTGTCTGTTTCTTGATTGCCCGAACGGCGACGCGCGCCATTCGCCAAGTGCATACACTTTGCAGCCAAAGCTCTTCCGAGCGCAACACGTCTCTGCTAACGATTGGCCCCACGAACGAAGCGCGGGCGAGAGACGCGCAAGACGCGTTCGGGAGGAGTTTTCGCATGTCGGACAGAGAGCTTGGCTTCATCGGCGTCGGCCGCATGGGCATCCACATGGCGGGGCGCCTGCTCGAGGCCGGCTATGCGGTGACGGTCTTCGACACCAACGAGACCGCGATGCAACGGCTGGAGCAGCGTGGCGCGAAGCGCGCGGCGTCCGCCGCCGATGTCGCGTCGCAATGCGCGACCGTGCTGGTCAGCCTGCCGACGCCGGACGTGGTCAAACTGGTCGCGCTCGGCAAGAACGGCGTGATCGAGGGCGCGAAGGCGAAGACCTTCATCGATCTGTCGACCACTGGTCCGCGCGTCGCCAAGGAGGTTGCCGAAGGATTAGCCAAGAAAGGCATCACGGCGGTCGACGCGCCGGTGAGCGGCGGCCCGTCCGGCGCCGAGAAGGGCACGCTCGCGATGATGATCGCCTGCCCGCGCCCGCTCGCGGACGAACTGCGCCCGATCATCGAGGTGCTCGGCAAGTTCTTCTACATCGGCGAGGCGCCCGGGCTCGGGCAGACCATGAAGGTGATCAACAACCTGCTCTCGGCGACCGCGATCACGATCACCTCCGAGGCGATGGTGATGGGCGTGAAGGCCGGCCTCGATCCGACCACGATGCTCAGCGTCATCAACGCGGGCTCTGGCCGCAACACCGCGACCGAGGACAAGTTTCCGCGCTGCGTCGTGCCGCGCCGGTTCGATTTCGGCTTCACCACGTCGCTGCTCTACAAGGACATCCGCCTGTGCCTGGAAGAGGCCGAAGCGCTCGGCGTGCCGATGATCGTCGGCAACGCGGTGCGCCAGATGATGGCGATCGGCAAGGCCGCGCAGGGGCCGGACGCCGACATCACCGAATTCGTCAAGCCGATCGAGAAATGGGCCGGCGTCGAGGTCGGCAAGAAGGCGTGAGCGCGATGATGACACGCGCGCTGCTCGCGGCCGTCCTGCTCGCCCTGCCGGCGCTCGCGCACGCCGAGGTCGACGTGGTGAAGATCCCCAAGGGCGCGGGCGGGGTCGGCTTCCTGCCGCTGATCGTGATGGAGGAGAACAAGCTCGTCGAGCAGAAGGCGAAGGAGATGGGGTTCACGCTGCGCGCCGAATACGTCCAGCTCGGCGGACCTGCCGTCGTCAACGACATGCTGCTGGCGGGGCTCGCGCATTTCGCGCCGGCGGGACCGCCCGCCTTTATCACGCTGTGGGACAAGACCTCGACCAACATGAAGGTGAAGGGCGTCGCCGCGATGACGTCGATCCCGATGTACCTCAACACCAACGCGCCGTACTTGAAGTCGCTGAAGGACCTGACACCGAACGACAAGATCGCGATCACGGCCGTGAAGGTGTCGATCCCGGCGATCATCATGCAGATGGCCGCGATCAAGGACTACGGCAAGGCGGACTACGGCCATTACGATCCCTACACGGTGTCGCTGACGCACCCCGACGGCGTGATCGCGCTTCTCTCGGGACGAACCGAGATCACGGCGCATTTCACCTCGCCGCCGTTCCACCAGCGCGAGCGCAAGGACCCGCGCATCCGCACGATCACGACCTCGAACGAGATCATGGGCGCGCCGAGCACGTTCACGATGCTGTACGCGCCGACGAAGTTCCACGACGAGAACCCGAAGGCCTATGCGGCCGTGCTCAAGGCGCTGCAGGCCGCGATCGACTTCATCAACGCCGACAAGAAAGCCGCGGCGCAAGTGTTTCTGAAGTCGGACGAGGGCAAGGGGTGGAAGATGGACGACCTGATGGAGGTCCTCAACGATCCCGACGTGCGCTTCACCACCTCGCCCGAGAGCGTGATGACCTACGCCAACTTCATGGCCGATGTCGGCTCGATCAAGACGCGGCCGCAGAAGTGGCAGGAGATGTTTTTTCCGGAGATTTATGGGGTGAAGGGGAATTGAGGGCCGCAAGCTCGGTCTGTTACCCTCCCCCTTGCGGTACGACGTTCGCGATTAGTGCGATGGGGAGCGCGATGTCTGCTATTTTTTCGAGCGTCTCTACCGAAAACATCGAATTTGCAAAACTGCTGCTTAATCTAGCGTTTCTTGGTGCCACGGTCGGCGTTTGGATAGGTGTATGGCTTGAAGGCAAGCGGTTTACGGAGGCCACCCAGGAGATTGGCTGGAAGGTGCTTGTCGCTTGCCTTGGAATTGAAGCGACATTCGGAATCGCATTGCTACAGCTAGATTCGGAAATCGGACGAAGACAAAAGATCGAGGTAGCAAATCTCACAAGGCTGGGTGAAGAAGCGAGAGAGCGCGCCGTAAACGCGGAACTTGAATTGGCGAAAATTAAGACTCCGAGGGCGCTGACCAACAAACAAAAAGAAGATTTGAATAGAGAGCTGAAGCCATTAGCAGCAGAGCTGAATGGAATAATTCGTGACCTGCTCCCCGTAGATGTCCCCGATTTTGGGTAGAGTCCGTTCCCTTGG
>CAYZMR010000085.1:0-14228 GCA_964479515.1 uncultured Hyphomicrobiales bacterium | reverse complement strand
ACGCACGCCGAGATCAACCGCGCGGCGCGCGCCAAGCCGGACGCGTTTACGCCCTCCCCCGAGCCGCCGCTCGAGGCGCTGCGCGCGCTGATCGCCGAAAGCCGCATCACGCTTCCCGACGCGCTGCCGCCGATGGCCGCCGGCCTGTTCGGCTATCTCGGCTACGACATGGTGCGGCTGATGGAGGAACTGCCCGCCGCGAAACCCGATCCGATCGGCATTCCGGATGCGCTGATGATCCGTCCGACCGTCGTGATCGTGTTCGACGCCGTGAAGGATACGCTGACCGTGGTGACGCCGGTGCGGCCCGAGGCAGGCGTGAAGGCCGAGGCCGCCTTCAACCGCGCCGCCGAACGCATCTCGGCGATCGTGGACGCGCTCGACCGGCCGCTCGACAAGGAAGCGGTCGGCAGCGAGGCCGGTCCCCTGACCGTGCCGCCGACCTCGAACACGACGCCGGACGAATTCAAACGCATGGTCGCGCGCGCCAAGGAGTACATCGCGGCCGGCGACATCTTCCAGGTCGTGCTGTCGCAGCGCTTCGAGGCGCCGTTCACGCTCTCCCCGTTCGCGCTCTACCGCGCGCTGCGGCGCGTGAACCCGGCGCCGTTCCTGTTCTTCCTCGATTTTGGCGACTACGCGGTCGCCGGATCGAGCCCAGAAATCCTGGTGCGCGTGCGCGACGGCGTCGTCACGGTGCGGCCGATCGCCGGCACCATGCCGCGCGGCGATACCCCGCACGAGGACAAGGCGTTCGAGGAACGCCTGCTCGCCGATCCGAAGGAACGCGCCGAGCACCTGATGCTGCTCGATCTCGGGCGGAATGACGTGGGCCGGGTCGCCGAGATCGGCAGCGTGAAGGTCACCGATCAGTTCTTCATCGAGCGCTACAGCCACGTGATGCATATCGTGTCGAACGTCGAGGGGAAACTCGCCGCCAAGCACGATTCGGTCGACGCGCTTGCCGCCGGATTCCCGGCGGGGACAGTGTCGGGCGCGCCAAAAGTGCGCGCCATGGAGATCATCGACGAGTTGGAGCGCGAGAAGCGCGGGCTCTATGCGGGCTCGGTCGGCTATTTCTCGGCCGCGGGCGAGATGGACACCTGCATCGTGCTGCGCACCGCGCTGATCAAGGACGGCGTGATGTATGTGCAGGCCGGCGCCGGGATCGTGGCGGACAGTGATCCGCAGTCCGAACAGCAGGAATGCATCAACAAGTCGCGTGCGCTGTTCCGCGCCGCCGAAGAGGCGCGCCGCTTCGCCAGCGCCGCGAAGCGCGGTCAGTAATCCTGTAGACACAGCCCGAACGCTGACGGATCATCGTTTCGGGGAACGCCAGGACCGGCCATTCAGTCATGACGACGCGCCTCATCGGCGGTCTCGATCGAGTCGTCGCCGCGATCCTGGCGGCCGGAAGCTGGCTGCTGCTTCCCGTCGTGGCGCTCCTGTTCCTGCAATGGCCGTTGCGCGAATTCGCCGGCCACTTCTCGCGCGAGGCCAACGATCTCGGCCAATGGCTGTTCGCGCTTTACGTGGCGATGGCCTTCACGGCCGCGACGCGCGCGCACACGCATCTCGCCGCCGACGCGGTCGCCAGGACCTATTCGGACGCGACGCGCGCGACCATCGCGCGGCTCGGCGCGCTCATCGGGCTCGTTCCCTGGGCGCTGTTCGTGCTGATCGCCGGCGGAAAGTTCGTCATTCCGTCCGTGCGCATGCTGGAAGCGTTCCCCGACACCTACAATCCCGGCTATTTCCTCATCAAGCTCGCACTCTGGGTGCTTGCCGGGCTGATCCTGCTGCAGGCGATCATCGATATTCTGCGGCCCCGCCGCGGGGAGGCATAATGCCCGCCGCCGGCCTCGTCCTGCTGCTGCTGGTCGGCTGCGGCATCATCTTCACCGGCCTGCCGGCTGCGGTCGTGCTGATCGCGGTCGCGTCGGCTGGTGCCGTGTTCGGCGTCGTGACTGACACGATTCCGCTCGCACTGCTCACCGCGCTGCCCGGCCGGCTGATCAATCTGTTCGAGAACGATCTCCTCCAGGCGCTGCCGCTCTACGTGCTGATGGGCCTCCTCCTCGACCGCCTCCCGGTCGCCGAGGCGCTCTATCGCACCGGCCTGTCGATCCTGCCGCGCGGGGCCGCAGCCCCGCTCGTCTCCGGCATGGGGCTCGGCGCGCTGCTCGGGCCGATGAACGGCTCGGTCGGCGCGAGTGTGCTCGGCCTTTCGCGCGTGGTCGCGCCGCGGCTTGCGGCGCGCGACGTGCCGGAGCCGACCCGCGCCGCCGTGGTCGCGGTCGCGAGCACGCTCGGCGTCGTGATCCCGCCTTCGCTCGTCCTCATCCTGCTCGGCGACGCGATGCTCTCGGCGCACACGATCGCCGTGACGATGACCGGCCGGCAGGACCGCGTGATCAACACGCAGGACGTCTTCCACGGCGCGCTCGCGCCGGCCGGCCTATTCTTGGTTCTCTGCCTCATCGTCACCTGGCTGGTCGGGCGCCGCCTGCCCGCGCAAGAGAGCCCGACCGACGACCGGCCGAGCGGCGGACAGGTGCTGCTCGCCGCGATCTCGGTCGTCTTCCTGCTGACGCTCTTGGGCGGGGTCGCGAGCGGCTACTTCTACGCCGTGGAGGCCGCCGCCATGGGGGCGTTCGTGCTGTTCACCGCCGGCATCATCACGGGGCGGCTGCGCGGCGCCGTGCTGCGCGAGGTGCTGCACGACGCGATGGCGACGACCGGCGCGCTGTTCGCGTTGCTGATCGCCGCGACCACGCTGACGCTGGTGCTGCGCATGCTCGGCACCGACAAGCTCATCAACGACTGGGTGGTGGGGTTGCCCGGCAACGAGATCGTCGTGGTGGCGATCGTGCTCGCGGTGATCGGGCTCTCGGCCTTCGTGCTCGACGCGTTCGAGATCATCTTCGTGATCGTGCCGATCGTCGTGCCGCCGATGCTCGTGCGCGTCGCCGATGCGCGCTGGGCCGCCGTGCTGGTGCTGCTGACCTTGCAGACGAGCTTCCTGCTGCCGCCGTTCGGCTACGCGCTGATGATGGTGCGCGGCACGCTGCGCTATCGCGGCTCGCTGGTGGCGCTGACGCGCGCGCTGTTGCCGTTCCTGCTCGCGCAATGGCTGGTGCTCGCGATCGTGCTGTTCGTGCCGGCGCTGGTGCACATCGGCGAGAACGCCGCCGACCGCACCCGCGCCCTGCAGGCGCCGGTGTCGACCGAGGAGATCAATCGCAAGCTCCAGGACATGCTGACGCCGATCCCCGATCTCGACCTGCCGCCGCCGAAGTGAACCCATGGGATTTTCGCTGAACCTCAGAATAAGCGACACCTCGGCGCCTGCCGTCACCGCGCTCTGGGATGAGGTCAGCGCCTTCGAGGATGTTGCCTCGATGCGGGCGCTCAACTACCCGCCGCATTTCACCTTCGCGATCTATGATACCGACGACGTGACCGAAGCGCGGGCGCGCAGCGCCATCGAGCGCGCGGCACTCGGCGAAGCGGAACTACGAATAACGTTCAATCGCATCCGCACGTTCGCGGGGCCGCCGCTTGTTCTCTGGGCCGCTCCCGAGCCGCAAGACTCTCTCATCAGAATGCATCAGGCTATTCACGCGGCGATCGATCCGGCGCTTTGTCGGCCCTACTACAGACCGGCGCTCTGGATACCGCACTGCACATTGGGAATGAGCGTCCGCGAGGAGCGGCGCGATGACGCGTTGGCTTTTGCCGAAAGCTTCCGCCAGGGGATCGAAGCGGTTTTCGACGTGATTGATTGCATGGCTTTCCCGCCGCTGCGGCTTGCGGCGGAAAAGCGGCTCTCTCCGGCTTAGGTTCACTGGACCGGTGCGTTCTTGACCGCCTATCCGGGGCCAACTAAGACCCCTTGGACCTCCGGGCAGCCCTCATGATCGTTCTGATCGACAACTACGACAGCTTCACCTTCAACCTCGTCCATTACTTCGGCGAGCTTGGAGCCGAGATCGTCGTGCATCGGAACGACAAGGTCGCGCCGGACGACGTGATCGGAGCCGCGCCGGACGCGATCGTGCTCTCGCCCGGCCCCTGCACGCCGAACGAGGCCGGCATCTGCCTCGACCTGATCGACAAGGCCGCGCCGACAATTCCGATCCTCGGCGTCTGTCTCGGCCATCAGGCGATCGGCCAGGCATTCGGCGGCGCGGTCGTGCGCGCGCCGGTGCCGGTGCACGGCAAGCTCTCGGAGGTGGCGCACGAGGGACAAGGCATATTCCGCGGCATCAACGGGCCGTTCCGGGCGACGCGTTATCACTCGCTCGTGGTCGAGCGCGCCAGCATGCCGGACGCACTTGCGGTCACGGCGGAGACGGACGATCGCCTCGTGATGGGGCTCGCGCACAAGACGCTGCCGCTGCACGGCGTGCAATTCCATCCGGAAAGCATCGCTTCCGAGCACGGCCACCTGATGCTGAAGAATTTTCTCGATCTTGCCGCCGACTGGAACGCCGCGACCGGCCGGCGAAGCGCGCGCACACACTGAAGGGGCGTCATGGACGATTTCAAGTCGCTCATCGGCAAGGTCGCGACCGGCGCGTCGCTCACGCGCCAGGAGAGCGCGGGCGCGTTCGATAGCATGATGTCGGGCGAAGCGACGCCCTCGCAGATGGGCGGGCTCCTGATGGGCCTGCGCATGCGCGGCGAGACCGTCGACGAGATCACCGGCGCCGTCACCACGATGCGTGCCAAGATGCTGCGCGTCGAAGCGCCGCCCGACGCGATCGACGTGGTCGGCACCGGCGGCGATGCGTCCGGCTCCTACAACATCTCGACCTGCGCGGCCTTCATCGTGGCGGGCGCGGGCATCCCGGTCGCCAAGCACGGCAACCGCGCGCTCTCCTCGCGTTCGGGTGCCGCCGACGTGCTCGGCGCGCTCGGCGTCAAGATCGATCTCGCCCCCGAGGCGATTACGCGTTGCATCCGGGAGGCCGGCATCGGCTTCATGTTCGCGCCCGCGCATCATCCGGCGATGAAGCATGTCGGGCCGACGCGCATCGAGCTCGGCACGCGCACGATCTTCAACCTGCTCGGTCCCCTCTCCAACCCGGCCGGCGTGAAGCGCCAGATGGTCGGCGTGTTCTCGCGCCAATGGGTCGAGCCGCTCGCCAATGTGCTGAAGAACCTCGGCTCCGAGCGCGCCTACGTGGTGCACGGCTCCGACGGGCTCGACGAGATCACGACGTCCGGGCCGACCAGCGTCGCGGCGCTGGAGAACGGCAAGGTCACGACCTTCGAGATCAAGCCCGAGGATGTCGGGCTTGCCGTCGCCAAGCCCGAGCAGTTGCGCGGCGGCGACGCGGCGGCGAATGCGGCCGCCCTGATGGACGTGCTGCGCGGCAGACAAGGCCCGTTCCGCGATGTCGCGATCTTCAACGCGGCGGCGGCGTTGGTGGTCGCCGGCAAGGCGAAGGATTTGAAGGAAGGCGTCGCGGTCGCCACCAAATCGGTCGACAGCGCTGAAGCCGAGGGCCGGCTTGACCGGCTCATTGCGGTCTCAAACGCATAGCACGATATTCAGCCGATGACCGACATCCTCGCCAAGATCGAAGCCTACAAGCGCGAGGAGATCGCGGCGGCGAAGGCCGCGCGGCCCTTCGCGGAAGTGGAGCGCGCGGCAAAAGCCGCGCCCGCCCCGCGCGGCTTCCTCGCAGCGATCGAGGCCAAGCTCGCAGGCGGCCACTACGCGCTCATCGCCGAGATCAAGAAGGCGAGCCCCTCGCGCGGCCTGATCCGCGCCGATTTCGATCCACCGGCGCTCGCGCGCGCCTATGAGGCCGGCGGCGCCGCGTGCCTCTCGGTGCTGACCGACGCGCCCTCGTTCCAGGGCAAGCCGGAATTCCTCACTGCCGCCCGCGCCGCGACCGCGCTTCCCGTGCTGCGCAAGGATTTCATGTTCGAGCCCTATCAGGTGGCCGAAGCGCGCGCATGGGGCGCCGACTGCATTCTGATCATCATGGCATCGGTGACAGATAGCGAAGCGCGCGACCTCGAAGACGCGGCCTTCGCGTTTGGCATGGACGTGCTGATCGAGGTGCACGACGAGGCCGAGCTCGCGCGCGCATTGCGGCTCAAGTCGCGCCTCCTCGGCGTCAACAACCGCAACCTGAAGACCTTCGAGACGACGCTCGCGACCACCGAGCGCCTCGCGCCGCTGATCCCGGCCGGCTACGTCGTGGTCGGCGAGAGCGGGTTGTTCACGCCGGCCGACCTCGCGCGGCTCGCAAAGGTCGGCGTCTCGACCTTCCTGATCGGCGAAAGCCTGATGCGGAGCCAAGATGTTGCCTCCGCGACCAAAGCGCTGCTCGCGCGCCACCCCGCCCGGATGTCGGCCGCCGAGTGATCTGAATGGCCAAGCTCACCCACCTCGGCCGCCGCGGCGAAGCCCGCATGGTCGATGTTTCCGACAAGGACACGACCGAGCGGATCGCGACCGCGGAGGGCCGCGTGGTGATGAGCGCCGCGACGCTCGAGCTCGTGCTCAAGGGCAATGCCAAGAAGGGCGACGTGCTCGGCGCCGCCCGCATCGCCGGCATCATGGCGGCGAAGAAAACGCATGAGCTGATCCCGCTCTGCCATCCGCTCGCGCTGACCAAGGTCGAGGTCGAGATCGATCCCGACAAGGCGCTGCCGGGCCTCGTCGTGCGCGCGACAGCGAAGCTCTCGGGTAAGACCGGCGTCGAGATGGAAGCGCTCACCGCCGTCTCGGTCGCGTGCCTGACGATCTACGACATGGTGAAGGCCGCTGAGCGCGGAATGCGCATCGAAGGCATTCATCTGGTCGAGAAGCGCGGCGGCAAATCCGGGACGTACAGAGCGAAGGGGGCTTGAGATGGCGCTCATCTCGGTCGCCGAAGCGCTCTCTCGTGTGCTTGATGGCGCGCAGCCGCTGCCATCCGAGACCATACCGCTCGGAGCGGCCGAAGGTCGTGTGCTCGCGGAGGATCTGGTCAGCCGGCGCGCCCAGCCTCCCGCCGATGTTTCCGCCATGGATGGTTACGCGGTGCATGCGGCCGATGTCGCGACCGCGCCCGCACGGCTGAAGCTTATCGGCGAAGTCGCGGCCGGCAGGCCGTTTGCCGGCACCGTTGGCGCCGGCGAGGCGGCGCGCATCTTCACCGGCGGCGTGCTGCCCGTCGGCACCGACACGGTCGTGATCCAGGAGAACACCACGCGCGAGGGCGACAGCGTTGTCGTCGCGAAATCCTCGGGTCAGGGGAAGAACGTCCGCGTCGCCGGCCTCGACTTCCGCGCTGGCGCCGTACTGCTGCGCAAGGGGCGCCGCCTCACCGGCCGTGACATCGCGCTCGCGGCGGCCATGAACTATCCGGCGCTGCCCGTCCACCGCCGGCCGAAGATCGCGCTGGTGGCGACCGGGGATGAACTGGTGCCGCCCGGCAGCGAGCCCGGGCCGGGCCAGATCATCCATTCGAATGCGTTCGCGCTCGCCGCCGTGGCGCGGCGCGAAGGCGCCGAGCCGATCGACCTCGGCATCCTGCCCGACCGGCTCAACGAGACCATCGCGGGGGTGCGCCGCGCGCGCGACGCAGGCTGCGACGTGCTGGTCACGGCCGGCGGCGCCTCGGTCGGCGATTATGATCTGGTCCAGCCGGCCTTGGCCGCCGAAGGCCTCGCGCTGGCGTTCTGGAAGGTCGCGGTGCGGCCCGGCAAGCCGCTGCTCTCGGGAACGCTCGGGACGATGCGCGTGCTCGGCCTGCCCGGCAATCCGGTCTCGGCCTATGTGTGCGCCGTGCTGTTTCTGAGCCCGCTGATCCGCCGCCTGTCGGGGCGCGGCGATCTCGAGCCGAAGGTCGAATCCGCCACGCTCGGCCGCGCGCTGCCGGCCAACGACGAGCGCCAGGATTACCTTCGGTCAACGCTGGCGCGCGCGGATGGCGGGCTCGTCGCGACCCCCTTCCCGGTGCAGGATTCATCGATGCTGACGCCGCTTGCGGGCGCGGATTGCCTGGTGATCCGGGCACCCTTCGCACCGGCCGCCGCGGCCGGCGAGGCATGCTCAATCGTTAAATTGGACGATTAAGCCGCCCCTTTCGCGGTCCCTCGACTTCTTCACGTCAAATTAAATGGTTGCGGAACAAGTATGGAACATATAGTGTTCGTTCATGATTTGTTTCGGACGAGTCTGGTGTCGCCTAACCGGGCACTAACCGACAAGAAGGGGCTACGATGCTGACGCGGAAACAATTCGAACTCCTGCGCTTCGTCCACGAGCGCCTGAAGGAAACCGGCATTCCGCCCTCCTTCGACGAGATGAAGGACGCGCTCGACCTGCGCTCGAAGTCCGGCATCCACCGCCTGATCACGGCATTGGAGGAGCGCGGCTTCATCCGCCGCCTCCCGAACCGCGCCCGCGCCATCGAGGTGATCAAGTTGCCCGAGTCGGTCGGCCAAGGCATCGGGACACGCCGCGGCTTCACCCCGTCCGTGATCGAAGGCGATCTGGGACGCGTGCGCTCGAATTCGGAGGACGAAGGCGGCCGCCCGGTCTCGATTCCGGTGATGGGCCGCATCGCCGCCGGCACGCCGATCGACGCGATCCAGACGCGCACCCACACGATCCAGGTCCCGCCCGACCTGCTCTCGACCGGCGAGCATTTCGCGCTCGAAGTGCGCGGCGACTCGATGATCGATGCCGGCGTGCTCGACGGCGACACCGTGCTGATCCGCAAAGGCGATACCGCCGATACCGGCGACATCGTGGTGGCGCTGATCGACGACGAGGAGGCGACGCTTAAGCGCTTCCGCCGCCGCGGCGCCTCGATCGCGCTGGAACCGGCCAACAGTGCCTATGAGGTGCGCATCCTGCCGCCGAACCGCGTGCGCGTGCAGGGCAAGCTGGTCGGGCTGTTTCGGCGGTATTGATCGAGGCTCGTCACTCGGGTTGACGACGGCGCGGCGTTCAACCGCAGCCGCAGCGTTCGTTTGCGCCTCGCAGCGGCCCGCGCATCCGATTAGAATTACAAACTAGAAACAGCTTTTGGTGTAAGATGGCATTTTAATCAGTCGGGCCGCGATTGCGGCATCCGGCTGACAGTATCGCGTGCGGGGTGGGCCATGCGTGTTCCGAGTTCAGTGTCGCGCCACACAGGCGACCTTTCGGCTGTTCTTCCGGTCATCCGCCCCTCCTTCTTCGTCCCCATCATCCTCGCGGCGCTCCTTCTTGCCGGCTGCGGGATACGTCTCGCGCCGGATTACGACCGCACCATCATCGATGGTCTTGCCCAAGCCAACGAAGAGACGATGACGCTGTTCGCGACGGTCGCGAGCGGTGCCGCCAAAAGCACGTTCCCGCGCCGCGAGCGCACCTATGACGAGTTGATCGGCAAGTTCGACGCGCTGCGGCTCGAGTCCAAAGTCCGTCCCGCGCCCGGCGCGCCGCTCGGGACGGCGCTGGTGTTCGGCAACAATCCGGCGGCCCAGCAGAAGGTCGCCGACATCACCGCGGGGCCGACGAACCAGGCTCTCACCGCCATCATGAGCACGATCACGGCGATGCGCGATGCCGACCGCAAGCAGGGCCTGCAAGCGATCGTGGTGGAGAGCTTCAAGGCCGAGTACGAGCTCTCGATGCAGCAGGTGCTCACCTACGAGAAGCAGCTCCAACGCTAGCGAGGCGGCGTCATGGCGAAATTGGACCCAAACGCGCTCATCAACTCCATCAAGGACGCAGCGGGCGGCATTCTGCAGCAGGACGTGACGACGGTCACCGGCTTCGCCCAGGACCAACTGACCGGGATCGCGCAGCAAGCCGAGCGCATCGCCGCCATGGAAGCCATGGGGGTGTTCAAGGACAATGACGAGCTGCGCGACCATTTCGTCAATAATCTGGAGGCGATCTCGCGCAATTTCGTCCTCACGCTGGAAGGCCTCGCGGCGCTCACCGCCGAGAAGCTGTGGAACGCGATCGTGGGCATCGTGTGGGACGCGATCGGAACGGCGACCGGCGTCGCCTTGCCGCTGCCGGTCGCCGGCCTTTTCGCCTAATCGTCCGGCGCAAGATCGGCGGGCTCGGGCGTCGCGTCACGCGGCGGCGCTTGGCGCGGGTTCGCGGCAGCGGGAGCCGGAGCCGCCGCCACGGGCGGGCGCGCCCAGGGCCGGTCGTAGCCCGACGGGCGCGCGGCGACGGTCTCCCAGCCCTTCGCGGTTCGATAGAGCGCGGCCGTGCCGCTCTTCGGCCAGACGGTGCGGTCGATCACAGTCGCGGCGCAATCCGGCGGCGCGGTGCGCTGGCTCACGACCAACGCGGCGCGGCTGCAGTCCTCCTCGAAGGCTTCCGCGGCGAACGGCAGCGCGACAATCGTTCCGTCGACCAGGCGCGCGACACAGCCGATCGTGTCGCAGGTGGCACCCTCGCGCAGCGAAGGATCCTTCACGCTGCGCGGGTCGGCGTCGGCGGCAAGCCACTCGCGCAGCGCGAACGCGTCGCTGCTTGGCGCGCGCAGAATCGAAAGCTTAGCCGATGCGCCGCGCACCGCGACCAGGTCGCCGCGCTCGGACACGTATACGTCCGGGACCGGCGTCAGGGCCGCCCACAATGACGCCGCGACGATGACGCATGCCCCACACCAGCGCAGCGGTGAGCGCAGCAAGCCAAGCACGAGCAGACCGATCGTGCAGAGCAGCACCGGACCGATGCCGAACGCCGTCACGCGGCCGACCGCGCCGGGCAGGCCCGCGACAAACTTGGCGACCCAGATCATCCAGTCCTCGCCCAGCCCCATCAGCCGCCACAGCGGCGCGTCGAAGCCGAACGGCATCGCGAGCAGCGCCAGCAAGCCCGCCGGCATGACCCACGCCGACACGATCGGCATCGCGAGCAGGTTTGCGAGCGCGCCGTAAGGTCCGATGCGGTGAAAATGAAAGCCCACATACGGAATGGTCGCGCTTCCGGCCGCGAGCGAGACCACCACGAGCGCCACGATCTCGCGCCCGCCCCACAGCGCGATGCGCGCGCCGAGCGGCGTATCGGCGCCGGCCCGCATCCAGGGGATGCCACGCTCATAGCCGGCGATCAGGCCGAGGGTCGCGGCAAACGACATCTGGAAACTCGGATGCGCGACCGCCTCCGGCAGCAGCACCAGCACGGCGAGCGCCGCGAGCGCGAGGTTGCGCATGGTGAGCGCCGCGCGGTCGACCATGACGCCGGTGAGGATGATGGCGGTCATGATGAAGGAGCGTTGCGTCGCGACTTCGGAGCCCGACAGCAGCAGGTAGAATAGCGCCGCGATCAGCGCGCCGAGCGCCGCCCACTTCTTGACCGGGTAGCGCATCGCCAACACGGGAATAAGCGCCAGCAGCGCCCGGACCGTGAAGAACACGACGCCCGCGACCAGCGCCATGTGATAGCCCGAGATCGACAGCACGTGGCCGAGCCCCGAGATGTACATCGCGTCGTTCACCGGGGTCGAGATCGCGTCGCGCTTGCCGGTGATCAGAGCCGAGGCGATCGAACCGTTGTCGCCCGGGATCGCGGCGCGGATGCGCGCGTCGATCGTGTCGCGCATGAACGCCAGCGCGGCCGCATAGCGCAGCCAATGGCCGGGAGCGGCGGGCGGGTCGAGAATCTTGATCGCGCCGGTCACGAAGCCGGTCGCGCCGATCTGCTGGAAGAACAGGTCGCGCGAGAAGTCGTACCCTCCCGGCCGCAGCGGGCGCAGCGGCGGATTGAGCCGCGCCTTGACCTCGATGAAGGTCCCGACCGGCGGTGCCATGCCCTTGCGCACTGAGAGCCGCACGCGCTCTGGCACTTCGTTGAGCCGGCCCTCGATCCTGTGCACGCGCACGACGATGCGGTCGGTCTTCTCGCGCTCCTCCTGCACCTCGACGAAACCGCTGAGCGCGATGTTCCAGGCGTTATGGCGCAGGATCGGATGCGCGATCTGCGCGGTGCGCAGCGTGATGACGGCAAAGCCGGCCGCGATCGCCGCGACTCCGAGCAGCACCGGGAACGCGATCGGCCGCGCACGCACCAGCACCACGACAGCGGCGCAGACCGCCGCAAGCGCGATCGCGGCCGGCAGGTTCGGCTCGGTGTCGGCCGTGAAATACAGCACGATGCCGCAGCCGAACGCGATCGGCAGCCACGGCAGCAACCGCCCCGGCGCGACCTCGGCGACGAGCCAGCGCCAGAGAACCTCTCGCGCGCCGGGAAAAATCTCCCCGCGCGGCAGCCACGCCACAACGGCGCGGCGGCGCGTGTCGAATGTCTCGGCGCGCCCCTGCGCTCCCCTGCCCCCGTCCGCCATCGCCCGCCCGCACGCACAACCCCGGCAGGCATCAATGCTACTACGGGTTGGCAAGAGCATGCGCCCGGAACGGGCCGGGAACGCTCAGGGAAAATTCCGTGCTGCCGCGTTCGGCATTGTCGCGATCAGCTCAGGAATTCGATGCCGTATTTCGCCGCGATGGCGCGAAAATCGACCGCCGGACCGGGCTTGGATGGACCGCCGCTGTCGATCATTGCCGCGACGACCTCCGCGATGAACGCATCGAAGATTCCGCCGGGCGAGCTCACGATCAGCTCGCGGCCCATTTCCGGACCTATGCTCTTGACGCTGTGCGGCGTCCCACGCGGCGCGAACATCATGTCGCCCGGGCCAAGCCTGAGCTCGGTGTGGCCAAACTGACAATCGTATTGCCCCGCACAGATGATATGGGTCTCGTCGTAGGTCGCGTGACGATGCAGCCCTGCCCCCGAGCCGGGAGGCTCGATCGCCTCGCATAGCGTGTAGGAGCCGCCGGTATCGCTGGCGCTCGTCTTGAACGTCAACGTGATCTGCCCGAGCCGGTAGCTCTTCCCCTCGCCGGAGCGAAAATGCCGTGGCAGCGCCTCGCTCATCGGCGACATCTCCGATGCCCTTATCCGCCTGCGGCGCTCACCTTCGCCCAGGTGTCGCGCAGGCCGACCGTGCGGTTGAACACGAGCTTGCCCGGGCCTGAGTCCGGGTCGCGCGCGAAATAGCCGAGCCGCTCGAATTGCACCGGCTCGGGCGAATTGCCGGCCGCGAGCGCGGGCTCGAGCCGCGCCTCGCTCAGCACTTCGAGCGAGTTCGGATTGAGGCCCGCCGGAAAGGCCGACACGTCGGGCTCCGGCGCGGTGAAAAGCTGATTGTAGAGCCGCACCTCGGCCGGAATGGAATCCACCGCCGACACCCAATGGATCGTCGCCTTGACCTTGCGCCCGTCGGGCGTGTTGCCGCCGCGCGTCGCCGGATCGTAGCTGCAGCGCAGTTCGGTGACCTCGCCGGCCGCATTCTTCACGACCTCGCGGCAGGTGATGAGATAAGCATAGCGCAGCCGCACCTCGGTGCCGGGCGAGAGGCGGAAGAACTTCTTGACCGGGGTCTCCATGAAGTCGTCGCGCTCGATGAAGAGTTCGCGGCCAAAGCGCACCGGCCGGGTGCCTGCGGCCGGATCGTCCGGGTGATTGATGGCGTCGAGCTCCTCGCTTTTGCCCTCGGGGTAATTCTCGATCACGACCTTGAGCGGCCGGAGCACCGCCATGCGCCGCTGCGCGGTCCTGTTGAGGTGCTCGCGGATGGAGAATTCGAGCACGCCGAGATCGACCAGGCTGTTCGCCTTGGCGACGCCGATGCGCTTGGCAAAATCGCGCAGCGCTTCGGGCGGCACGCCGCGCCGCCGCAGCCCCGCGAGCGTCGGCATGCGCGGATCGTCCCAACCCGACACGTGGCCGCCCTTGACCAGTCCGTTAAGCACGCGTTTCGACAGCACCGTGTAGGTGAGATTGAGCCGCGCGAACTCGTATTGATGCGGCCGCGACGGCACGCTCAGATTCGCGATGAACCAGTCATAGAGCGGCCGGTGATCCTCGAATTCGAGCGTGCAGATCGAGTGCGTCACGCCCTCGATGGCGTCGGATTGGCCGTGCGCGAAATCGTAGCTCGGATAGATCGTCCAGGTCGTGCCGGTGCGTGGGTGGCTCGCATGCAGGATGCGGTAGAGCACCGGGTCGCGCAGGTTGATGTTGCCCGAAGCCATGTCGATCTTGGCGCGCAGCACGCGCGCGCCGTTGGCAAACTCGCCCGCGCGCATGCGGCGGAACAGGTCGAGGTTCTCGGCAACCGAGCGGTCGCGGAACGGACTGTTCCGGCCCGGCTCGGTCAGCGTGCCTCGCGCGGAACGCATCTCGTCCTGCGACTGGTCGT
>CAYZMR010000084.1:0-14411 GCA_964479515.1 uncultured Hyphomicrobiales bacterium | reverse complement strand
CCGACCATTACGAGAAGGCGTTCGCGCATTGCGACGTGCTGGTGATCGGCGCCGGTCCGGCGGGGTTGATGGCGGCGCTCGCCGCGGGCCGCGCCGGCGCGCGCGTGATCATTTGCGACGAGGACTTTCGCTTGGGCGGCCGGCTGCTGGCCGACCGCCACGAGATCGACGGCAAAGACGGCGTCACGTGGGCGGCCGAGATCGAGGCGGAGCTTTCCTCGATGCCGGACGTGCGCATCATGCGGCGTACGACGGTCACGGGCGTCTACGATCACGGGCAATACAGCGCGCTCGAGCGCGTGAACGATCATGTCGCGATGCCGCCGGAACACGCGCCGCGCCAGCGTTCATGGAAGATCGTCGCGCGGCGCGCCGTGCTCGCCGCCGGCGCGCATGAGCGCGGACCAGCGTTCGGCAACAATGACCGGCCCGGCGTGATGCTCGCGGGCGCGGTGCGCACTTACATGAACCGCTTCGCGGCGGTGCCGGGGCGGCGGCTCGCGGTGTTCACCAACAATGATGACGGACTGCGTACCGCCACGGACGCCCGCGCGGCCGGTATCGGGGTTGCGGCGGTCATCGACTCTCGTTCTGGCGCGCGCGTCGTGAACGTTCGCGGCAGACACGCGGTGCGGGCGATCGAGACGCGCGATGCCGATGGACGTGCGCGCACCGTCGAATGCGACGTTCTCGCGGTCTCCGGCGGCTGGAACCCGGCCTTGCACCTGACCTGCCACCTCGGCGGCAAGCCGGTGTGGAACGACGCGATCGCGGCCTTCGTTCCGGGCGCGTTGCCGCCGGGCATGCTCGTCGCGGGCGCGGCGCGGGGCGCGTTCGCGCTTGCGCGCTGTCTCACCGACGGGATGGCGGCCGGCGTGATCGCGGCGACCGAATGCGGCTTTGCGGTCGCCGACCTCGCGCCGCCGCGCGCCGACGACGAGCCGGCCGCGGTGACGCCGCTGTGGCACGTCAAGGAGAGCCGCGCCAAGGCCTTCGTGGATTTCCAGAACGACGTGACCACGAAGGACATCGCGCTCGCCGCCCAAGAAGGCTTCCGCTCGGTCGAGCACTTGAAGCGCTACACCACGCTCGGCATGGCGACCGACCAGGGCAAGACCGCGAACGTCACGGGGCTCGCGATCCTCGCGGAAGCGTCCGGCCGCGCCATTCCGGAGGTCGGCACCACGACCTATCGGCCGCCCTATGTGCCGGTCAGCTTCGGCGCGATGGCGGGCCATCACCGCGGCAAGGACTTCCGCCCGACGCGGCTGACGCCGTCGCATGCCTGGGCAACCGAGCAGGGCGCCGTGTTCGTCGAGGCGGGTGCTTGGCTGCGCGCGCAATACTATCCGCGCGCCGGCGAGACGGACTGGCTCGAAACCGTCAACCGCGAAGTCACGACGACGCGCGCGAAGGTTGGCGTATGTGACGTCTCGACGCTGGGCAAGATCGAGATCGAAGGCGCCGATGCGGGCGCCTTCCTCGACCGCGTCTATGCCAACACGTTCTCGACGCTGCCGGTCGGCAAGGCGCGCTACGGGCTGATGCTGCGCGAAGACGGCTTCGTGATGGACGACGGCACCACGTCGCGGCTTGCGCCCGAGCGTTTCTTCATGACCACCACGACCGCGCAGGCGGTGCGCGTGATGCAGCATCTGGAATTCTGCCATCAGGTGTTGTGGCCTGCACTCGACGTGCAGATGATCTCGGTCTCCGAGCAGTGGGCGCAGTTCTCGATCGCCGGCCCGCGCTCGCGCGACGTGCTGGCCAAGCTGGTCGACGCCGATCTCGCCAACGCGGCGTTCCCGCATCTGGCGGCGCGCGAGGTTGCGCTCGCGAATGGCGGCATCGAGGCGCGGCTGTTCCGGCTGTCGTTCTCGGGCGAGCTTGCCTACGAGCTTGCCGTGCCGGCGCGCCACGGCGACGCCGCGATCCGCGCGATCATGGAGGCCGGCGCCGAGTTCGGCATCACGCCCTACGGCACCGAGGCGCTCGCCGTGATGCGTATCGAGAAAGGCCATGTGGCGGGCAACGAGATCAACGGCCAGTTGACGGCGCGCGATCTCGGCCTCGGCCGCATGATGGCGACGAAGAAGGATTTCCTCGGTCGCGTGATGGCGCAGCGCCCGGCGCTGCTCGACCCGGACCGGCCGGCCTTCGTCGGCTTCCGGCCGGTCGACGGCACCGCGCGGCTGCGCGCGGGGGCGCATTTCATCAAGGTCGGCGCGAGCGCGACGGCCGAGAATGACGAGGGCTACATGACGTCGGTCGCGTTCTCGCCCTCGCTCAGATCCTGGATCGGGCTCGGCGTGCTGCGACAGGGGCCGCGGCGGATCGGCGAGCGCGTGCGCGCCTACGATCCGGTGCGCAACGGCGACGTCGAGGTCGAGGTGTGCAGTCCGACATTCGTCGACCCGGATGGAGCGCGCCTCCATGGCTAGCCCGATGCAGGAGCGCGCGCCGCTGGCCGGCGTCGCCGCACCGGGCCGCTTCGGGCGGCGCGACGGCCCGGCCGGCCTCGTGATCGAGGAGCACACGATGGCGGCCGCCGCCGTCATCGCGCGGCGCGGCAAGCTTGACGCCATTCCGTCCGCGGTCGCGGCGAGCTACGGCCTGGCGCTGCCGGCGGGTCCGCGGCGGGTGACGCGCGGGGCGGTGACCTTCGCGGGCGTCGGACCCGGCCGCTGGATCGCGACCGCCGAAGGCGCCGAAGCGGCGGGTTTCGTTCCGCGCCTGCGCGCGCGGCTTGGACCGACCGCGGCGGTCATGGATCAGTCCGACGCGCGGCTTGTCGTTCGTCTCAGCGGACCGCGCCTGCGCGATGTGCTCGCGAAGGGCGTGCCGATCGACCTCGATCCGCGCGCCTTCAAGCCGGGTGACGTCGCGACCACGCTTGTCGCCCATATCGGCGTGCAGATCGACATGCTCGACGCGCGCCCGACCTATCAGCTTGCCGCGCCACGCAGCATGGCGGGGAGCTTCTGGTCGTGGCTCTCGGCGTCCGCGGCGGAATTCGGTTATGAATTCGTGCCGCCGGCCGGGACCGGAGCCTGACAGTGTCGCACCCGCTCGATGCCCTGTTCCGCCCGCGCAGTGTCGCGGTGATCGGCGCGTCGAGCGACGCCAATCGCATCGGCGGGCGGCCGGTCGCGTATTCGAAGCGCGCCTTCACGGGCGCGATCATTCCTATCAATCCGACGCGCGGCGAGATCCAGGGGCTTGCGGCCTATCCGTCGATCAAGGATGTGCCGGGTCCGGTCGATCAGGCGATCATCGCGGTGCCGGCGAAGGCGGCGCTGCAGGCCGCCGACGACTGCATCGCCAAGGGCGTGAAGGTCGCCGTGATGTTCTCCTCGGGCTTTGCCGAGATCGGCGCGGAGGGCCGCGCGATGCAGGACGCGCTCGCGCGCCGCTGCGCCGAAGGCGGGCTGAAGCTGCTCGGGCCCAATAGCTTGGGCATGTTCAACGTCGGCGACGGCCTCTACTCGACCTTCTCCTCGGCGTTCGACCCGATGTGGCCGCGCAGCGGGCCGGTCGGCATCGTGAGCCAGAGCGGCGCGTTCGGTACTTACTTCCTGGCGCTCGCGGTCGAGCGCGGGCTCGGCTTCAGCCATTTCGTCGCGACCGGCAACGAGGCCGACATCGACGTCGCCGAATGCGTCGCCTGGCTGGCGGACGATCCGGCGACGGGCGTGATCATGATCTATCTCGAGGGCTGCCGCGACGGGCCGCGGTTGCGCGCCGCGCTTGCGCGCGCGGCCGTGAACCGCAAACCGGTGATCGCCATGAAGGTCGGCGTCTCCGAGCAGGGCGTCGCCGCGATTGCGTCGCACACCGGAACGCTTGCCGGCTCGGACGCGGTGTTCGACGCGGTGTTCGCCGAGAACAACGTCTATCGGGCGCGCACGCTCGACGAACTCGTTGACGTCGCCTATGCGTGCGCGGGCGGCGTGTTCCCCGAGGGACCGCGGCTCGGCGTCGTCACGCTCTCGGGCGGCGTCGGCATCCAGATGGCGGACGCCGCGGCCGAAAAGGGCCTCGAGCTGCCGCGCATGCCGGACAGCGCGCAACAGAAGGTGCTGGCGCTCGTGCCGTTCGCAAGCGCCGTCAATCCGGTCGACACCACCGCGCAGGTCGTCAACGACTGGACGATGTTCACCACCACGCTCGGCATCGTGGCCGAGGAAGGCGGCGTCGACAGCATCGTCAGCTTCCTCGCCCACATGGGGACCACGCCCGGCCTGATGGACCGGCTCAAGGGCGCGTTCCTCGGCGTGCGCCAGCGCTTCCCGCACTGCCTGTTCGTGCTGTGCGCCAGGATGCCGCGCGACATGGGGGACGCATTCACGGCGCTCGGCTTCCTCATCTTCGAGGACCCGACGCGCGCGATCGCGGCGGTCGCGGCGCTGCATCGGCTGCGCGCGGGATTTGCGAACATCCGGGCGCCGTTGACGGTTGAAGCGACGGGGCAGCGGTTGCCCGCCGGTCCGATCAATGAGGCCGAGGCCAAGCGGCTGCTCGCCGCGGCTGGCGTGCCGTTCGCGCCCGAGCGGGTCGCGCACACGCGCGATGAAGCCATCGCGGCGGCAAACGAGATCGGCTTTCCGGTCGTGCTGAAAATTCTCTCCGCCGACATCGCGCACAAGTCGGAGGCCGGTGGCGTCGTGCTCGGCTTGCGCAGCGTAGACGAGGTCGCCGTCGCCTTCGACGCGATGATGGCGCGGGTCGCCGCGCGTGCGCCGCGGGCGCGCCTCGAAGGCGCGCTGGTGGCGCGCATGATCGAAGGCGGCGTCGAGACCGTTATCGGTGTCAAGCGCGATCCGGTGTTCGGCCCGGTCGTGCTGTTCGGGCTCGGCGGCGTCTATGTGGAAGTGCTCAAGGATGTGACCTTGCGCCTTGCGCCTGTTGATCATGCGGCGGCGATCGAGATGATCCGCGCCATCAAAGGCTTTGCGCTGCTCGCCGGCGCGCGCGGCCGGCCGCCGGTGGACCTCGCGGCGCTCGCCGACGCGCTGGTCGCGATGTCGCGCTTCGGCGCGACGCATCGCCAAGTCACCAGCGCCGAAATCAATCCATTCATCGCGCTGCCCAAGGGCGGCGTCGCGGTCGATGCCTTGATCCTTACCGACGGAGGCTGATCGTGATCGATCGCGACAAACTCAAGGCCGAGATCATCGCGCGGCGCGGCTATTGGCATCCGTTCCATGAGGGCTTGTTGGAGCTCGCGCCTGAATTCCTTGCGGCCTATCTGCGGTTCCAGGATGGGCCGGCGCGTTCCGGCCACCTCGAGCCGAAGGTGCGCGAGTTCATCTACATCGCGATCGACGGCGCGGTGTCGCATCTCTACGAGCGCGGTCTGCGCCGCCACATCGAGGACGCGTTGCGGCTCGGCGCGACCAAGGAAGAGGTGCTGCAGGTCATCATGCTGACGACCTGCGCGGAGGGGCAGATCCCGAACGCGGTCGGCCACGCGATGCTGATGGAGGAGGCGAAGGCGGTCGCCGCGCTCACACCGGAGCAGCAGCAGCGCAAGGACGCGTATGTGGCCAAGACCGGTATGTGGCCCGACGGCGCCGACGCGATACTCGCGCTCGCGCCGCAATTTGCCGAAGGCTTTCTCGGCTATGGCGAGGTCGCCTGGACCGCGGGACCGCTGGCACCGAAGGTGAAGGCCTTCGTCGGGCTCGCGGTTTGCGCGTCGCCGGCGCTGCTGTACGAGCCCGGCATGCGCCGCCACATCCGGCTGGCGCTCGACCATGGCGCGACGATGGAAGAGATCAGCGAGGTGCTGGCGCTCGCGAGCGCGATCGCGATCCACACCTGCACCTATGCGGTGCCGGCGCTGGTCGAGGCGGTGAGGGCGCTCCAGGAAAGCAGCGCGAAGCAATAAATCCCGTGTCCCGCACGCGATGCAGCGCGCAGCGGTGCATCGCAGATGCGGGACCCCGGTTGCTTCGCTTTGGAAAACCGGGGTCCCGGGTCTGCAGCGCATCATTGCATGCTGCGCTGCGCCCGGGACACAAGTCGGAGACTCACGCGCTCTTCTTCTCTTTCGTCACCCCGAACGCGCCCTGGTCGCGCAACGCCGCCACTTCGTCTGCGCCAAATCCGAGATCGCGCAAAATTTCGTCGGTATCCGCCCCCAACCCCGGCGGTGCGCGCTCGACCGACATCGGCGTGCCGAACAGGTTGAACGGGCTCGCGACCGCCTTCACGGACCGGCCCTCGGATTGAAACTCCACGATCCCGCCGATCGCAGCGATCTGCGGATCGTCGGCGGCCTCGCCGACCGAGTTGACCTTCGCGACATTCACCTTCACGGCGCCGAGGCGCTCGACCACGTCGCGGCTGGTCAGCTTGCGCGTCACCGCGCTCACCGCCTCGACCAGCTCCTCGCGCCGCCGCAGCCGG
Source organism: uncultured Hyphomicrobiales bacterium (assembly GCA_964479515.1). Taxonomy (GTDB): domain Bacteria; phylum Pseudomonadota; class Alphaproteobacteria; order Rhizobiales; family Xanthobacteraceae; genus PALSA-894. Next base: position 8,000 of record CAYZMR010000084.1, on the reverse strand, counting down.
TCGAGCACGCCTTTGAATTCCGCGCGGTCGAGCGACGGATCGCCGAGCGCGTCGACGCAGCGCTGCCACATCTCGTCGTTCGGCGCGATGATGACGACGCCGCCGTCGGAGGTCGGGAAGACCTGGTTGGGCACGCTGAGATGGTTCGCGGTGCCCATCGGTTTGCGCACCGTGCCTTCCATCCAGTACTCGGTGTAGAAATAGCTGAGCAGATGCGCCGAACTCATCAGCAGCGAGGTCTCGATCATCTGCCCCTCGCCCGTGCGCTCGCGATGGAACAGCGCGGCGAGGACGGCCGAGACCAGCGCGAGGCTCCCATGCAGGTCGATCGCCGCGGTGCCGACGCGCACCGGCGGCCGGCCGGGCTCGCCGGTGACGCTGAGGAGGCCGCTGTGCGCCTGCAGCCCCAGGTCATTCGCGCCGATATGCGCCATCGGGCCTTCGCGGCCGTAAGCCGTGAACTCGCAATAGATGACGCCCGGATTGAGCGCCTTCACCGCCTCGTAGCCGAGCCCCCAGCGGTCCATCGCGCCGATGCGAAAGTTGTGCACGACGACATCGCACTTCGCGGCCATCGCCAGCGCGGCCTTGCGGCCCGCGGGCGAGCCGAGATCGAGCGTGATCGAGCGCTTGTTGCGGTTGAGCGCGAGGTAGGACGGGCTCACGCCGCCGAACTTCTGCAGTTCGTCGTCCGTCACGCCGAGGTAGCGCGCTTCGTCGCCGCGCTTGGGCTCCTCGACCTTGATGACGTCGGCGCCGAGATCGCCAAGCACCTGCGTTCCCGCGGGTCCGGCGAACACGCGGGAGAAGTCCAATACGCGGATTCCCTCAAGGGCGCGCCGCATGCTCACACCTTGGAATAGGCGACGGCTTCGCCGACCGTCAGCTTCTTGCCGGTGTCGTCCTCGCACCAGACCTCAAGCCGATAGGCGGTGGCGCCGTCCTCGGCCGGCTCGACCGCCGCGACGCGCGCGCAGGAGATGACGACCTGGTCCTCGTAGATCGGCGCGATGTATTTGGTGCGCAACCTGCCGCGCCGCGCGAAGTCGGGCCCGAACGTGTCGAGCAGGAGGCCCATGATCCAGTTGGTCGAGATCATGCCGTCAGCGATGATGCCGGGCAGGCCCTGTTTCTTGGCGTAATCGTCATCGTCATGGATCGTCGGCTCCTGCGTCTGGATGCGGCCGTTGTCGGCCGCGACCGTCGGCTGCGCGTCGACGTACCAGCGCATGCGTTCGCGCGTCATCGCGCGCGGCGCCGTGCGCCACTCCGACCCGACCTTCAGGCTTGCCGGCGTCATGCGTTGCTGCCCTGGTAGGACACGATCACGGTGTCGCGGTACGCGATCAGCAGCTTGCCGTCGGAGACGCGGGTGAGCTGCATGTCGATGTGCACGTAGTCGCGCCCGCGCTTCTCGTAGCGGTCGCTCACCGTTCCGCCGACGCGCAGCCGGTCGCCGACATGGACCGCGTCATGGAACGTCGCGTCATATTCGACGTGCACGCGCGCGTGAGGGCCCGTGCCGCGTGGGCAGGCGTGGCGGTAGAGCCGCAGCTTGTCGAGATGGATCAGGGTCGGCGGCATGATCTGGCCATGCGTGCCCTGGAAATAGTCCTGGTGCAGCTCGACCGCGTGGCAATATTCGCGCACCACGAAGGGGCTCAGCGTGTAGGTGAGCGGCCCGAGCACGTCGCCGCGTTCGAGGTCGCTCGTATATCCGCCGACGGCCACGGCACTCTCCCGGCATTTTCTATAGCGTCATTTCGATACCAGCCGCAGCCATTGCGCGAAATCGGCGGCAGCCGAGCAGGTTCTTTTCGTTGCATGCAAAACGGCCGCGCCACGCCGTCGGACCCGTGACGCGAACCGTTTGATCCTGCGGGCCAATCGCGGTAGTTCTTTTCACCTTTTGCAAAGCTCAGGTACCAAACGATGGAATGGCTGCGCTCGATGCGCCTGTTCGTGGGCGTGGTGCAGAACGGCAGCCTCTCGGCGGCCGGCCGCCAGCACGGGCTGTCGCCGGCTTCGGTGTCGCGCCACATCAGCGCGCTGGAGGAGAACGTCGGCGGGCGGCTGCTCAACCGCACCAGCCGCAAGCTGACGCTGACCGAAGCGGGCGAAATCTATTTCCAGAAGGTCGAGCACATCCTGGCGCAGATCGCCGAGGCGAACGACAGCGTCGCGCAGCTTCAGTCGGTGCCGCGCGGGACGCTGCGGGTGCATACCCGCATGCTGGTCGGGCACCAATACATCGTGCCGGCGCTGCCCGACTTCATGCGCCAGTATCCAGACATCACGGTCGACCTGCTGCTGTCGAACCACGCGGTCGACCTGGTCGAGCAGAACATCGACGTCGACGTGCGCATCGGCAAGCTCGTCGATTCCTCGCTGATCGCCCGCAAGCTCGCGTCGAGCGAGCGCATCGTCTGCGCGGCGCCGGCCTATCTCGATCGCGCGGGGCCGATTTCCGCGCCGGCCGACCTTGGACGCCAGAATTGCCTGACCTATCGGCTCAACCTCGGCCGCACGACGTGGCGCTTCAAGGAGCCGGGCGGGGACGTGGTCGAGGTGCCGGTCGCCGGCTCCTTCCAGACCGACAACGGGCAGGCTCTGCTCGCCGCGACCTTGGCGGGGCTCGGGATCGCGCTGATGCCCGACTGGTCGATCTCCGACCATCTCGCGGCGGGGCGCCTGCGCCGGCTCTTCCCCGAGCATCGGGTGAGCTTCGAGGCGTTCGAGAACGGCGTCTATGCGGTCTATCAGAAGAGCCGGCACCAGACGAAGAAGGTGCGGGCCTTCGTGGAGTTCCTGACCGCGCTGTTCAAGGAGCGGGTGGGGTAGGTTTGTGTCCCGCACGCGATGCGGCACGAAGTGCCGCTTCGCAGATGCGGACCACCAAAAATTTTGGTGCATTTGGCGGTCCCGGGTCTGCGTCGCAGCATTGCATGCTGCGCCGCGCCCGGGACACGCGCTACGGCATCTGCGCGCTCGGCACGAACGCGAACCCGTCGCCCTTGCGCACCACGCGTCCGCAGAATGGCGCGCCGAAATGGGCGGGCAACATCAGGCAGCCTGTGTCGGCGCAATAGTCGAGCACGCGCCGCCGCGTGCCCGGCGCCAGCGTCTGGTCCTCGCAATATTTGCTGTTCCAATCCGGGTAATAGATCTGGATCGGCTGGTGCATCACGTCGGCGATGAACAGTGCTTCCTGCCCGCGCGAGCGGATGCGGACCGCCATCTGACCGGGCGCGTGGCCGGGCGTCGGCATCAGGTCGATCCCGTCCGCGACCGTCTCGTTGCCTTCGACGAGCTTGGCCTGTCCGGCCTCGATCACCGGGAGCACGCTGTCGAGGAACGGCAGGTCCGCCGCCGCCGGCCGCGTCGCGGTGGTGCGCGCCGGATCGCGCCATTCGCGCTCGATGCGCGACATCACGTAGGTCGCATTTGGAAACGTCGGCACCCAGCGCTCGCCGGAACGCACCGTGTTCCAGCCCACGTGATCGACATGGAGATGCGTGAGCAGGACGAGGTCCACGTCCTTGGGCTCGACGCCCGCCGCCTTCAGCCGCGCGAGATAGGGCGTGTCGAGCTGGTTGAAGCGCGGCGAGAGCGGGCGGTCCTTGTGGTTGCCGCTGCCGGTATCGATGATGATCGTGTGCTCGGGCGTCTTGACCAGCCAGGTCGCGATGCTGGTGACGAAGGCGTCGGCGGCGGCATCATAGTAGTTCGGCACCAGCCAGGGCTGCTCGGCGGCGACGTGGCGCTGCCAGCCCGCGAAGGTCGCGGTCGGCTCCAGCACCATCAGCTCCTCGATGCGGCGGATTTCGACGTCGCCAAGCTGGATCATGCGCGGCCTCCCGGGGTGTGCGAGGATACATGCCGCGATTTAGCCGATCTTTGCGAGCCCCAATAAAATGCTTTGCGTTGCTCCGCGCGGCGTTGCGGCCGCCCGCGCACTAGGATGCCATGGATGCCGGACCTCATGACGATCGACCGCATCTCGCTCGCCTTTGGCGGGATCGCGGCGCTGTCGGAGGTCTCGGTCGCGGTCGGCGAAGGGCGCGTCACGGCGATCATCGGCCCGAACGGTGCCGGCAAGACCAGCCTGTTCAACGTCATCTCGGGCTTCTATCGCCCGCGCGCCGGCGCCGTCAGGTTCGACGGCAAGGACATCCTGGCGTTGCCGGGGCATGCACGCTCCCGGCTCGGCATCGCGCGCACCTTTCAGAACATCGCGCTGTTCGATGGGCTGAGCGTGCTCGAGAACATCAAGCTCGGCGCGCACGCGCAATTGCGCGCGAACGTGTTCTCGGCCGGCGCCTATCTGTTCTGGGCCAAGCGCGAGGAGGACGACCTCACGCGCCGCATCGAGCGCGACGTGCTCGCGTTCCTCGAGCTCGCCGACATCGGCGACCGGCCGATCGGCGGGCTGCCCTACGGGCTGCGGAAGCGCGTGGAGCTCGCCCGCGCGCTCGTGATGCGGCCGCGCCTGCTCATGCTCGACGAGCCGTTCGCCGGCATGAACACGCCCGAGAAGGTGCGCATGGCGAACACCATCCGCCGCTGCGTCGCCGAATGGGGCACGACGGTGCTGCTGATCGACCACGACATGGAGACGGTGATGGGCCTCTCCGATCACGTCGCGGTGCTCAATTTCGGACGGCTGATCGCGGCGGGCGCGCCTGACGCGGTGCGGCGCGACACGATGGTGATCGACGCCTATCTGGGCGCGGCGTAAGCCATGCAGATCCTCGAATACAGCCTGATCGGGATCGCGTCCGGCGGCCTCTACGTGCTCGCCGCGCTCGGCTTCGTCATCATCTACAAGGCGAGCAACGTCTTCAATTTCGCCATGGGCGAGATGATGATGTTCGGCGCCTACCTGTTCTTCGCCATGACGGTGCAGCTCCATTTCGGCTGGCCCGCCGCCGTGGTCGTCGCGCTCGCAGGCTCTGTGGTGCTCGCGGTCGCGATCGACCGCGTGCTGTTGCGGCCGCTGCTCGGTCAGCCGGTGATCGTGCTGGTGATGGTCACGCTCGGGACGGGGAGCATGATCAAGGGCGCGTCCGGCATGATCTGGGGGCCGGACATCGTGCAGATGCCGGACTTCCTGCCGCGCAAGCCGATCTTCATCGGCGACATCCTGATCCCCGGCAAGCTCGCCTGGGGGTTCCTTTCGGTCGGCGTGATCGCGATCGCCTTCATGCTCTACTATCGCTTCTCGCGCACCGGCGTCGCGATCCGCGCGACCTCGTCGGACCAGGTGACGGCCGAGAGCATGGGCATCAACGTGCGCTGGGTCTTCTCGCTCGCCTGGGCCATCGCCGGCATGCTCGCCGGTGCCTCCGGCATCGTCATCGGCGCGCTCAACGGCATCACGCCACAGCTCGGGGCCGTCGCGCTCAACGTGCTCGCCGTCGTGATGCTCGCCGGCATGACCAGCGTCGGCGGCGTCATCATCGCGGGCATCTTCATCGGCTGGGTCGAGACGCTGGTCGGCGCCTATCTCGGCGCGGCGTGGCAGAACTTCATGCCCTATCTCATCGTGCTGCTCGTGATGACGGTGAAGCCGACCGGCCTGTTCGGCGAGCAGCAGATCGAGCGCATCTGATGGTGAGCGAGGCTCTCATCGTGACGCAACCCGCAGCCGCGCGCATGCCGATCGGCCCGATCGCCGGCTGGCTGGCGTTCGCGGCTCTCGTGCTCGCCTTTCCGGCCTTCGCCGGCGCCTATCTGGTGTTCATGGGCACGCTCGTGGCGATCAACGTGATCGCGACCACCGGGTTGAACATCACGGTCGGCTATGCGGGCCTGTTGTCGATCGGGCACTCGGCCTTCATCGGCGTCGGTGCCTACACGGGCGCGCTGATGGCGATCCGGTTCGGCACGCCGCTCGCCGTCAACGTCATCGTCGGCGGCGCCGCCGCGTTCCTCGTCGGGCTCGTGTTCGGCGCGCCATCGCTGCGCATCAAGGGTGTGTACCTGGCGATCGCGACGCTCGCCGCCCAATACTCGCTCTATTTCGTGTTCCAGCAGTGGACCGCGGTGACCGGCGGCGACCGCGGCCTGTCGGTGCCGCGCGTTGACGTGTTCGGTTTCGGCGAGACCGGCTTCTATTACGTCGTCGTCGCGCTTGCGGCGCTCCTGTGCGTCGCGGCGCGCAACCTGTTCCGCACCCGCATCGGCCGCGCCTTCATCGCGCTTCGCGAACGCGACTATGCGGCGCAGGTGCTCGGCATCAGCGTGGTGCGCTACAAGCTGCTCGCGTTCGCGCTCGGCGCGGGCTATGCGGGCGTCGCCGGCGCGCTCACCGGCGCGTTCCTGCGCATCGTCAATCCCGACCAGTACACGCTGGCGCAATCCGTGTTCTTCCTTGCCGCCGTCGTGGTCGGCGGCCAGGCCTCGATCCTCGGCTCGATCCTCGGCGCGGCGTTCATGACGTTGATGCCGGAAATCCTGCGCGCGCTGCTCGAACTGTGGGGGCCGGGCGGCACCGCGGATGTCGCGGGCCTTCTCTCGCCGTTGCGCGAGTTCATCTTCGGCGCGCTGATCGTTGGGTTTTTGGTGTTCGAGCCGCGCGGGCTCGCGGGTCTGATCCGACGGTTGCGCGAAAGCGCCAGGAGAAGCGCCAAGACGTGAATCAAAACATGAAACGCTGATGGGAGAGAGACGATGATCAACCTGAAAAACGTGCTGCTCGCGGGTGGCCTTGCGCTTGCAGTCGCGACGCCCGCCGCCGCGCAGGACATCAAGTTCAGCCTGCAACTGCCGTTGACCGGCGCGGTCGCCTTCACGGGCCAGCTCAACCAGGCCGGCTGGCAGCACGCGATCGACTGGATCAATAAGAACGGCGGCGTGAAGGGCCGCAAGCTCGATCCCTACATCTACGACTCCGAATACAAGGTCGATGTCGGCATCGCGGGCTGGAAGAAGGCGATCGCGAACGGCGACATGGTGTTCTCGGTCGGCGACGGCACGCCGTTCGTGCGCGGCGTCACGCCGGAGAACAACGACCGCTACAAGATCATGATGACCAACACCGGCTACGCGTCGGACGTGGTCGACGTCGCGAAGTACCCCTACCACATCATGGTCGGGCCGACTTACTCCGACCAGTTCGATATTCTCTTCAAATACATCAAGGACAAGCAGGGCTCGGGGCCTGCCCCGAAGGTCGCGCTCGTCTACACGGCGACCGAGTTCGGGCGCGATCCGATCGAGCATGCGAAGGCCAAGGCAAAGGAGCTCGGCATCTCGATCGTCGCCGAGGAGGAGACCAAGTGGAGCGGCATCGACGTGACGCCGCATGTCATCAAGCTGCGCAACGCCGCGCCGGACTACATCATCTTCCAGGGCTACGCCGGCAATCTCTGGCCCGAGATCGTCAAGCTTTCGCGCGAATACGGCATCAAGGCGCAGTTCATGGGCACGGTCTATGGCGTGCAGCCGGATCTCGTGAAGGGCGCGGGACCCGCGGCCGACGGCATGCTCGGCGTGTTGCCGTACGAGATGATGGTCGAGGGCAACAATGGCTGGGCCATGAAGGCGATCGACGCCGCGCTGAAGGGCTGGGGCAAGCCTTACGCGGGCTACACCAATGTCGGCTATATTCAGGGCTGGGTGCTGGCGCTGTTCATGCGCGACGTGATCGCCAAGGTGATCGAGGAGGGGAAGCCCCTCAACGGCGACAACCTGGTGAAGGCCGCGAACGAGATGAAGAACTGGGATTCGGGCGGCATGATCGGCATCCCGGTCAGCCTGGTCAAGCAGCGGCTTCCGGTGGCGCGCATCTATCGGTTTTCGGTGACGGAGAGCTCGTTCAGCTTCAAGCCCGAGACCGATTGGATCAAGCTAGATTGATGTACATGTGTCCCGGGCGCGGCGCAGCATGAGCGAAGCGAAATGATGCGACGCAGACCCGGGACCCCGGTGATCCTCGTAAAGCAACCGGGGTCCCGCATCTGCGATGCACCACTTCGTGCTGCATCGCGTGCGGGACA
>CAYZMR010000083.1:0-14549 GCA_964479515.1 uncultured Hyphomicrobiales bacterium | reverse complement strand
GGCCCACGCACCTTCCGGGCTCTCATCAACCATTACGGCGGCGCGGGCGCGGCCATCAAGGCGTTGCCGGGCCTCGCGCGACGCGGCGGGGCGGCGCGCACCATCAGGGTGCACCCGCGCGCGGAGGCCGAGCGCGAGATCGAGGCGGCGCGCAAGCTCGGCGCCGAGTTCGTCGCCCTCGGCGAGCAGCCCTATCCGGCGCGGCTTGCGGCCATTGATGACGCGCCGCCGCTGATCACGGTGCGCGGCGACCACGGCGCGCTCGCGCGGCCGATGATCGGTATCGTCGGCTCGCGCAACGCATCGGCCGCCGGCCTCAAGCTCGCCGAGCGCCTCGCGCGCGAGCTCGGCGAGGCCGGGTTCGTGATCGTGTCCGGCTTGGCGCGGGGCATCGACGCGGCCGCGCACCGGGCGAGCCTTGCGACCGGCACGCTCGCGGCGCTCGCCGGCGGCCAGGACCGTATCTATCCGCAGGAACATGCCGACCTACTCGAAAGCATGCTCGATCACGGAGCCGCCATCTCCGAAATGCCGATGGGTTGGGAGCCGCGTGCACGCGATTTCCCGCGCCGCAATCGACTGATCTCGGGGCTCTCTCTCGGTGTCATCATCGTGGAGGCTGCGAAACGCTCCGGCTCGCTGATCACGGCGCGCTTTGCGCTCGAACAGGGACGCGAGGTATTCGCGGTGCCCGGCTCGCCGCTCGATCCGCGCGCCGAGGGTACCAACGGACTGCTCAAGCAAGGCGCGACGCTGGTGACGGAGTCAGCCGACGTACTGGCTGTGCTCCAACCAATCCTCGGCCGGCCGTTCGATTACCCGATCGCGGAGCCCGAGCCGGCTGAGGAGACGGCGTTTGGCGGCGCGCCGGACGCCGATGCGCGCGCCCGCATCATTGCGCTGCTCGGGCCCGCGCCGGTCGGGCTCGACGATCTGGTCCGGCTTTCCAAAGCGAGTCCGGCGGTCGTGCGCATGGTGCTGTTGGAACTCGAACTCGCGGGTCGGCTCGACCGCCATGGCGGCGGACTGGTGTCGTTATTGTGAGGCTGCGATGAAGCTGGAAGTCACGCGTCCGCAGCCATGCGCTGCACCGTGCCTTCCGCTTCCAGGCGAGCCATATCGAGAATGTAGGCGAGCGCCTCGAATTCGTGGCGCCGCGCGAGCGCCGCCAGGTCGGCGGTGAGCGCCGAAATATAGGCCGCCGCCGCCGCTGGCTCGTCCGGCGGCCTGGATGCCCCGCTGCTCCCTGATTTCATCCGTGCCACGCCCACAACCCTTGCTGAGGCCCAGGTTCCAGCGATAACCTCGGATTATCCCCATACCCTGACACAATCCTATATAAAAGATCGAGTTTATCCCGTAACGCTCTCATGGGTTGCAATATCGCGCATCGATATAATTCAACTTTGTTTTCAATGATCTAGGACCGTAACTTTACCCTCTTCACAGGTCGGGATTTGACAGGGGGCGTTGCATTACCCATGTTCCGACCGACTCGCGCGGCCGGCCAGTTCCGCCCTGCATGTCGGCACCGAAACAAATTTGCTAGGAATTTCATGAAGATCGTTGTTGTCGAGTCGCCCGCCAAGGCCAAGACGATCAACAAGTATCTCGGCCCCGGCTACGAGGTGCTGGCCTCGTTCGGCCATGTGCGCGATTTGCCGGCCAAGGACGGCTCGGTCGATCCGACCCGCGATTTTCACATGATCTGGGAGGTCGACGCCAAGGCGCAAAAGCGCCTCGCCGACATCGCCAAGGCGGTCAAAGGCGCCGACAAGCTGATCCTTGCCACCGACCCGGACCGGGAGGGCGAGGCGATCTCCTGGCACGTGCTTGAAGTCTTGAAGCAGAAGCACGCGCTGAAGGGACAGAAGATCGAGCGCGTCGTGTTCAACGCCATCACCAAGCAAGCCGTCGCCGACGCGATGAAGCATCCGCGCGAAATCGATGGCGCGCTGGTCGACGCCTACCTCGCGCGCCGCGCGCTCGATTATCTCGTCGGCTTCACCCTCTCGCCGGTGCTGTGGCGCAAGCTCCCGGGGGCGCGCTCGGCCGGGCGCGTTCAGTCGGTCGCGCTGCGGCTCGTATGCGACCGCGAGCTCGAGATCGAGAAGTTCGTCGCGCGCGAATACTGGTCGCTGGTGGCGACGCTCGGCACCCCGCGCAACGAGACCTTCGAGGCCCGCCTCGTCGGCGCCGACGGCAAGAGGATCCAGCGCCTCGACATCGGGTCGGGCGATGAGGCGCACGCCTTCAGGCGCGACCTCGAGACCGCGAAGTTCAGCGTGGCCTCGGTCGAGGCGAAGCCCGGCAAGCGCAATCCCCCTGCCCCCTTCACCACCTCGACGATGCAGCAGGAGGCCAGCCGCAAGTTCGGCTTCGCGCCCGCGCACACCATGCGCGTCGCGCAGCGCCTCTATGAAGGCATCGACATCGGCGGCGAGACCGTCGGCCTCATCACCTATATGCGCACCGACGGCGTCTATATCGACGGATCGGCGATCACGGCGATCCGCGGCTTGATCGCGTCGCAATATGGCAAGCAATACCTGCCGGAGACGCCGCGCGCCTATCAGGTGAAGCAGAAGACCGCGCAGGAGGCCCACGAAGCCGTGCGCCCGACCGACGTGACACGGCGCCCGCGCGATGTCGCAAAGCACCTCGATTCCGACCAGGCCAAGCTCTATGAGCTCATTTGGCTGCGCGCGATGGCGAGTCAGATGGAGTCGGCCGAGCTCGAGCGCACCACCGTCGACATCTTGGCGAAGGTCGGCGCGCGCAATCTCGACCTGCGCGCGACCGGCACCGTCATCAAGTTCGACGGCTTCCTGACGCTCTATCAGGAAGGCCAGGACGACGACGCCGAGGACGAGGAAGGCAAGCGCCTGCCCGCGATGAGCGCGGGCGAACCCTTGGACAAGCGCGCGATCGCCGCGACCCAGCATTTCACCGAGCCGCCGCCGCGCTATTCGGAAGCATCCTTGGTCAAGCGCATGGAGGAGCTCGGTATCGGCCGACCCTCGACTTATGCGTCGATCCTGCAGGTGCTCAAGGATCGCAGCTACGTGCGGCTGGAAAAGAAACGCCTCTATGCGGAGGACAAGGGCCGCGTCGTCGTGGCGTTCCTGGAGAACTTCTTTGCCCGCTACGTCGAATACGAGTTCACGGCGGGCTTGGAAGAGGACCTCGACCGCATCGCCAACAGCGAGGTCGATTGGCGCGCCGTGCTGCGCGACTTCTGGCGCGACTTCATCGGCGCGGTGGATAAGATCAAGGACGTCGGCATCAGGGAGGTGCTCGATGTCCTCGACGACATGCTCAGCCCGCATCTCTTTCCGCCGAGCAAGGACGGAACCGATCCGCGGGTGTGCCCGACCTGCGGCAACGGACGCCTCTCGCTCAAGCTCGGCAAGTTCGGCGCCTTCATCGGCTGCTCGAACTATCCGGAGTGCCGCTTCACGCGCCAACTCGCCGCCAATGGCACGAACGGCGCGGACGCCAACAAGCTGCTCGGCAAGGACCCGGTCAGTGGTCTCGACGTGGCGCTGAAATCGGGCCGCTTCGGCCCCTATCTCCAACTCGGCGAAGGCTCGAAAGAAGAAAAGCCGAAGCGCGCCGGCATCCCGAAGGGCTGGGCGCTCGACGACATCGATCTCGCGAAGGCGCTTCAACTGCTCTCGCTGCCGCGCGAAATCGGCAAGAGCCCCGAGGACGGCGAGCCGATCCTCGCCGGGATCGGGCGTTTTGGTCCTTATGTTCAACAGGGCAAGACCTACGCGAACCTCGACTCGAGCGAGGACGTGCTCACCATCGGCCTCAACCGCGCGATCACGCTCATTGCCGAGAAGCGCGCAAACCCCGGCAAGGGACGGCGATTCGGCGCCGATCCAGGCCGCTCGCTCGGCGATCATCCCCAGCGCGGCGGGCCGATCCTGGTCAAGAAGGGCCGCTACGGTCCCTACGTGACCAATAACGGCATCAACGCGACGATCCCGGACAACATCGTGCCGGACGAGATCACGCTCGACGCGGCCGTCTCGCTGATCGAGGCGCGCGCCGAGAAGACCGGCGCAAAGCCCGCGCCGCGCCGCAAGGGCCCGCGCAAGGATGCGCGCGTGGCAAAGCCAGCCGCGAAACCTCCCGCAAAGGCCAAAAAGACGGCCGCCAAGGGCAGGGCGAAGTCCGCCCGCGGCAAGAAGGTCGTCGCGGCGGAGTAGCGCTCGGCGCCCAATTTCGTAGCCCGGCTTGAGCGCAGCGAAAGCCGGGATGGGCGGAGCAATCGGTCTCCCGGGTTACGCTTCGCTCAACCCGGGCTACAGGCCCTGGCGAAGCCCCCTGTTCACGCATAAATTCTCATCATCTTGACCAAATCCGCCAAAAACCGCCCGCATGCGCTCCCCTCCAGGGACGAGTTGCTCGCCTTCATCGGCACGCACAAGGGCAAGGCCGGCGTGCGCGAGATCGCGCGCGCGTTCTCGCTCAGGAACAATGACCGCGCCGCGCTGAAGGCGATGCTGCGCGAGCTCGCCGACGCGGGCAGCGTCGAGAAGCGGCGCAAGAAGCTGCATCACGCCGGCACGCTTCCCTCGACCGTGCTCGCCGACATCACCGGGCGCGACGAGGACGGCGAACTGATCGCGCTGCCGACCGAATGGGATACCGACGCGCACGGAGAGGCGCCGCGCATCCGCATCCTGGTGCCGCGGAAAGCAAAGCCGTTCGAGGTCCCGGGCGTCGGCGATCGCGCGCTGCTCCACACCGAGGAGACCGGCGAAGAGGGCGAGGCCATCCGTTACGCCGGCCGCGTCATCAAGATCCTCGACCGCGCCAAGCAGCGCCAGATCGGCGTGTTCCGCGCGCTGCCCGGCGGCGGCGGGCGCCTTGTGCCGGTCGACAAGAAGCAGCTCGGCCGCGAGCTCTCAATTCCCGCCGGCATGACCGGCAACGCGCAGGAGGGCGACCTCGTCGCGGTCGATGTCGCGCGCTCAGGCCGCTACGGCCTGCCGACCGCGCATGTGAAGGAGCGGCTCGGCTCGCTCAAAAGCGAGCGCGCGGTCAGCCTGATAGCCATCAACGCGCATGAGATTCCGCATGTCTTTCGCCGCGAGGCACTGCTCGAAGCCGAGGCCGCGCGCCCCGCCGGCCTTTCCGGCCGCGAGGACTGGCGCAAGCTGCCGCTCGTCACCATCGATCCGGCCGACGCCAAGGATCATGACGACGCTGTCTTTGCCGAGGCGGACACCGATAAGAACAACGCGGGCGGATTCATCCTCACGGTCGCGATCGCGGACGTCGCGCACTACGTGACGCCCGGCTCCCCGCTCGACCGCGAGGCGCTGGCGCGCGGCAATTCGGTCTATTTCCCGGATCGCGTCGTGCCGATGCTGCCCGAGCGCATCTCCAACGACCTCTGCTCGCTTCGCCCCGATGAGGATCGCGCCGCGCTCGCCGTGCGCATGGTCATTGGCGCGGACGGCCGCAAGCGCTCGCACACGTTCCATCGCGTGCTCATGCGCTCGGCCGCGAAACTGCACTACGCGCAGGTGCAGGAGGCGATCGACGGCCACCCGGACGAGACCACGGGCCCCCTGCTCGCCACCGTCATCGAGCCGCTCTACGCCGCGTATCGGGCGCTGCAGCGCGCGCGCGCGGAGCGTCAGCCGCTCGATCTCGACCTCCCCGAACGCAAGATTCTGCTCAAGGCCGACGGCACGGTCGACCGCGTCGTGACGCCGCCGCGCCTCGACGCCCACCGGCTGATCGAGGAATTCATGATCCTCGCCAACGTGGCGGCACCCGAGACGCTGGAGCGCGCGCGCGTGCCGCTGATCTATCGCGTGCATGACGAGCCAAGCCCCGAGAAGATCGAAGCGTTGCGCGAATTCATGGCGACGCTCGACATCAAGCTCGCCAAGGGCCAAGTGATGCGCGGCGAGGACTTCAACCGGATTCTCGCGCGTGTGCGCGGCACCGAGCACGAGACGCTCGTCAACGAGGTGGTGCTGCGCAGCCAGGCGCAGGCCGAATACGCGGCCGAGAACTACGGCCATTTCGGGCTCAATCTACGCCGTTACGCGCACTTCACCTCGCCCATCCGCCGCTACGCCGACCTGATCGTGCACCGCGCGCTGATCCGCGCGCTCGCGCTCGGCTCCGACGGGCTTCCCAACAGCGCCGATGTGAAATCGCTCGCCGAGATCGCGGCGCGCATCTCGGCCTCAGAACGCCGCGCCATGAAAGCCGAGCGCGAGACCGTCGACCGGCTGATCGCGCATTTCATGGCCGATCGCATCGGCGCGACCTTCCAAGGGCGGATCAGCGGCGTCACGCGCGCTGGACTGTTCGTCAAGCTCGCGGAGACCGGCGCGGATGGCTTCATTCCGGCGCGCACGATCGGGGTCGACTACTACCGCTACCACGAGGGCGCGCACGCGCTGATCGGAGACGAGACCGGCGAGACCTACCGGCTCGGCGACACGGTGAGCGTGAAGCTCGTCGAGGCGGCGCCGGTCGCGGGCGCGCTGCGGTTCGAGCTGTTGTCGGAAGGCCGCTATGACGCGACGCGCAAGCGTGCCAAGGGCAGACCCGAGCGGCGCAATTTCGACCGGCCGGCGCCCTCGCAGCGCCGCCGCGGCGGCCGGCGCGGGTAATTGGCGCGCGATCGCGACGATTGCTCGGCAAGAGTTGCCGCCATTGCGTCAGATCTGCCCGGCCACGCGATCGCAAACCGAAGCCATCTCGTTGATTTGTCTCGCTTCGAGGCGCGGCACGGAGCTTGCTCACAACACGTGGGGCGCTGTCTTGTCGGGATCTCCATCATGGGGTCATTCGGCGCGCTTTCGTCTGCGATTTCGGGCCTGCAAGCGCAGTCATTCGCGCTGCAGAACATCTCAGGCAACATCGCGAACGCGCAGACGACCGCGTTCAAGACGACCGACACGAGCTTTCAGGACTTCTTGAACGCCCAGACGGCGGCCATGCAGTCGCCCGACGGCGTGCAGGCGCTGTCGACGGCCAGCAACACCGTGCAGGGAACGATCCAGACCGAGTCGGTCAGCACCTACATGGCGATCAACGGCGACGGTTACTTCACGGTGGAGCAACCGTCGGGCACGGGCAGCGATGGTACGCCGACCTTCGCCGGCAGCACTCCCGTCTACACGCGGCGCGGCGATTTTCAACTCGACGCCAACGGATATCTGGTCAACGGCGCCGGATACTACCTCATGGGATCGCCGACCGACCCTTCGACCGGCAGCCCGACGACCGGAACGCCGCAACTCCTCCAGTTCAACAGCGCGTCGCTGCCGACTGATCAAGGCACGCTTCAGAGCCTTTCGATCGACCCCAATGGCCAGGTCCAGGGAAACTTCTCGAGCGGCACCACGGTCAACCTCGCCGGCGTTCCCCTCTCGACGTTCAACGGGGAAGATTCCTTGCAGCAGGGCGATGGCGAGACTTTCATCCCTACGCCGGAGTCCGGCACGGTGCAGCCCGGCGCGACGGGCAAGATCGTCGGCAGCGCGCTTGAAGCCTCGAACACCAACGTTGCCGATCAATTCACCACGATGATCATGACGCAGCAGGCCTACAACGCGAACACCAAGGTGGTGACGACCGCCAACGAGATGCTGCAAACGCTGACCAACCTCACCGTGTGATCGCGCGAACCGACGGACAGCGGCCTCCCCGTGCCGGTTATGCTGGCATCGCCGGCGTCCCGAGATAAGCTGAGCCGGCATGCGCCCAACCAGCGCGCGACGAACCAGAACGAACGCGGGGAGGATTCCGATGAAAGGCGTGGTGTTTCTCGGAGATCGGACGCTCGAGCTGCGCGACTTCCCCGATCCCACGCCGGGGCCGCGTGACGTCGTGCTCGAGATCAAGGCGTCAGGAATGTGCGGCAGCGATCTGCACGTCTACCGCGCCTCCTTCAAGCCAGGCGATACCAGCTCGGGATTCAAGCGCGCTGCCGATCCCGTGATCGCCGGCCACGAGCCGTGCGGCGTCGTCGTTGCGGTCGGCACGGGGGTGACGCCAAAGGAGGCCCACATCGGCCAGCGGGTCATGGACCACCACTACACGGGTTGCGGGACCTGCAAGCATTGCCGCTCGGGCTGGGCGCAGATGTGCCTCGAAGGCGCGACGGTGTTTGGCGCCAACGGCAATGGCGCGCACGCACGATACATGAAGGTGCCGGTCGACACGCTCGTGCCCCTGCCGGATGCGCTCTCGTTTGCGACCGGAGCCGCCATCTCCTGCGGTACCGGCACCGCCTACGGCGCGCTCAAGCGGCTCAATCTTCAGGGCGGCGAAACCATCGCGATCTTCGGCCAGGGGCCCGTAGGACTTTCCGCGACGCAGCTTGCGGTCGCGATGGGCGCACGGGTCATTGCGCTCGACGTGTCGGCCGAGCGCTGCGAGCTCGCGCGCGAGTTCGGCGCCGACGAGGTGATCGAAGCGCGCGCGAACAACCCGGTCGAGGCGATCCGCGACCTCACTCACGGTGAAGGCGCGCACAAGACGCTCGATACCTCAGGCGCGGCCGAGGCGCGCGCCGCCGCCGTGCGGGCGGCACGGACCTGGGGAACGGCCTGTTACGTCGGCGAACGCGGTCAGGTCACGCTCGACGTGAGCCCGGATCTCTTGCGCCGACAGATCACACTGGTCGGCTCCTGGACCTTCTCGACGCAGGGGCAGGCCGACTGCGCCGAGTTCGTCGCGGACCATGACGTCGCCGTCGACAAGCTCTTCACCCATCGCTGGCAGCTCGATCAGGCCGAGGAGGCGTATCGCGTGTTCGATAGCCAGACCGCCGGCAAAGGCGTGATCCTGCCTTCCTGACCGGGCCAAAAATGAGCCGCGGGGCCGCGTCGCGCAGCCCGCGCCTCGAACCGAAGCGATGCTCGGCGCGGATGAGTGCCGTGCGGCGCAGAGCCGCTCAATACTTTCGCTTTTTCTTGCGCGCCTGCTGCTGATCCTCCAGCTCGGCCAGATCGGTGCCTATCGGCAGCGAGGGATCGATTGCCTGCGCCTTGCGCAAGTCGATGATGGCGGCGGCCGTTTGGCCGAGCGTCTTGTAGGCTTGGCCGCGCGCCATCAGCGCTATCGCATATCCGGGATTGTTGCGGATGGCTCGGCTGCAGTCCTTCACCACCTGGTAGCTCAGGCGGCGCCTGTTCCGTTCGTCGTTGGCCAACGAGGCATTCAGCGAACTCGTCAGGCATCGCTCGTCGCTGACCGGGGGCGCGGCGAGTTTATTGGGGTCGAAGACATAGCCGTCGCGATAGAGCCGATCGTACTCGCTTGTGGCCGACGGCGCTTCGCTCGTTTGCTGGCGCGGAGGCGGCGCCGGCGGCGTATAGGAAACAGGAGTGAACGGCGTGGTCGTCGTCCCTGTAGACGAGGGCCGCAGCCCCGCCCAGCCCAAGAGCAACAGGACTGCAACGCCACCCGCAGCGAGCGCGGTCCTGCGTGTGGCCCAGGCCGGCCAGGAGACATCGCGCACCGCGTCGGCGAGGCGACGCGCGTGCTCGCCGACGGCGAACGATGGCGAGACCCGTGCCGATCCCGTCGACGGCGTGGCGAACATTCGTTGCGACGCAGCGGCGGCGTTCGACGCTCGGTTGGTCCAATCCTTGGCCGCATCGCGCACTTTCGGCGCGAGACGCCGGGCGAGCAGGCGCAAACCCTCGATCAAAATCACCAACAGGCCGCCGAGAAGACCCATCCGGGCGCCGGCGACGCGCACGGCCTTGATCCAGGCCGGTTCGCTCGGCGGAATCGGATCGCGTGTCGCCTCGGCCTTCGGTGGCGATGCCGCCGTGGAGAAGCTCGTGGTCCCGGCCGTCACTCCGGCGAACGCGGCTTGCGCGTCCGCGAAGCTCCAAGTCTGCGCCTGCGCGGCCGCAGCCGGCGCCACGCTCTCCTGCAACCGCGAGCGCATGAACCAGCGCAGCAGCATCAGATACGCGAAGCTCGAGAAGGTCCGCGACGAGAGAATGCTCGCGCTGCCGTCCGGATTGATCGCGACCGCGATGGTGTCGCGACGCGCATCCGCCTCGGCAAGGTCGCGCCGCGTCGCCTCCGGCAGCGCGGGCAGATGCTTGATCAGCCGCGACAGTGCCGACGCATTGGGAGCGGCGTCGCGATGGCTCGGCGGCAGCACGAACAAGGTCTTGTGCGCGTACTCCTTCTCGACGACATGCGCGACCTCCCACCAGACGGCCTCGGTGTCGTGGAGGGTCAGCACGATGAGCTGGCTCGCCCGCGCGAGGTCGGAGACGGCTTTCTTCCAGTCCGCGTTCTGGAAATAGCCGCGCGCTACTCCGTAAGGCGGCACTGTGTCATTCGGATTTCCGAGCGCCACCACGGGGCCGTAGATCGTGCCCTCCTCCAGCAGGAGCTCGTCGAAGGACTTGCGATGGCGGCCGAGCGACAGGACGGTGCCGATCAGTCCGAGCCGGGCCAGCGGCAGCGCTACCTGATCATCGGCGAAAGCGCGCAGGAACAGGATCGGCTCGCGGGGGTCGGACGCGATCAATTCCTTAGCTGAGATTCGGGTCTTGGCGCGCGCCGCGCGGTCGCAAACATACATGAGCAACACGAACACGACCAACGCGAGCAGGAGTATCAGCGGTGCAAGGATCAGAGCCTCTTCGGGGACTTTGAGAATGCGCGAGCCGATTGAGGTAAACCCGAGCGTAGTGAGCATCGCCAGGCCGCCAAACAGGTTGGCCAGCAGAAACAAGACGAGCGTCGGCTTCTTGTTCGATTGCAGATAATTCCAGACCGGCGGCACGCCGGCGAACATACGCAGTGCCTCCCAACTGAAGACGGAGCGGAAATGTGCCTGCAGCAGCGATCTCGTCTGGTCGCTGACCCGGGAAATGAAGAAGAACCTGGTCGCGAGGCTCCAACCCCACGCAAAGGCGGGGAAAAGCCCGATAATCAGGAGCGTCAATTCGCTCCGGTACAAGTTGCGGTCGGAGGCGTAGAGCAACATGATTAAGGCGCCAACCGCGAGACCCGCCGACGACACGACGGCCGCCGCCAGCATGGGTCCACGCTTGATCCGGCAGACAATGCTGCTCTGGGCGAACGGCAGCAGCAAAAACACGGCCACCTCGACCACGCCAAAAAAGCGAAATCCAAATTGGCGTGAGAGAAAGATCAAGACCGCGGCCGCGACCCCGCCCGCAATCCATCGAGCCTTGCGCGTCCGGAGATGTGTCTGGAGAAGGGGCCGGACAAATGGAATGCCGAAGCGAAATAGCGCCCATACCGATCCCCACCCGAGCAGCGTCCATGACAGGGTCGTCACGAAGGCCGTGAAACTGCGCTCGAAGACGGCCGCGTCGATAAGCGACACGAAGGCGCCTCCCAGCACCAGGAGGAGGATGGCCCCGCCGATGACGGCGAACTGGCTGTAGTTCAGCAGCAGGAGCGGATAGAGCTTGACCTGCGCGGCTTCGGCGTCGTCCAGTGAAATCTTCTCACATGATGCCATGCGCGCCCCCGCGTCGGGATGACTTCAATTCGAAAATAGGCGACCGGCTTGCTCTCTGCCAGAGGCTCCGGATGAACCGTCGTTTCCGCACCAGGACGGCCGGCGTCGTTGGACGCGCGGCGGCCCCGACAAAGCCGCATTGTGGCCATCGACGCTTCTTGCGCTAGACTGAAGCGCGCGCCGATCTTGGTCGCGAGGCCGGATTCCAAAAAACACTCCGAGTGCCGATGAACGACCAAACCGAGCGCCTCACCAAGGTTAAACGCGACCAGAGCCATCCGAACCTGCGCCCGCGCGACGCCGCGACCTTGATCCTGGTCGACCGCTCCGGCGCGACGCCGAAGGTGCTGCTCGGGCGCCGCCATGACGGCTTGAAGTTCATGGCCGGCAAGTTCGTGTTTCCGGGCGGACGGGTCGAACCGTCGGACAAGCGCATGCCGACGGCGTCCCCGCTCGACAAGCACGCCGAGGCGCGGCTGATGCGCCGCGTGAGCCGCCCGAGCGCCGACAAGGCGCGTGCGCTCGCGCTCGCGGCGATCCGAGAGACCTTCGAGGAGACCGGGCTGCTGCTCGGCCGGCGCAGCGCCGCGATGCCGCCGGTTCCCGAAGGCCCGTGGACCGAGTTCGCGAAGGCTGGCGTGCTGCCCGACCTTGCGGCATTGCACTTCATCGTGCGCGCGATCACGCCGCCGCGCCGCCCGCGCCGCTTCGATGCGCGCTTCTTCGCTGCCGACGCGGCTGCCATCGTCCACCGTATCGATGGGAAAGTCGGTCCGGATTCCGAACTGGTCGAGCTGGTGTGGCTGACGATCGCGGAGGCCAAGCAACTCGACCTGCCGACCATCACCCAGGTCGCGCTCGACGAATTGGAGGCGCGCGTCGCCAAGGGCTTCGGTCACGAATTGCCGTCGCCGCTCTACCGCATGCTGCACCGGAAGTTCGTGCGCGCGGAGCTTTGACCCGTTTTCCTTGACTTTTCGAGGCCCGCCGTTAGGGTCCGGCCAACTTCAGGACACCACGAGGCAGCCATGGCCAAGGCCACCACCATCAAGGTCAAGCTCGTGTCGAGCGCCGACACCGGCTTCTATTACGTGACCAAGAAGAATTCGCGCACCATGACCGACAAGCTGACCATGAAGAAGTACGATCCGGTCGCCAAGAAGCACGTCGAGTTCCGCGAGGCGAAGATCAAGTAAGCTTCGATTCCACCGGAATACCGAAAGGGCGCCTCATCGGGCGCCCTTTGCATTTGCGCGTCGTTGCGCCCTCAAGGTTCCATGCTGGCGAAGAGGTGGCCGGCCGGAAGCGGTGTACATGAGGAGGCCACTCACACCGCCCCCGAGCCGGCCGAACCCCACGGACCCAGGAGATGCGGCGGACCTGAGCATTCCGTAGGGTTTTCAATAAGATCAGGGCCACTTATCACGCGGGACCTTAATCCCGCCGGGGCCCTCTTCCGCGCGTCTGCACCCACACCGTCAAGCTAATCCAAGCGGTGTGGAAAGCAACGCTCGGGCAGCCCTCAGCGTGGTCAGATTCGCTGATATTGTAAAGCGTTAGGGTTTATAGCGGCGACTTACGCTGCGTCCGCCACAACCCGGTTGCGCCCGTCGCGCTTGGCGCGATAGAGCGCCTGATCGGCGCGCTTCAGGATGGTGGCGCCGGTATCGCTAGCGGCGTTGAGCGAGGCGAGCCCGATCGAGAGGGTCACGTCGATCGCCTTGGCGCCCTGCTCGATCGCGAACGGCTCGCTGGCGATGCGCCGTCGGATGCGCTCGGCGACCAGCGCGCCGACCGCCATGTCGGTTTCCGGCATCACGACGACGAATTCCTCGCCACCATAGCGGCACGCGAGGTCGATGCCGCGGATCGACTTGCGCACGCGCATCGCGAACTCGCGCAGCACGTCGTCGCCCGCGTCATGACCGAACGAGTCGTTGATCGACTTGAAGTAGTCGATGTCGAGGACGAGCAGCGAGAGCGGCTTGCCGCGGCCGGCCGCCTGCTCGACCAGCGTCGCGAGGTGGCTTTCCATGTAGCGGCGATTGTAGAGGCCAGTCAGGCCATCGGTGATCGCCATTTCCATCGACTGCTGCACATTGTCGCGCAGCCGCGCCGTATAGCGCTTCTTGCGGATCTGGGTGCGCACGCGCGCCAGCAGCTCGTTCTTGTCGACGGGCCGCAGCAGATAGTCGTTCACGCCGATTTCCAGGCCACGCAACAGCCGCGCATTCTCCTCGGCTTCGGCGATGATCAGGATCGGCACGCCGCGCGTGCGCTCGAGCGAGCGCGCCTGGCTGCACAGCCGCAGTCCGTCGTAGTTTTCCAGGCCGAGCGATACGATCATCACGTCGTAGTCGGTCTCGGCCGCGTGGAACAGCGCCTCGGTCGGATTGGGCTCGACGTCCACCGTGTGCTCGGTGGTGAGGATGCCGACGAGGCGCTCGTAGGAGGATTTGCGGTCGTCGACCAGGAGCACGCGCCCGCCGCGCCCGGTCTCGGTGACGGCCGCGACCTCCGGGTCGTTGATCCCGATCTCGCGCGTCGTCACGGCGCGCATGCGCAGCTCGTCGGCCGCCATCTTCAGCCGCACCAGCGAGCGCACGCGCGCCAGCAGCGCGATGTCGGAGACCGGCTTGGTGAGGAAATCGTCGGCGCCGGCCTCGAGCCCCTGCACGCGGTCGGAGGGCTGGTCGAGTGCCGTCACCATCACCACCGGGATGTGGTGCGTCAGTGGATTGGCCTTGAGCCGGCGGCAGACCTCGAAGCCGTCCATGTCCGGCATCATGACGTCGAGCAGCACGATGTCGCATTGCGCGCGCTCGCAGACCGCGAGCGCGTCGGGGCCGGACATCGCTGTGGTGACGTCGAAATATTCGGCGGTGAGCCGCGCCTCGAGCAGCTTCACATTCGCCGGGATGTCGTCAACGACGAGAATGCGCGCGGTCATCGTCGCTCCTCAGGCGTTTCCCAGAAAGTGGCGTACGGTCTCGATGAACTTGCCGACCGAGATCGGCTTCGACAGATAGGCCTCGCAGCC
>CAYZMR010000082.1:0-14661 GCA_964479515.1 uncultured Hyphomicrobiales bacterium | reverse complement strand
CTTGCAGCCACCGCGTCACCGGGCGCTCGAACAACGCATGCACGGCGAGCGCAACCGCGATCGGCGCGGCCACCATCGCGAGGATGCAGAGCCACGGGGCCGATGCGGGGTCGACGAACCGCAAGATAATCCGAGGCGCCGCGAGCATGACCGGCGTGTGCAGCAGATAGAGTGAGTACGAGGCGTCGCCGAGCCGCGTGAAAGCGCCGCGGACGAGGCCGGCGGTCGTCCCGCGCGCGAACCACAGCGAGCCGGCCACCAGCATCGCGGCCGGCACACCCCATTCGAGCACGCGCCAACTGGGGCGGCCTCCCCATTGGTTCGACGCCAGGAACGCCGCGCAGGACGCGACAATGAGCGTCAACGCGCCCCAGCGCGGCACCGGCGTCCCGCCGACACACGCAAGCGCGATGATCATGCCGAAGCAGAACTCGAGGATGATCGGGTCGGTGATGAAACCGACCCACTCGGGCCCGGTCGCAACACGGCCGATGACAGCGAGAGCGAGGAAGAACGACGCGACCGCGAACACCGCGGCGGACCGCCGCAGCGGCAAGGTGGCCGCGAACACCAGGTAGAAGAACATTTCATAATTCAGAGTCCAGCCAACGTTGAGCAGCGGCAGCAGCTGGCCGCTCGGCCGCGGATAGGGAATGAACAGGAACGACGTCCAGATCGCGCTCCACGACAAATCCGCCTGCGCGAAGTCGGCGCGCGCCCAGAGGATGTAGCCGAGCATGAGGCCGCTGATGGTCCAGTAGAGCGGCACGATGCGCACGATACGCCGTACGAGGAACGTGAGCGGCGCATCCGACGCGCCGAATAATGCGCCGGACGCATAGACCATGATGAAGCCGGAAATGACGAAGAAGACATCGACGCCGGCTGCGCCGACCAGCGTCGCTGGCAGAAAGCCCGTCAATCCGAGCTTTGCCTCGATGAAGACCGGAAGGTGGACCAGCATCACCGCGACGGCGGCAAGGCCGCGCAGGATTTGCAGCGAATACAGTTCGTGTGGTCCGCGGTCCGGTGGGAGCATGCAGTCTGTTCCTGCGGCCGAAACTATCACACCGGAGATCGGTCTGCGACCGAATGCCATGAGCCGCTCTCGACCCGGAAAAGCGATTGTGTCATCAGCGTTGTTCCGATCTTCTTGAAGGGAACTGAATGGTCCAGCGCGTCACTTCGATCAAGCCTCAAGGCGCGTTTACCGACCCCGTCGACCGCGTCGTGCTCGACGCGAACGACCGCCAGCGGCGGCGAATCGCCCTCACGGCGGAACGGGGCACGAAGATGCTGCTCGATTTTGCCGCACCGGTCACGCTGCGCGACGGCGACGGGCTGGTGCTGGAGGACGGTTCGGTCGTGCTCGTCGCCGGTGAGAAGGAGGCGCTGCTCGAGCTGACCACGAAAGCGCCGCTCGATTTCGTGCGGCTCGCCTGGCATATCGGGAACCGGCACACCGACGTGCAGTTCACCGGCGCCGCTCTGCGCATCCGCCGCGACCACGTGTTGGAAGTCATGGTGAAGGGGCTCGGCGCGCGCGTGGGCGAGATCGAGGCGCCGTTCGACCCGGAGCCCGCCGCGCCGCACGGCCACGCGCATGATCATGACTGAGGAGGCAGGCGCCCTCTATCGCCTGATGGCGTGGCTCTCGCCGTCCTATCCGGTCGGCGCATTCTCCTATTCGGGCGGCATCGAATGGGCGGTCGAGGCCGGCGACATCACCGACGCCGAGACGCTGAAGCGCTGGCTTCTCGTCGTGCTCGCGGACGGCGGCGGCTTCTGCGACGCCGTGTTCTTCGTCCACGCGCATCGCGCCGCCGAGGCGGGCGACGCCGCGGCCTTGCGCGCGGTCGCGGAGCTCGCGGCAGCCTTCGCGCCCTCGAAGGAGCGCCATCTGGAGACGACCGCGCAAGGCCGCGCCTTCATCGAGGCGACGCGCGCGGCCTGGCCTTGCGCCGCGCTCGATGCGCTCGCCGCCGCGTGGGACGGCCCGGTCGCCTACCCGGTTGCGGTCGGCGTCGCGGCGGCCGGCCACGGCATCGCGCTTGGCAGCGCGCTCAACGCGTATCTCCATGCCGTCGCGGCGAACTTCGTCTCGGCGGGCGTCCGCCTCATCCCGCTCGGCCAGACCGACGGCCAGCGGCTGCTCGCGGCGCTCGAACCGGTCGTCGCCGCGACGGCGACGCGCGCCGCCGCGACGCGGCTCGAGGATGTCGGCGGTGCGGCGTTCCGCGCCGACATCGCCAGCATGCGCCATGAGACGCAGTACACCAGGCTATTCCGCTCATGACGATCGCGGTCATCATCTCCCTTGCGCTGACGGCCATTGCGGCGGCGCACGTCGCCTGGGGCTTCGGTGCGAGCTGGCCCGCGGCGAACCGGGACGACCTGTTTCATCTGGTGATCGGCGCAACGCAGCGGACCGAGATGCCGGGCCTGGGACAATGCCTCGCGGCGGCCATCGTGATATTCTGCGCCGGTCTATCGGCCCTCTTGGCGGCGGACGTTGTCGAATCTCCGTTGCCGGCGGCGTTGGTCACGCTCCTCGGCTTGCTCGTCACGGCGGTGTTCGCGGGGCGCGGCGTCGCGCCATATACTCATGCGTGGCGTCGTCGCTTCGCCAAGGAGCCGTTTGCGACGCTTGACCGGAACTGTTACGGCCCGTTCTGTCTCCTGGTCGCGGCGGCATTTGTGTTGATGGTGATCAAGCGCGTGATGACATGACCATGAATGGACCTCTTCGCGTCGGCGTCGGCGGGCCGGTCGGCTCGGGCAAGACCGCGCTGATGGATGCGCTGTGCAAGCGCCTGCGAGGGCGTTACGAGATCGCCGCCATCACCAATGACATCTATACCAAGTGGGACGCCGAATACCTGGTGCGCTCCGGCGCGCTCGCGCCCGAGCGCATCGCGGGCGTCGAGACCGGCGGCTGCCCGCACACCGCCATTCGCGAGGATGCCTCGATCAATCTCGCGGCCATCGCCGAGATGCGGGCGAAATTCCCCGACCTCGATCTGGTGCTGATCGAGTCGGGCGGCGATAATCTCGCCGCCACGTTTTCGCCGGAGCTTGCCGATCTCACGGTCTACGTGATCGACGTCGCGGCGGGCGACAAGATCCCGTCGAAGGGCGGGCCCGGCATCACGCGCTCGGACCTCCTCGTCATCAACAAGGTCGATCTCGCGCCCCACGTCGGCGCCTCGCTCGAGGTGATGGAGCGCGACGCCAAGAAGATGCGCGGGGCCCGGCCGTTCGTGTTCACCAATCTCAAGACCGGGCAGGGCGTCGACACGGTCGTCAAGTTCATCGCCGACAAGGGCGGGCTCGGCGCCTGATCGGCAATTCATTGCGGTAATCACATGAGCGCACGCGATCGTCTCGAACAGGCTCTCTCTCGCATTGCCGATCCGAAGGGCGAGGGCGCGCGCACCTGCCTCACGGTCTATGCCGACGCGGCGCGCGCCGCGGCTGACGCGGCCGACGCCCGCGCCAAGGGCGGTATCTCGCTCGGGGCTCTCGACGGCGCGCTGGTCACCATCAAGGACCTGTTCGACGTCAAAGGCGAACCGACGCGCGCGGGATCGAAAATCATGGCCGACGCGCCTCCCGCGCAATCAGACGCGCCGATCGTGCGTCGGTTGCGCGCGGCTGGTGCCGTGATCCTGGCCAAGACCAACATGAGCGAATTTGCCTTCTCGGGCATCGGCGCAAACCCGCACTACGGCACCCCCGGCAATCCCGCCGACCGCGCGCGCGTTCCCGGCGGCTCTTCGTCCGGCGCCGCGGTCGCGGCGGCGGATGCGATGTGCGACATCGCGATCGGCACCGACACCGGCGGCTCGACGCGCATCCCGGCGGCGTTCTGCGGCGTCGTCGGCTTCAAGCCGTCCAAGCAGCGCATCTCGACCGAAGGCGCGTTCCCGCTCTCGTCCACGCTCGATTCCATCGGGCCGCTCGCCCGCACGGTCGCGGACTGCGCGAATGCCGACGCCGTGATGGCGGGCGAGGAGCCGGGCCCGCTCGAAGCTGTCTCCTTGTCGGGGCTGCGCCTCGGTATCCCGCAGGGCCTGCCCCTGAAGGACCTCGACGCGACCGTGATCGCCGGCTTCACCGCCGCGCTCGGCCGGCTCGGCAAGGCGGGCGTGCGCGTCTCGGAGGAGCCGCTGTCCCTCATCGACGATATGCTTGGCGTGAACGCGCGGGGCGGCTTCGCGCCGGCGGAAGCCTTCGCGATCCACCGCGACAACCTGAAAGCCCGCCCCGCCGACTTCGACCCGAACGTGCGCGCGCGCATCGAGCGCGGCGGCGCAATGTCGGCGGCCGACTATGTCGACATGGCGCACGAGCGCGGGCGGCTTGTCCGTGCCATGGACGCGCGCCTCGCCGACCTCGACGCGCTGGTGCTGCCGACATCACCGATCGTCGCGCCGACGATTGCCGAGGTCGCGACACCTGAGACCTTCAATGCCAAGAACATGATGAGCCTGCGCAACACGTCGATCATCAATTTCTTCGATCTGACGGCGATCTCGCTGCCGCTGCCGCGCGACGGCCTGCCGGTCGGCCTGATGCTGGTCGCGCGCAACGGCTGCGACCACCGGCTGTTCCGCATCGCCGCCGCGGTCGAGCGGCTGCTGGCCTGATCGCACCATCCCAACTCCAAATGTCATCCCGGGCGAGCGCCCGTTGCGCGCGCAACAGGCGTAGCCCGGCTTGAGCGGAGCGAAAGCCGGGACCTTATGTGGTGTCGGCCTTCCCGGATTTCGCTCCGCTCAATCCGGGCTACGACACTGACGGTTCTGGCCACGCGTCGCCGGCCGGGGAAAATGTTATGAAGCATAATCATTCCGGCTTGCCTCGCGCTCGGCAAAGTACTTAAAGTCCGCGCCAAACCGAGGGAGGATTTCAAATGTCACGACCGTCTCGCATCGGCTTGAGCCGCCGCCACCTGCTCGCCGGCGCCGCCGCCACCACGGTGTTCGCACCCGCGATCGTGCGCGCCCAAGGCGCGCCGCTGAAGGTCGGCGTGCTCCTGCCGCGCTCCGGCTATCAGGCCAGCATCGGGCAGGACTGCTTCCGCGGCGTCGAGCTGACCGGTCCGATCCTGAAGGATATCGGCCTGCCGGAATTGCAGTTCATGAATGCCGACACCGAGACCAATGTCGATGTCGCCCGTTCGCGCGCCGAGAAGCTGATCGCGGACGGCGCGCAGCTCCTGATGGGCGCGTTCGATTCCGGCCAGAGCAGCGCGATCGCGCAGGTTGCCGAACAAAAGGGCATCCCGTTTGTCATCAATATCGCTGCCGCGCCGGATATCACCGAGCAAGGCTACAAGTTCGTGTTCCGGAATTTCCCGACCGCGCCGATGATCCTCGGCGACGCCTTCGCGAACCAGAAGGAAATCTTCGCCGAAGTCGGCGCGGCGCCGAAGTCGGTCGTCTTCATGCACGTCAACGACACCTTCGGCACCGCGATGCAGAAGGGCATCGGCGCGGTCATGCCGAAGTTCAACATGCCCTATGAGCTGAAGGACACGATTGCCTACGATCCGGCCGCGCGCGATCTCTCGGTCGAGATCGCCAAGGCCAAGGCGACCGGCGCGGAGGCGCTGCTCGTGGTCAGCCGCGTCAATGATGCGATCCTGCTGACCCGCGAGATGGTGAAGCAGCGTTGGACCCCGCAGGGCGTGCTCTCGATGGGGCCGGGCTGGTACGAGGACCAATACCTCAAGACACTCGGCAAGCTCGCCGATGGGCCGCTGAGCTTCGTTCCGTGGTACGACCCGAACAAGAAGCTCTCGAAGGCGCTGGAGGCTGCGCTCGCCAAGAAATATCCGGAGATCAGCCTCAACACGAACCACATCTATACGTTCGAGGCGCTGCTGGTCGCCGCCGACGCCTACAAGCGCGCGGGCTCGGCCGATCCGAAGGCGCTCGCCGACGCGATCCGCGCGAGCAACATCACCGAGAACGTCTCGCCGGGTCCGGGCATTTCGTTCAACGCCAAGGGCCAGAACGACAAGCTGAAGAATTCCGGTATCCAGAACCGGGGCGGCAAGCTGGTCACGGTGGCGCCGAAGGGTGCCACCAACGCGAAGGCCGAATGGCCGATGGCCGCTTACGACAAGCGCGCGTAGGGTCTGCGGTCATGCCGGGCGCACGCCTTCGGTGTGCCCCGGAATGACGAACAGGTAGGCTGCTTCCGGTGCCTGTAGACGTCTATCTCAACGTCGCCGTCAGCGGCCTCCTGACCGGGCTCGTCTACGGGCTGATGGCGCTCGGCCTCTCGGTCATCTTCGGCGTGGTGCGCGTCGTCAATTTCGCCCACGGCGAGATGATGACGATCGCGATGTATCTGGCGATCGTGCTGTTCCAGTCGCTTCATCTCGACCCGCTGGTGATGATGGTGCCGATCGCGGGCGTGCTGTTCGCGTTCGGATATGCGCTGCAGGCGGGCCTGATCAATCCGTTCATCAACCGACCGGAGCACGCGCAGTTCATCCTTCTGGTCGCGGTCGCGCTCATCCTGGTCAACGTGCTGCTGCTGATCTTCGGGCCGGACGCGCGCAGCGTGCAGACGTCTTATGCCTACGACAGCTTCGCGCTCGGGCCGCTGATCGTGGACGCCACCAAGGTCTATGCGGGCGCGGCCGCGATTGTCGTGGCGGCGGCGTTGTTTGCGTTCTTCAGGTTGTCATACGTCGGCAAGGCGATCCGCGCCTGCGCGGACAATTACACCGGCGCGCTGGTCGTCGGGCTGAACGTGAAGCGGCTCTATGCGCTGACCTTCGGAATCGGCGCCGCCTGCGTCGGCGCGGCCGGGTCGATGCTGGTGCTGATCATCGACGTGACGCCGCCGCTCGGGCCGCAATATACGCTGCTCGCCTTCGTGATCGTCATCACCGGCGGGCTCGGCTCGATGCCCGGCGCGCTGCTCGGCGGCGTGCTGATCGGAATGACCGAGGCCATGGCGGGCCTTCTGTTCACGCCGTCGGCGAAGAGCATGTTCGCCTTCGCGATCCTGGTGCTGGTGCTGCTGTTCCGTCCGCAGGGCATTCTTGGGAAGCGCGCATCATGATGCGGCGGCTCGTCGGTCGCGTCGCGCCGCGCGGATTGTGGCTCCTCGGCGCGCTGCTGCTCGCGCTGATGATCGCGCCGCACTTCGCCAATGATTACGTGCTGACCGTCCTCATTCTCATTCTGTATTTCTCCTACACGGGGCAAGCCTGGAACATCATGATGGGCTTTGCCGGCCAGCTTTCGCTTGGCCACGCGCTCTATGTCGGGCTTGGCGCGTATACGGCCGCCGCGCTCTATGTGCATTTCGGCATCGGGCCGTGGATCGGCCTGCTCGCCGCCGTGCCGGTCGCGATGGCGGCCGGGGCGATCATCGGTTTCCTGGCATTCCGGTTTGGCGTCGCGGGCGTCTATTTCGCGATCCTGACGATCGCGTTCGCGGAGTTCGCGCGCATCGGCTTCGACCACGTCGCGTATACCGGCGGATCGGCCGGATATTTCCTGCCCGTCGCGCAATATGCGCACAACGACCTGTGGAACCTGCGCGGCGCGCCGATCATGTTCTATTACGTCATCCTCGCACTCACCGTGGCGGCGTTCGTGCTGTGCCGCCTCCTGCTGCGCAGCCGGGTTGGCTACTTCTGGCTGGCGATCCGCGAGGACGAGGAGGCGGCCCGCGCGCTCGGCATCGACACGTTCCGCTACAAGATGATCGCGGTCGTGATTTCCGCCGGCATGACGGCGGTCGCGGGCGTGTTCTACGCGTTCTATTACAACAACCTCTTTCCCGAGCAGGTCTTCAGCATCGCGCGCTCGATCGAGCTGATCCTCGCGCCGATCATCGGCGGCATCGGCACGTTGTTCGGCCCCGTGCTCGGCGCGTTCGTGCTCACCGGCCTGTCCGAGGGCATGACCGACCTCCTGCACGCGCTCGGCTTCGACATTCCCGGCGCCAAGCAGGTGTTCTACGGGATCTGCCTCCTGGTCGTGGTGGTCGCGCTGCCGGACGGGATCTGGCCGTGGCTGTCTCGCCGCCTCGGATTGGAGCGACGCCGGTGACCGCGCTGTTGACCATCGCCGGCGTGTCGAAACGCTTCCACGGCCTGGTCGCGGTCGATCGCGTGAGCTGCGACGTCATGCCGGGTGAAATTTTCGCCGTGATCGGACCGAACGGGGCCGGCAAGACCACGCTGTTCTCGATGATCGCGGGCGCGCTCAAGCCGGACGAAGGCGAAATCGCCTTTCAGGGCGGGCGTATCGACGGCTTGCGGCCGGACGAAATCTGCCGCCGCGGCGTCGCGCGCACGTTCCAGATCGTGCGGCCGTTCCCGGCGCTGACCGTCGAGGACAACGTCATGGTCGGGGCGCTGCTGCGTACCGCCGACGTCGGCCGCGCCGCCGCGATCGCCGACGACGTGCTCGCCCGGCTCGACCTCGCCGACAAGCGCGCCCGCGTCGCCTCGTCGCTGACGTTGCCCGATCGCAAACGGCTCGAAGTCGCGCGCGCGCTCGCGACCGATCCGAAACTGCTGCTGCTCGACGAGGTGATGGCGGGCCTGCGTCCGACCGAGACCGACCGCATGGTCGCGATCCTGCGCGAGCTCAACGCGCAAGGGCTCACGATCCTGTTGATCGAGCACGTGATGCGCGCCGTGCTGGCGCTCGCCTCGCGCGTGCTCGTGCTGCACCACGGCGCATCCATCGCGCTGGGCAAGCCGGCGGACGTGGTGCGCGAGCCGGCCGTGATCTCCTCCTATCTCGGCGCGGAGGCGCTCTGATGCTCTCCGTCACGGCGCTCGACGTATTCTACGGCGACGCGCAGGCGCTCGACGGCGTCTCGCTCGACGTGGAGGAAGGCGCGATCGTCGCGATCGTCGGCGCGAACGGCGCCGGCAAGACCTCGCTCATCCGCACCATCGCCGGCATGCTGCGGCCCGCGCGCGGCGCGATCCGTTATCGCGGCACCGACATCGCCGGCTGGCCGAGCCATCGCGTGTGCGATCTCGGCATCGGGCAGGTCGCCGAGGGCCGCCAGGTCTTCCCGACGCTCACGGTTTCCGAGAACCTCGACATGGGCGCGATGCTGCGGCGCGCGCATTCGAAGCGTGCGCGCAACCGCGAGCGGGTCCTCGCGCTGTTTCCGAAGTTGCAGGAGCGGCTGCGCCAGCCGGCCGGCACGCTGTCCGGCGGTGAGCAGCAGATGCTGGCGATCGGCCGCTGCCTCATGGGCGAGCCGGAGCTCGTGATGTTCGACGAGCCCTCGCTCGGTCTCGCGCCCACGATCGTGCAGCACCTGCTTGCGGCGATCCGCGATCTCAACGCGCAAGGGCTCACCTGCGTGCTGGTCGAGCAGAACGTCGCGGTCTCGCTCAAGCTCGCGAGTAGCGCTTATGTGCTGGAGAACGGCCGCGTCACGCTGTCGGGGACGGGCGCGGCGCTGCTCGCCGACGACCGTGTCCGGCAGGCGTATTTGGGGATGTGAGCGGATTACCGCCGCATCAGCGCGGCGAGGGCCGCGACGCGTATCGTCAAAGGCGACTCCGGGAAGGCGCGGCGCAGCGCGCGCAACGCCTCTGCGCCAGAGCCCGGCCGCGCCGCGCGCAGATGCGCGAGCATCGCGGAGGCGAGGTCGGCTTCGCCCAAGGGCGTCAGTGCGAACGGAATTTCGCCTGGAAATTCAGGGCTTAACGGCGGCGACGGGCTGAGTGCGAGCCCCATGGGGCATTTCCTCCACGGTCAGCGCCTGTGCCCGGCGGCAGGCGTCGCCATGGTCGGGCCACGGCGTTAACGTCGCGTTAACGTGCGGACCTGCAGGCGGTTCCATCGCCCGGAACAAAATCAGCGTGGGTCAGGCCGCGGCGGGTTCGCGCGCGGGCGTCGCGACCGCGTCGGGGTTGCGCCCCGCGAAGTCGACGAGCTCGGCCATGACGGCGTCGAGGTGAGCTTCCATCGCCAGCACGGCGGCGGGCGGATCGTGCCGTTTCAGGGCCGCGGCGATCGCCTGATGTTCCGCATAGGTCGAGACCTGGCGCGTCGGCGTGCACATGAACAGCCGCGCGCGGTCGAGGCTTGCCCGCGCGGCCTCCACGGCGTGTTTCACCCGGTCGTAGCCGAGGAAGCCGAGCAGGAGCTCATGCAGTTCAAGGTCCAGCGCGTGGAAGCGGCCGCCATGGTCGCCTCCGAGCGCGGTCTCCTGCTCGCGCAGGTTCCGCTCGAGCGCCGCAAGCAGGGCAGCGTCGGCACGCGGCGCGATCGCCCGCACCGCCTCGGCCTCCAGAGCACGGCGGATGAACATGGCTTGGCGGCAATCGACAAGATCGATGCGCGCGACGCGGGTACCGCGCTGTGGAAGCACCTCGACGAAGCCTTCCGCCGCAAGCCGGCCGAGCGCCTCGGAGACCGGAAACCGCGACACGCCGAGCCGCGCGCACAGCGCCGCCTTGTCGATGAACGTCCCGGGCGGCATGTCGAGCCGGACGATCGCCTCGCGCACCGCGTCCTGCACGCGCTGCACCGTTCCGCCGCGACCGCTGCGCGCGAGCGGGTTGAGAAAGATATAGGGACTCTTGCGTGGCTGCCCGGCCATCGTAACATGTTAGGCGTGAGGCAGCATGGGCACAAGCCGGGATATCGGTGCCGGTGCCGATGGCGCTTTCTCGCCTTTCGATCCGCCGCGAACAATCGGTCGCAGCGGCCTCAGCTAGGCCGCTGCAATTTGCCGGTGTATGGTCTTGGGTCGCCCAAACGCAAACAAGAACAAGGGGCGATCGTTGGAAGAGCCATTCGAAAGGGAGGTTTCGATGCGCTCACATGTCACGCGGCGCGCCGCGCTCAAGACCGCCGCGCTCGCCACCACCGCACTCATCGCTGCACCTTATGTCCGCGGCGCTCACGCCGCCGGCAAGCTAGCGATCGGTTTCTGGGATCATTGGGTCCCGGGCGCCAACAATGCGTCGAAGCTCCTCGTCGAAGAATGGGCCGCGAAGGAGAAGGTCGACGTCACGATCGACTACATCCCGTCGCAAGGCATGAAGAATCTGATCACGATCGCGGCGGAATCGCAGGCGCGTTCCGGCCACGATGTCTTCGCATTCCCGAGCTGGCAGCCACACGGCCACGCGGAGAACCTCGCGCCGGTCAACGATATCATGGATGAGTTGATCAAGCAGAACGGCGCCGTGAACGAGACCGTGACCTATCTCGGCAAGTCCGGCGACAAGTGGCTGGCGGTGCCGGCGACGGTCGGCTCGCAGATCAAGGGCCCGTGCTCGCGCATCGACCTGTTCAAGAAGCACGCCGGC
The DNA here is from genome assembly GCA_964479515.1 of uncultured Hyphomicrobiales bacterium. Classification (GTDB taxonomy): domain Bacteria; phylum Pseudomonadota; class Alphaproteobacteria; order Rhizobiales; family Xanthobacteraceae; genus PALSA-894. The sequence continues at coordinate 3,338 of CAYZMR010000082.1, read as the reverse complement.
ATCGACCTGCAGGAAATCTATCCGGCCGGCGCGCCGCCGAAGGCCGACGGCTGGACCCTTGAGGCGTTTCTTAACGCCGCGGAAGCTTGCCACAAGGCAGGCTTCCCGTTCGGTATCGGGCTCGGCACGACGGCGGACTCGGTCGACAGCGCCGGCGCATTCTTCCACGCGCACGGCGCGATGCTGGTCGACGCCAAGGGGAACATCACGGCGAAGTCCGATCCGGTGCGCCAGTCGCTCGACTTCTACAAGAAGCTCGCCTCGTTCATGCCTGCGGACATTCCCTCATGGGACGATGCCTCCAACAACAAGTGGCTCGTCTCCGGTAGAGGCGCGCACATCATGAATCCGCCGAGCGCCTGGGCGGTCGCCAAGCGCGACGCGCCGCAGATCGCCGAGCAGTTGTGGACGCACGGATTCCCGGTCGGGCCGAAGGGCCGCTACGCGCCGTTCCTGCCGTACTTCTGGGGCATCTGGAATTTCTCGAAGAATGTCCCGGCGGCCAAGAGCCTGCTCGTGCATCTTTCGACGCGCTCGGCGGCCGAGAAGATGGTGGCGGCGAGCGGCGGCTACGACCTGCCGTCGTTCGCGAGCTTCACCAACTTCAAGACCTGGGCCGAGGAAGGGCCGCCAAAGGGGACGCTCTACCACTACCCCAATCCGCACAACCACCAGACCCTGTCGATCGCGGCGGCGCCTGCGCCGCCCAAGATCGCCTACCAGATCTACACCGAGGGGCTGCAGACCAAGATGATCGTGCGCTACATGCAGGGCGAACCGATGGAGAAGACCCTCGCCTGGGCCGAGAGCGAACTGGAAGGGTTCATGCGGACCTGACCGCCTCGCGTCAGTATGCGGATGCCGAACGTATGCCGACGGCCTTGCCGCCGGCATCATTCGATCGTTCGTCGCCCGATGCCGCGCCGGATTGATCAAATATCAGGCACGCGAACGAACCGTCTGCGACGTTCGTCTAAGGCGCGCCGGACGGAAAAGCTGAAAGGAAACATTGGGTCGCATGCCGCGGCGTCTAGGCCGGCGTAACATGTTGGTGTATGGTTTCTCATCGTCGAAGAACAACAAGAACGGATGCGACGGTATCAACGGGGCATTCGAAGGGAGAAAAAACTCGATGCGCTCAGGAATGACACGGCGGTCCGCGCTGAAGACCGCGGCACTCGCCACTACGGCACTCATCGCCGCACCCTATGTCCGCGGCGCGCATGCCGCCGGCAAGATTTCGATCGGCTTCTGGGACCACTGGGTTCCGGGCGCCAACGACGCCACCAAGGCGATTGTCAACGCCTGGGCCGAGAAGGAAAAAGTCGAAGTCTCGATGGACTTCATTCCCTCGCAGGGCGACAAGAACCTCATCACCATCGCGGCGGAAGGGCAGGCGCGCTCCGGCCACGACATCTTCGCGTTCCCGACCTGGTACCCGCACGCTTACTCGGAAAGCCTCGTGCCGGTGAACGACATCATGGAGCCGCTGATCAAGCAGAACGGCGCCGTGAACGATACCGTCACCTATCTCGGCAAGGCCGAGGGCAAATGGCTCGCCGTGCCGGCGACGATCGGCTCGCAGATCAAAGGGCCGTGCTCGCGCATCGACCTGATGAAGCAACTCGCCGGCATCGACGTGCAGGCAATGTATCCGGCGGGTGACAAACCGAAGGCTGATGGCTGGACCTTCGATGCCTTCCTCAAGGCGGCGGAAGCCTGCCAGAAGGGCGGTTACCCGATCGGCATCGGCCTCGGCGGAACCACCGACTCCGTCGACACCGCCGGCGCCTGGTTCAATGGCTTCGGCGCGTATCTGGTCAATGCCAAGGGCGACGTCACGGTCAAATCGGACCCCGTGCGCCAGGCGCTCGAATTCAGCGTGAAGCTCGCGAAGTTCTTCCCGGCCGACGCGCCGGCATGGGACGACGCGTCAAACAACAAATGGCTCGTCTCCGGCAAAGGCGCGATGATCATGAATCCGCCGAGTGCCTGGGCCGTCGCCAAGCGCGACGCGCCGCAGGTCGCCGAGCAATGCTGGACCCACGGCTTCCCCACCGGCCCGAAGGGACGCTTCGCGCCGTTCCTGCCCTACTTCTGGGGCATCTGGAACTTCAGCAAGAACATCCCGGCGGCCAAGAGCCTGCTTGTCGAGCTCTCGCAGCAGGCGTCCGCCGAGAAGATGGTGGCGGCGAGCGGTGGCTACGACCTGCCGTCCTTCGCGAACTTCACCACCTTCAAGACCTGGGCCGAGGAAGGGCCGCCGAAGGGCACGCTCTACCACTACCCGAATCCCTACAATCACCAGACCTTGTCGGTGACGGCCGCTCCGGCGCCGCCCAAGATCGCCCACCAGATCTACACCCAGGCGATTCACACCAAGATGATCGTCCGCCACTTGCAGGGCGAGGCGATGGAAAAGACGCTCGCTTGGGCCGAAAGCGAGGTCGAAGGCTTCATGCGGACGTAAAGTCCGCCAGGCTTTCCAACATTGTCGCGGGCGCGCACCTCGTGCGCCCGCGAAACTTGACGAAAGAGCCGCGCGGCGCAGGGTCTGCGCCGGGAAGCGGCCGATAGCTGGCAGACGTTCAGCGAAGCCTTAGAGGGAACACGATGGTCGACGCCGTCATCAGTGACGTCCGCGAGCTTGGGGTGACACGCAAGAAGTCCGGCATGCGTCGGATGATGCAGCGGAAATCCACGATCGCCTTCTTCATGGCGCTGCCGCTGCTGCTGCTGATCGGCCTCTTGGTGCTGTATCCGGCGTTCTACGCGGTGCATCTGGCAACGCTGAACAAGTCGATGCAGCGCTTCGTCGGCCTGTCCAATTTCACCTTCCTGTTCAAGCGCGAAACCTTCTGGATGGTGGTGCGGCAATCCTGCCTGTTCGCGCTCACCGCCGTGTTCTTCAAAGCGCTGATCGGGTTCGTCGTCGCGCACTTCGTGAACAACATTCCGTCCAAGAGCCAGCGCAAGTGGCGCGGCATCCTGCTGATCCCGTGGGTGATCCCGCCCGCCATGAGCACGCTTGCCTGGCTGTGGCTGTTCGATCCCTCCTACAGCGCGTTCAACTGGATCCTTGTCCATCTCGGCCTCTCGCCCGTCGCGTGGACCGGCGATGCTTACTGGGCGCGCTTCTCGGTGATCCTCATCAACGTCTGGTACGGCGCGCCGTTCTTCCTCATCATGTATCTGGCGGCGCTCAAATCCGTGCCGGAACAGCTCTATGAGGCGGCCGCCATCGACGGTGCCAGCTGGTGGCAGCGCATCTGGTTCGTGACGTTGCCGATGATGCGCAACATCATCGCCATCACGGTGCTGTTCTCGACCATCGTGAC
>CAYZMR010000081.1:5087-14793 GCA_964479515.1 uncultured Hyphomicrobiales bacterium | reverse complement strand
AGAGGGGAGGCTTATGGCGTCATTTTGGGCTTACGCGAAAAAGAACGGCATCAAGTATTTCCTGATCTCGTTCGTTGACCTGTTCGGCACCATGCGGGCCAAGATCGTGCCGGCGACCGCGATCGATCACGTCGCCAAAGCGGGCGCGGGGTTCGCCGGCTTCGCGGTGTGGTTCGACATGACGCCGGCGCACGCCGACATCCTGGTAATGGCCGACCTCGACACCGCGATCCAGCTTCCCTGGAAGCCGGAGGTCGCCTGGGTCACGGGCGATCTCATGATGGACGGCAAGCCGGTCACGCAGAACCCGCGTCAGGTGCTGAAGCGCGTCATCGCCGACGCGGCGAAAGACGGCTTCGAGATGAAGACCGGCGTCGAGTGCGAATATTTCATGATCCTGCCCGACGGCAGCGCGATCTCGGACGGCGCCGACACGCAGGCAAAGCCCTGCTACGACCAGCAGGCGCTGATGCGTCGCTACGCGACGATCACCGAGATCTGCGACTGCATGATCACGCTCGGCTGGGGGCCGTACCAGAACGATCACGAGGACGCGAACGGCCAGTTCGAGATGAACTGGGAGTACGACGGCGCGCTCACGACCGCCGACCGGCACGCCTTCTTCAAATACATGGTCAAGTCGATCGCCGAGAAGCACGGCCTGCGCGCGACCTTCATGCCGAAGCCGTTCGCGAACCTCACCGGCAATGGCTGCCACGCGCACGTGTCGTTGTGGTCGAAGGGCAAGAATGTGTTCGATGACCCGAAAGGCGAGCTCGGCCTCTCGGCGCTCGGCTATCATTTCATCGGCGGCGTGATGCATTCGGCGGGAGCGCTCGCGGCGATCACCAATCCGACGGTGAACTCCTACAAGCGCATCAACGCGCCGCCGACGCTCTCGGGCGCGACCTGGTCGCCGAACACGATCACGTATGCGGGCAACAACCGCACGCACATGATCCGCATTCCCGACGCCGGCCGCTTCGAGCTGAGGCTCGCCGATGGCTCGGCCAATCCATATCTGTTGCAGGCCGCACTGCTCAGCGCCGGGATGGACGGCATTCGCAACAAGCGCGATCCGGGCAAGCGGCTCGACATCGACATGTACACGCAGGGCCACACCGTGAGGGGCGCCAAGCGCCTGCCGCTCAATCTGCTCGACGCGCTGCGCGCGTTCGAGAAGTCGGACGTGCTGCGTGATGGCCTGGGCGAGGATTTGACCAAGTCGTACCTGAAGCTCAAGCACGACGACTGGAACGCCTATTCGCGGCATCTCACCGACTGGGAGCGGCAGACGACGCTGGATTGTTGATACACACAGTTCGTAGCCCGGCTTGAGCGCAGCGAAAGCCGGGGCGGCTCTCGCGCGGGACCGACAGCTCCCGGGTTTCGCTGCGCTCAACCCGGGCTACGATTCGAGGATCCGCCGCGCCAACCCGATCAATCCACGATCCGCTCCCCGCGCGCCGATCAGCGATAATCCAAGCGGCAACCCATCGATCGTCGCCATCGGCAAGCTGATCTGCGGCAAACCGGTAAGCCCGGAAATGCACAGGATCCGCATCGCCTGATTGCGGTATTCGACCTCGACCTGATCGGCCGGCGTACCGCGCAGCGGTGCCGCGCGCGGCGAGGTCGGCACGCAGATCACGCCGTCGGCGCCGAGCAGGCTTTCGACATGCGCCGTGATCGCGCGACGGCGTTCGTTTGCGGCCGCGATCTGCTGTGGCCTGATCGTCGCCGCGTATGCGAAGCGCTCCTTGATGCCGGGTCCGAGCTTCGGCTGCGTCGCGCTCACCCAAGCGCCGAGCGTCGCCCAGATCTCCGCGGCCTGCAGCGTGCGGAAGGTCTCGAACCAGTCCGGCAGTCCTTCCGGACTGATACGCATGCGTTCTGCTGTTCCCATCGCGGCCTCGAGCTTGGCGACGGCGCCGGCAAGCGCGTAGGCCACCGGCCGCTCGACCTGCGCGAAGGCATCATCCGCGATGATGAGCCTCGCCGGCTGCGTGGCCTTGTCGTCGCCGAGCAGCACGTCGCCAACCCTCGCGAACAAGTCGATCTCGCGCGCGAACCAGCCGACGACATCGAAGCTCGGACCGAACGGCAACACGCCCTCGTCGGACACGCGGCCGTGCGTCGGTCGCAACCCGATGATGCCGCAATAGCTCGCCGGCAGGCGGATCGAGCCGCCGCAATCGGTGCCTAACGCAAAGTCGACGAGGCCGCCCGCGACCGCCGCGGCCGAGCCATTCGACGAGCCCCCCGGCACGCGGCCCGGCGCGTTCACGTTCACCGGCGTGCCGTAGTGAACATTCTCGCCGGTCAGGCTGTAGCAGAGCTCATCGCAATGGGTCTTGGCCACCATGTCGGCGCCAGCGGCGAGCAGGAGCTGCACGGCGCGCGCGGTTTGCCGCGCCGGCTCGTGCGTGCGCAGCCAGTCCGGCTGGCCAAAGCCGGTGCGAACGCCGGCGATATCGAAGGCGTCCTTCGCGGCGAACGTCGTGCCCGCGAGCGGGCCCGAACCGCTGCCTTGCAGGCTCGCGTGGTTCTCGCGGCAGAAGGCACCCAACGGATCGTTCGGGGCGGTCCAGTCCGTCATGAGCCCTCGCGTTGAACCAGCGGAGCAAGCAATCCGCGCCCGCGGCGGATCTCGTCGTCATTGATGGTATGGCCCATGCCCGGATAAATCTGCTCGCGCACCTCACCTCCGAGCTGACCGAGCACGCGCGTCGACTCGCGCACGCGCGCCAACGGAATATGCGCATCGATGTCGCTGCAGCCGATAAACACCGGCGTGCCGGCGAGCGAGCCCGCATAGCTGCGCGGCGTTCCTTCCGGTCCGATCAATCCCGCGCTCAAGCCAACGACCGCGCCATAGCGGCGCGCGTTGCGCGCCACGTATTCGAGCGTCAGGCATCCGCCTTGCGAGAAGCCGAGCAGCACGACGCGCTCCGTCGGGAACCCCTCAGTCTCAAGGCCGTGCAGAGTGTCGCCGATCACCGCGAGCGCGGACGAGAGCCAAGGCTCATTCTCCTGCAGCGGCGCGAGAAACGAACGCGGATACCAGGTGTTCCGGACCGCCTGCGGCGCCAGATACGCGATGTCGGGCTCGCCGAAGACGTCGGCCAGCGCGAGCATGCTCTCGGCGGTCGCACCGCGCCCATGCAGCAGGACCATCGCGGCCTTGGCGCGATCGAGAGGCGCGCCGGCGCGCAGCACAGGCTGACCTCGATGCGGCGCCGCGCTCATGCCGCCGTCCCCGGAAGGTCTTTCACGCGACATTCTGCACGCCGTGCATCTGCTCGGGCGCAGCGGCCCGTTCGTCTATGCGTATTCGGGCATCGATTTCGAGACGGTTCCACGGCCGGCCGGCGAACGCGGGCTTCGGTCCGCCCATGTGAAACGGCAAAGCGACGACGCTCGACTCGACCGACTTGATCCGCATCGAAGCTCCCGCGCGACTGTGCCGGCGCTTCTTAGGGCAGGCGCAAACCGAGTTCAATCGGACGCTCAGCGCAGCCAGCGGCTGAAGCCGACATCAGTCGTGGCGGCGCGCCGATACATCTCGCCGTAATAGGGCTCGAGCTTTGCAGCAGCGGCCGCGGTCGCGGCAAGCTCGCGATGCACGGCTGGCGTTCGCTCCCGGATCTCCGCCTTGATGGCTGCTTCGTCGACGGTGAGCGCCCTGCCCTGCTCGGCGACGACACGGCCCGCCACCATCGTCATCGTCACGGCGCTGCCGTTCGCCGCATAGACGAGTTGGCGGCGGATGTCGTTCCGCGGCGTGAACGCCAGATGGTCGAGATCGAGGAGGATCAGGTCCGCCTGCTTGCCGGCTTCGAGCGAGCCGATGTCCGGCCGGCGCATCCCGCGCGCGCCGCCGCGCGTGGCGCAATCGAGGATTTCGCGCGGCTCCGGCCAACGCAGATAGTCTGGATCCGTGACGCGGTGGATCAGGCTTGCGAGCTTGCCGACCGCCCACATGTCGGTCGTGTCGTCGGCCGCGCGTTCGTCGCTGCCGAGCGCGATCGGGATGCCGGTGTCGCGGATTTTCCGGAACGGCATGATGCCGCTGCCGAGCTTAAGATTGCAGACCGGATTGTGCGCGACGACGCAGCTGGCGTCCGCCATCAAGGCGATATCGTCGTCGTCGACCCAGATCGCGTGGATCGCCATCACGCGCTCGTCGAGATACCCAAGATCGTGCACGTGGCGGATCAGGGACTTTCCCCAGCGCGTCTGACCGAGCACCCGCTGCGTCTTGGTCTCCAACATGTGGATGTTGAACGGCAGATCGTGCTCGCGACTGAACGCCGACAGGAATGCGAAGTAATCCTCGCTCACCCGCTGCGGCGCGGAATTCGAGACCGCAATGCGCAGCCGGCCATCCGCCGCGCCGTGCCACGTCGTGTGATACCAGCGATAAAGATCGGCCATCTCGGCGCAAGTCGCGCGCGGCGCGCGGTCCATCGCGGCGCGAACGTCCGGAGGAAGGATCTCTTCCAGAAACGGGTACTTCGCGTATTCGACGAGGTTCTGGTGATTGATCGCGACCGTCGCGCGCAGGCCGCTGTCCGCATAGGCCTGCATCAGCGCCGAGATCGAGCCCTGCGTCGGATAGGGATTGTGGAACGCGTCGTCATGCACGGCCGTGACGCCGCATTTGAGCATCTCGATCGCGCCGAGCATGGTCGTGAGATACACGAGCCGCGGGTCCGGCTCCGCCATGCCGAGCGGCGGCACCTCGAACAGCATGAACAATTCGAGCGGGCGGTTTTCCAGCGCGCCGGCGAGCAGATTGGCCTGCGAATGGAAGTGCCCGTTGATCAGGCCCGGCATCGCGAGCTTGCCGGCGGCCTCGATCACGGTCGCGCCTTCGGCGCCCGGCAAATCCGTGCCGATCGCCGCGATCGTCGCGCCGTCGATCAGGATATCGGCGCGCGGATGTTCGCGGTCCTGCGCGTCGAGGGTCAGGACATGCGCGTTGCGGATCAGCGTTTTCATCGCGTCCCGGTAAACAAGCTTCCCCAGCGCGCGCCGCGAGCGGTCTCAACCCCCGCGCGGCGCAATGCGTCCCATACGCCGATCGACACGGTGTCATAGATTGGAATGCCGGTCTCGCGCTCCATCGGCTCGACAAGATGCGCGGCCGGAAAGTTCGTGCAGAACGTCACGATCGCGTCGGGTTTGACGGCCGCGACCTTGCGGATCATCGCGACGATGTCTGCGTCCGGCACCGTGCAGTAGGAGAAATTGTCCGAGAAGCCCGCATGCGCTTCCGCCGCGCAGGGGAACCCGCGCGCCCCGAATGCCGCGACCATCTTGGCCTGATACGCGTCGGTATGCGGCGACACGAGGCCGATCGTCTTCACGCCGGTGTCGCGCAGCACCGCCTCCAGCGCCAGCACGGAGGTCGTCGCCTTGATGCCGGTCTCGGCGGTGATCCGCTCGCACAGCACGCGGTCGGCATCGAATCCGAGTCCGACGCCCTTGCTGCCGTTCCAGCAGATCACGTCAAGCTTGGCGTGCGCGAGCAGCCGCGCTGCGCCGAGCATCCCGTCCCAGTCGTAATCGTCTCTATAATTGTCGCTGGAGCCGAATACCGGCGTGCGCGAGAAGTGTCCCGACACTTCGGGAAAATCGGCGAGAATCGCGGTCGTCACGCGCTCGACCACGATATTGGCCGACGGCGTGATCGTGCCGATCGACTTCGTCTGCCGCCGATAGGCGCCGGTATCCGAAGTCATGCGTCGTCCCGCACGATCAGGTTCCGGTCGGCCGCCCAGCTTGCCAGCACCGCGCTTCCGGGTTTGAGCCCAGCGAAGACGTCCGCGCCGGAATCATTCTGGCGGACGACGACGAGCGGCTCACCGTTCGGCCGACGCAGGTAATAATGCGTGCTGAGCCCGCGATAGACGACCTGATCGATGGTGGTGCGCACGCGATTGGCTCCGAGATCTCCGCCGGTGTCGGGCGCGACCTGGATGCCCTCGGGCCGCAGCGCGACCGTGACGTTCTGCTCGGCCGGCGGCGCGCCGTTGAAGCCGAGCCGCACGCCGTCGGGGCACTCGACCGTGTAACCGCCGGTGACCCGGCCGGCCACGCGCCCGGTGAAGAAATTGGACGTCCCGATGAAGCTTGCGACGAAGCGCGACACTGGCCGCTCGTAGATTTCGGTTGGCGTGCCGAACTGCTCGATGCGTCCCGCATACATCACGGCGATACGGTCGGACAGCGTCAGCGCCTCGTCCTGGTCGTGCGTCACCATCAAGGTCGTGATGCCGAGCCGCTGCTGGAGCTGGCGCATCTCGATCTGCATGTTCTCGCGCAGCTTCTTGTCGAGCGCACCGAACGGCTCGTCGAGGAGCAGCACCGCCGGCTCAATCACCAGCGCGCGCGCGAGCGCGACGCGTTGCTGCTGGCCACCGGAAAGCTGATGCGGATAGCGCTCCCCGAACCCTTCGAGGCGAACCATCGCGAGCGCAGCCTCGGCTTTGCGCAGCGCCTCGGCTTTGGAAAGCTTGCGCATCTCCAGCCCGAACGCGATATTGCGCGCGACATTGAGGTGCGGAAACAGCGCGTAGTTCTGAAACAGCATTCCGACATTGCGCTTGTGCACCGGGATTTGCGTCACCGGCTGCCCCTTGATCGCGATCGATCCGGCGCTCGGCGCGATCAGCCCCGCGATCATGCGCATCACGGTCGTCTTGCCGCAGCCGCTCGGGCCGAGCAGGGAGAGGACATGTCCCTGCTCGACGCCGAACGACACGTCGCTCACGGCGAGCGTCGTGCCGTAACGCTTGGCGACATTGGTGACTTCGATGTCCATGCGGGTTCTTGCTCCACCGGTCATCCCGGAAGCCGCGCAGCGGCTATCCGGGACCCGTAACCCCTAGTCTTTCGATTGATCCGATGGATGTGCGTTTATGGATCCCGGCTCTCGCTGCGCTTGGCCGGGATGACGGCTGAGCTTACGACACGAAAATCTGGCTCATCTTCTCGATCCAGCCGGGCCGCTCCTTGTTGACATAGGCCCAGTCGGGCGAGAACAGGCCCATCTCGTCCATCTTCTTGTCCGGATAGGGCAGCATCTTCGCGATCTCCGGCTTGAACTCGAGCCCGCCGACCGACGGCGCCGCGATCGTCGCCTCGGCGAGACCTTGCTGCACCTTCGGATCGAGCACGCGGTTCATGAACGCGGCGCCAAGGTCCGGATTGGGTCCGCCCTTCACGAAGACCTGGCAGTTCACGCCGGCGAACGCGCCTTCCTTCGGATAGCTCATGTCGATCGACGCGCCCTTCACGGCATAGGGATAGACGTATTTGGAATATTCCGGCCCGCCCATCACGCCCTCGCCTTGTGCAACCTGTAGCGGCGCATCGTCGGTGTCGTAGAGCTTGAGAACGTTCGGCTTGAGCTCCGCGAGCTTCGGCCACGCTTTCTCGACGAGATACTGAGCCTCCTTGTAGGGCTTGCCGGTCACGACCGCGGCGGTCGCGATCGCCATGAACACGCTCGGCGTATTCTTCGTCGTCACCAGTGAAATCTTCTTGGCATATTTTGCGTCCCACATGTCCGCGTAGCTCTCGAGCGGTTTCGCCGTCTTGGTGTTGTAGAAGATGCCCGCCGACGAGATCATCAGTGCGACGCCGTAGCCGTCATTGTAGATGAAGCGCGGATAGACCTTTTCGAGGTTCGGCATCTTGTCCTTGGGCAGCGGATCGATCAGCCCTTCACGCTTGGCGATCTCGATGCCTAGATCGTCGACGAACATCACGCTGAATTTCGGCGACTCCTTGCTGGCGCGCAGGAGCGAGATCTGGCCGAGCGTCGAGCCCTGCTGCGCCAGCACCTTGCAGTCGAACTCCTTCTCGAAGGCGGGCAGCACGTTCTTGCGGATAAATTCGCCCTGATTGCCGCCCCAGATGCCGATCTGGATCTGCTTGCCCTGCGCCCAGCCGTTGCGCACGAACCCCATCGGGGCGGCCAAAGCGGCCGCTCCGGTCGCCTTCATCAGCGTGCGCCGGTTCAAAATCAGTCTGCTCATGTCGCTCCTCCGTGTTGGTGAAATCTAAACGCTCATCGCGCGTTGCAGGCCGGTCAGCCATTCCAAGACCACGACGATCACGATCGACATCAGGATCATCAGCGAGGCTATCGCCGCGATGCCAGGATCGAACATGCGGCTGATCAGCGCGAACATCGCCATCGGCATGGGGAAATTCTCGGCGTCCGCGAGCCACATCGAGATCGCGTAATTGTCGAACGAGGTGACGAAGGCGAAGATGCCGCCGGCGAACAGCCCGGGCACGATCTGCGGCCGCGTGATGCGCCAGAACGTCATCGCGCGCGTCGCGCCGAGCGTACGCGCCGCATCCTCGATGCCGGGATCGATCAGCAGCAGGCTCGCTGACACGGTGCGGACGACATACGGCACCGTCACGAGGGTGTGGCCGATGGCCAGATTGGTGAGCGACGAATTCGAATGAAGGGACGTGAACAGGCGCAACAGCGCGATACCGGTGACCAGCATCGGGAACACCAGCGGCGAGAGCACCAGTCCCTGGATCAGGCCGCGTCCGGGAAAATTGTAACGCACGAGCCCCATCGCGGTCGGCGTTCCGATGAGCAAGGCGCCGGCGGCGGCGAGCAGCCCGAGCTGCACGCTGAACGTGAACGGCGTGGTGAAATCGGGCTCGTTGAGAACCTTGGCGTACCATTGCAACGTGAAGCCCTGCGGCGGGAACACCACGAACGGCGTATCCGAAAACGAGAGCACGATCGGAAACAGCAAGGGCACGAGCAGGAACAGCGTGATCACGCCGGTGATCGAGTACAGCAGCAGCGCGCCTTTCCCGAGGCCTCCCTCCGACATCAGTTGGCCTCCGCGGCGCGCGACGGAAAGCGGCGTTCGACCAGCCAGATCGAGGCGAGGTTGACGACCATCACCAGCACGGTGAGCAGCGTCGCGATCGCGGCGCCGAACGGCCAATCGAACACGACCAGGATCTGTTCCTCGACCAGCGTGCCGAGCATCTTGGCGAAGTTGCCCCCGAGCAGCGCCGGGGTGACGAACGAGCTCGCGGTGAGGGAGAAGACGAGCGTCGCGCCGACCGCGAGCCCCGGCATGCTGAGCGGCAAGGTCACGCGGCGGAAGACCGCGAAGGACGACGCGCCGAGCGTGGCGGCTGCTTCCTCCACCGCCGGGTTGATCTTGCCCAGCGCCGCCGAGAGCGGCAGCACCATCATCGGCAGGAAGACATGCACCGAGCCGATGATGATCGCCCATTCGGTGTAGAGGAGTTGCACCGGCCCGAGGCCGAAATGCGCCAGCGTCCAGTTGAGGACCCCGTTCTCGCCGTTCGCCAGGATCACGCGCCACGCATAGGTGCGCACCACGACATTGATCAGCAGCGGGGCGAGCACGATGACGGTCAGCGCGCGGCCGACCATGCGGTGCCCGCGCACCATGACCAGCGCCAACGGATAGGCGAGCAGCATCGCGATCGCGGTGGTCCAGAGGCTCACGCGCACCGTGGTCATCACGACCGTACGGTAGAGATCGACCGAGGCGAGGCGGACATAATTCGCGAGCGTCGCGCTGGCGGTGAGATCGCCGGTCTGGGTCTGCTGATAGAACGAGTAGCGGATCATCAGCCCAACGGGCACGACGAACACCACCAGGAAAAACAGCACCGCGGGCGC
>CAYZMR010000081.1:0-4987 GCA_964479515.1 uncultured Hyphomicrobiales bacterium | reverse complement strand
TCATCAGCCCAACGGGCACGACGAACACCACCAGGAAAAACAGCACCGCGGGCGCGAGCAACAGCACGGCGCCGAGCGCGCGACTGTCGCCGAAGGACAGCAAGCCGCGCCAGCCGCCACGGGCAGTGCCGGCCGGCAGCGTTTCAGCGACCGCCACGGCGGTCTCCGCAAGAGAAAGCACGGTCAGGGCGGGCTGAGTGCCGGTTTTGCCCAGAAAATAGGCAGCGCGGCTGGAATCCAGCCATCATCGCGGTCACCGCAAGACGGACGGCACGCCAACCGAAAGACTTCGCCGCGGCGAAGCTGCGCTGGGCACATCGTAGCAATCGGTGTGCCAGTGGCAATCCTACCGGATGCCGTAGCCGGCGATCGCCACATCCGCGATATCGCCGGCGCGCGTCGTCCAGATACGCGCGCGATGCCCCGCGATATGCGCGAAAGCCCGGCGCAATTGGCGCAGACGATGCGGCTGGCCGCTGACATGAGGATGCAACGAGATCGGACACACCAGCGCGGACGACTTCGCCTGATCGAGCATTTCGTCGAACTGATCGACGATGAGGTCGGCGAAGGCGTCGGCGGTCATCCGGCGCACCACGATCGCGTTCGCGTCGTTTGCCTCTTGCGGATACGGCACCGAGAGCAGCGGCCCGGCGCGGGTCGCGAGCGGGATCGGCCGGTCGTCGTGGCACCAGTCGAGCAGATAGTCGTAACCGGCCTCCTTCAGCAGATCCGGCGTGACGGCACTCTCGGAAATCCACGGACCGAGCCAGCCGCGCGGCGGCTTGCCTTCGTGGCGCGCGATCTTGGCCGTCGCCTCCGCGATCAGCGCGCGCTCGTCTGGTTCGGGCAGTTGCCCCTGCCGTTCGGCATTGGTGCGTCCATGCGCGGCGATCTCGCAGCCCGCATCGCGAAACGCCGCGATCAACTCCGGACAGAGGTCATAAATCTGCGAATTGACCAGCACGGTGAGTGGCAGTTCGAGCGAGCGGCAAAGCTCCAGGATGCGCCACGCGCCGACGCGGTTGCCGTAGTCGAGCCAGGAATAGTTGAGCACGTCCGGCGCGGGCGACGCCGGCACAAGCTCATCGCTCAGTCCCTCGCCGAACGAATAGACCTCGAGATTGAGCGCGATGTACACCGCCAGCCCCTCGCCCTGCGGCCAACGGAACGGGGGTGGCTCGGTGATCGGCCAGTACGGGTAGCGCCCGTGCTGGCGCAGCGGCGCGGCCGTCATGTGCGCTTGCCCAGCATCGCGACGAGCGCCGGATCGAGCCCGCGCGTCGCGCGTTCGCCCGGCCGCGCGTAGCTGCCGGTCGCGGCTTTGCGCGCCCCGATCCGCACCAGGGCTTCCGCATGAGGGACAGCGCAACGCATGCCGTCGAGCACCGGGACCGGCACGCGATCCTCGATCCGACGCGCCGCGCCCGCCATCACGGCGCCGAGCACGACGATGCTCTCGGCGCCGTCCTTCTCGATGATGTCGCGCGCCGTCGCCACAAGCTCGGCGTCGAGCGCCGAGGTATCGCCCGGCCTGTAGGCTGTGGTGTTGTCCGAGACACGAAAGCCCGCAATGCGGTGCGAAAGCCCGTATCCTTCGATCAACTCGCGATAGATCGGCCACACGCGGCGGCCGAAGCTGATAAGCCCGATCGGCCCACCCAGCATGCAGGCGGTCAGCAGCGCAGCCTCGGTCATGCCGACGACCGGAACGTCGAGCATCTCGCGCAAGGCCTTCAGCCCGGTGTCGTAGGACACCGCGATCACGACCGCGTCGCAACCCTCCGCGTGGCGCGCCGCCAGCACGACTGCCGCATGCTCGGCGACCGCATGCTCAGTGCGGGTCGCGACGATCGCGGCGCCGAAATCCGCCGTGACCGGCACGATCTCGGTGCCGGGCGATGCGACGCGGCGGCCTTCCGCGGCGGCGGTCTCGGTCACGAATTCGGTGGTGTTGGCGTTGAGCACCAGAATGCGCATGGCAACGTTCTAGCACGGCGCTCGACCTTTATGCCGCGACCGATTTTGCAAGTCCTGGCCTGAATTTTGCGTCACAATGCGACGTTCATCATTCACGGGGGGTGACATTCGATGAGCATCGCGGCGACGGCGGCAGCGCCGGTTTCGGTCACGGACCAGGCGTTCTGGAAGATCACGCTGCGGCTGATGCCGTATCTGGCGCTGCTGTGGTGCCTCGCCTGGATCGACCGCGTCAATATCGGCTTTGCCAAGCTGACCATGCTGGACGACCTCAAGTTCAGCGAGACCGTCTACGGTCTCGGCGCTGGCATGTTCTTCCTCGGCTACTTCTTCTTCGAAATTCCGAGCAACGTGCTCCTGCAGAAGATCGGCGCCCGCAAGACGCTTATGCGGATCACGATCGGCTGGGGCCTCGTCTGCATGGCGATGATCTTCGTCTCGACGCCCGTGCAGTTCTACGTGCTGCGGTTCCTGCTCGGCGCCTTCGAGGCGGGCTTCCAGCCGGGCGTGCTGATCTACCTGACCTATTGGTATCCATCGCACCGCCGGGCCCAGGCGATCGGACTGTTCACCTCGGCCACCGCCGTCTCCGGCATCGTCGGCGGCCCGACCGCGGGCTACATCATGACCGGTCTCGCCGGCATCAATGGACTCGCCGGCTGGCAATGGGTGTTTCTGCTTGAAGGCTTCGTCACCATCGTGGCGGGCTCCGCCGCCTGGTGGATCCTGAAGGAAAAGCCGCAAGACGCGAAGTGGCTCACGACGGACGAGAAGTCGTCGGTCGCCGTCGAGCTGGCGGCGGACAACAGCGCGCGCCCCGACCGTCCGCATGATTTCGGAGCCCTGCTGGCGAACCCGTCGTTCTGGATGCTGACGGCGATCTACTTCTGCCTCGTCGCTGGCTACGCCACGGTAAATTTCTTCGGCCCGACGGCGATGCGCGAGTTGGGCTTCACGTCACCGACGACGATCGGCTGGATCATCTCCGCCTGCTCGGTCGGCGGCGCGGTGTTCCAGATCGTCATGGGCCGCCATTCGGACAAGCACAAGGAAGTCCATCTCCACGCCGCTTTCGCGATCGCCTTCGGGGCGATCTCGCTCGCCCTGATGGGCATCTTCCTCGGCCAGGGAAATGTCTATGTCACGATCGCCTGCCTGTTCCTGGCGATCACCGGGACGGCGAGCGCTTTCCCGGTGTTCTGGCAGATCCCGCTGGGCCTGTTCGCCGGGACCGCGGCGGCTGTCGGTGTCGCGGCGATCAACTCCATCGCCAATCTGGCGGGATTCTTCGCCCCGACATTCCTCGGTTTCATGAAGGACGCGACCGGTACGCTCAGCGGCGGCCTGCTGGCGGTCGCCGCCGTCGAACTTTGCGGAGCGCTGCTCATCGTCTTTGCGCTGAGGCGAAAAAATACCTGAGCGTCTTCGCGCTCAGTGACGATGTGGGGTTGGTTGCGGCTTGCCTAAAACCGCGACACGGCCGCACGTTGACCGGCTGGGGCGAACCTGTTCTGCTTTGCAGCAAGGCGACCTTGCGCGGGCCTGCGGAGGATGCGGGCCATGAAGAACAAGCAGGAGCCTAGATTTGAGAGGGGTCTCGACATGGACGAACAAGCACTGCGTGGTCTGATCGCGAAGGTGAAGGACGGCAAGCTTTCACGTCGCGGCTTCGTGCAAAGAATGATGGCTCTCGGGCTGACGGCGCCGCTCGCGGCGCAGATGCTGACCTATTCGGGCGTCGCCCGGGCGCAGACGAAGCCCGACTACGCGCCGACCAAGCGCGGAGGCGGCGGACCGCTCAAGACGTTGTGGTGGCAAGGCGCGACACTGCTCAATCCGCATTTCGCGGTCGGCACCAAGGACCAAGACGGTTCACGCATTTTCTACGAGCCGCTCGCGAGCTGGGATCCCGACGGATACATGTTCCCTGTGCTCGCCACGGAAATTCCGGACCTCGAGAACGGCGGGCTCACCAAGGACGGCAAATCCGTCACCTGGAAGCTCAAGCAAGGCGTGCAGTGGCACGACGGCAAGCCGTTCACCGCGGAGGACGTGGTGTTCAACTGGCAATACTCCGCCGATCCGGCGACCGCGACCGTCACCAGCGGCTCCTACAAGGATATCAAGGTCGAGAAGGTCGACGACTTCACGGTGCGCGTGCTGTTCGCCAATCCGACGCCGTTCTGGGCCGACGCCTTCGTCGGCGTGCGCGGCATGATCATCCCGAAGCACCTGTTCGCCGATTATAGCGGCGCGAAGTCGCGTGACGCGCCGGCCAACCTGAAGCCGGTCGGCACCGGCCCCTACAAGTTCGTCGACTTCAAGCCGGGCGACATGGTGCGCGGCGAGATCAATACGAACTACCACGTGGCAAACCGCCCGCACTTCGACACGATCGAGATGAAGGGCGGCGGCGACGCGGTCTCGGCGGCGCGCGCCGTCCTGCAGACCGGTGAGTACGATTACGCCTGGAACCTGCAGGTCGAGGACGAAATCCTGCAGCGGCTCGAAAAGGGCGGCAAGGGACGCACCGAAATGTCGGTGACCGGCAACATCGAGCACATCGGCCTCAACTCGACCGATCCATGGACCGAGGTGGACGGCGAGCGCTCCAGCATGAAGACCAAACACCCGCTGTTGACCGACAAAGCGGTTCGACAGGCGCTGGGCCTGCTTGTCGATCGACAGGCGGTGCAGGATCACATCTACGGCCGCACCGGGGTCGCCACCGGTAACTTCGTCAACAATCCAAAGCGCTTCGTATCCACCAATACGAAGTGGGAGTTCAACATCGACAAGGCGAATGAAGTGCTCGAAGCAGGAGGCTGGAAGAAGGGTCCGGACGGCATCCGTGAGAAGGACGGCAAGAAGCTCAAGTTCGTCTATCAGACCTCCATCAATACGCCGCGCCAGAAGAACCAGGCGATCGTCAAGCAGGCCTGCCAGAAGGCCGGCATCGAGGTCGAGCTGAAATCGGTCACCGCCTCGGTGTTCTTCTCCTCCGATG
>CAYZMR010000080.1:0-14859 GCA_964479515.1 uncultured Hyphomicrobiales bacterium | reverse complement strand
CCGTGCGGCTGCAGAAGCAGCTCATCCGCCGATGGGAAGATCTGACTCTCAGTCAAGCGGTTAGCGCCGGCATTGAAAGCTTCACGCAAGCCTACGCAACCGACGAGCCCGCCCGCATGATGGCGCAGTTCACGCAGCGGCGGCGTCCGAGCCCGTGATCGCGCGGGCGCGCACGGATCGCGGCGCGGCCCCGGTTAGCGGCTGTTCACGTCCGTGCCCGTTGGTGCCTGCGTCGTAACAGCACTACGCATTAATAAGCTTAGGATCAGCGCGCGACGCTGCGTAGGTTCGATCGCGCTTTGCAACCTGATGGAAGGTACGCCGGTGACAAAAACCTTGAGCTTGATGACGCGCGCGGTGGCCGTTCTGGCCCTCGTCGTGACGGCCATCGTCAGCAATATTGGAACCTATGCGCTCGGCATCGCCGGGATCACGACGATCGCGATGTCGACAACCGCGACCCCCGCAAGCGCACAGCGATGGCGCCGCTTTCGTTTCCGCCGCTGGCGCCGTTGAGCGGCTTCGACCGGCAGCGACCGATCGCATTCAATACCGAATATCGCCCGGCCGCGGGCACGTGCAGCGCGTCACCTCTGCTTACGGCACAGCGCGGCGAACCGCGCGAAGACATGTCTGTCGGCGCTCGCCGACACGCAACGCCGCGCAGGACGGGATGCGTAGACGGCCCGATCAGTCTGAAATTTCCAACTTTATCAGCTCCAACTCCGAGAAGTGCCAGGGCTGCTCGGGCCGCTCGAGTTTTTGCAGCGGACGCGCATCCGCGTTCACCTCGAGATGCAATACCATGTAGATCGCCTTGCGAGTGCCAAAGAGATTTAGATTACTATTGTCATACCGCTCCACGACAGACGAAACAAACAGCCCGCGAGCATGATCGCTCGCGACATTGAAGCGCCCACCCACGATATAGTTGTGGGCAAATCCCTCTTCGATCAAATCGATATCGGACAGCTTTTCAATCGAAATCAGCTCTCCGGAACCATACTGATTGTCGGCCATTCCACTGCCAAGGTAGAAAAAGCCGGCGTCCCCTCTCGGTTTGTCAGGCTTGGCAAATTTGAACAGTTCTGGATCGGTGGACACGGTGATCTGCAGAGCGACATCGTCGCTTTTCTTACCTTCCCACACCGTATCCAAAAGCAGCATTTCGAATGGCTCACGTCGCATTTTCACGACAAAATAATCACCGTCATCGGCTTTCAGGATCGGTAACGTCTTGGAATTCTGTCTAAACTGAATACCCTGATACGGCGTCCTGATCATATAATGCGCGATTGGCTTTGGCTCCGTCGGTTGAAGGTTCGACGCGACTGCAGCGAGCGGAGTAGCCGGCGGCGACTGAACCTCGGGCTTGCACAGCGCGAACGCGCGGCAAGTCCCAAGCGCCACATAATGCCGGGCGACATCATCCCATCCCTCGCCCGTGAACTCCTTGTACAATTGCGCCGAAATCCACACTGCGAGCGCAACGATCAGGGAAAGAAATTTTGCAAGACGGGGGGCCGCGTCCCGAAGAACGACGTTGAAGGCCAGCAGCGCGAGAACGGCGGCGACCGCCGCGGCCAACAGGCCCGACTCCAATTCACTCAACAACCCCACCTCAAGCTCCCGCGCCGACGCCGCTCATGGCCCGCGTCTCGCAAACGCCTTCAACTCAACGTTGGATAGGAAGCCTACGGCGATCCGGTTCGAAATGAAACCACTCGCGAGCAGCCGCCCGATTGCCAGACGCGCGCGCCCGTGAGATGCACGCCGCATGCGCGAGCGAACCTGGAATCCGAAAGCCCAGCGATCCGGACCCAAGGGTCCGGGTCCCGGCACGCGCCGCGACCAGGACAAGAGCCGCTTTGCCCCGAAGCCCAAACCCGTCCGTCCGTCCATCCCCGACGGCGTCGCGATCCTCTACGGCTGGCACACGGTCGCGGCCGCGCTCGCAAACCCGCGGCGCACCATCCGCAAGATCGTGGCGACCGAAAATGCCGTCAGGCGGCTTACCGAAGAAGGCCTCGCGCTGCGGGTTACGCCCGAGATCGTGCGGCCGGATGCGATCCAGCATCGCCTCGGCCCGGACGCCGTGCACCAGGGCCTGCTGGTCGAAGCCGATCCCCTGCCCGCCCTTGAGCTTGAAGACCTCGCGGCCGAGGGCATCGTGCTCGTCCTCGACCAGATCACGGACCCGCATAATGTCGGCGCGATCCTGCGCTCGGCCGCGGCGTTCGGGGTCGCGGCCGCGATCACCACCGCGCGCCATTCGCCGGAGGCGACCGGCGTGCTGGCGAAATCGGCCTCTGGCGCGCTCGAATACGTGCCGATGGTGATGGTGCCCAACCTTGCGCGCGCGCTGATTGAACTGAAGGAGCGCTTCTTCCTCACCGTCGGGCTCGATAGCGAGGGCGAGAGCGACCTGAGCGCCTGCGAATTGAGGGAACCGCTCGCGCTCGTGCTCGGCGCGGAAGGGCGCGGCCTGCGCCAGCTCACGCGCGCGAGTTGCGATATCCGCGCGCGGCTCGACCTGCCGGGCACGATCAAGAGCCTCAACGTGTCGAATGCCGCGGCCGTCGCCCTGTACGTGGCGGCGAGCCGCCTGCGCGCCACGGCGCGCGGCCGATAGACCCGCGACGCGAATTCGGCTTGAATTGAACCAACGTCGGAGAAACGCAAATGCTACGCCGCCTGATCTTCGTTGCGCTCGCGCTTGCCGCCACCACGCCGCCTTCGATCGCCGGCGAGGCGATGATCGGCACCGTGTCCATCAATCTACCGCCGCCGCCCGGGTTCTGCGACATGGCCGACACCGACCCGGACAAGTCCCTGGTCAAGAACCTGACCGACCTCAGCGCCACGCAGGGCGTGAAGCTGCTCAAGATGTCGGCCGATTGCCAGCAGCTTGCCGCCTGGCGAACCGGCACCGGCAAACTGCTGGATGATTTCCTGCAATATCAGACGCCGGCCGCGCTGATCGACACGCAGGTCTCCGGTCCGCCCGAGGAGACCACCAAGCGGTCATGCGCCGAGCTGCGCGCGCAGGGCGAAAAAGCGCTCGCCGATCGCCTGCCCGGGATGAAGGCCAACGTCGAGAACATCATCAAGGAAGTGAAGCTGAATGAGACGACGTTCGCCGGCGTGCTCGCCGAAGAGCCGAACGCTTGCTACGCGGCGTTGATCTCGAAAATCAGGACCGCGCTCGGCACCGACAAGACGCAGGTGACGCTGATCGCGCTGACGATCATCAAGGGCAAGAACGTCTACATGTACCGCACGGCGGTCAATCTGACGCCGGATACGATCAACGCCGTGCTGGCAAAGAGCAAGATCGACCTCGCGGCGCTGCTCGCCGCAAACCGGAACTGAAGATAGGCGGCGGGAGCGCGCCGGCGGCGGAAGGTAAGCAAGGCGCGCAAGGCTCATTCGGCTCGGATGCCCGCGCTGCGGGCGACGCTCTTCCAGTTCTCGATCTCCTTGGCGATCAAGGCGCCGAATTCAGCCGGCGTCCCACCGCCGGGGGACATGCCGAGGCGCGCCAATTTGGCGATCAAATCGCGATCCTGAAGCGCCCGGCCGATTGCCACGTTGAGGCGATCGATGATCGGCTCGGGCGTGCCCGCGGTCGTGAGCAATCCCACCCATTGAATGGCCTCGAAATCTGCGAAGCCCGATTCCGCCACGGTTGGGACATCCGGCAAGCGCGGATCGCGTGCGAGACTGCCAACCGCGAGCACGCGCAAATGCCCCGCCGTGATCTGGGGCAGCGACACCAGCGGCGAGATGACGGTGAATTCAGTATCGCCGGCGACCACGGACTGAACGGCCGGCGTCCCGCCGCGAAAGGGAATCTGTTCCATCTTGATGCCGGCACGTCGGCTGAACAGCTCCGTGACGAGGTGAGTCTGGCTGGCGGCGCCGGGCGTCGCATAGTTCAACTTGCCGGGCTTGTCTTTCGCCAGCGCGATGAACTCGCCGAGCGTCTTCGCGCCGACCTTCGAATTGACGACGAACAGCAACGGATTGCTGCCGACCAGGACCACCGGCGCCAGTTCGTGCTCGGAATCGTAGGGCAGCTTGGCGGTCGTCGCGGGGAGAACCGTGAACGACGACGCGATCATCAGGAGCGTACGGCCGTCTCGCGCCGCTTTGACGACCGCCTCCGTGCCGATGATGCCGCTCGCTCCGGGACGGTTCTCGACGATGACGGTCTCGCCCAGCGTCTTCTCGAGATAAGGCTGGAGGAGCCGTGCCGCCGTGTCGTTGATGCCGCCCGGCGCAAACGGCACGACGATGCGAACGAGGGTGGAAGGCGATTGCGCCTGCGCCGCGGCAAGCGGCAGCGCCAGCGCCACGACGCTGCGCAAGAAGCAGTGGCGAGCCCACCGGACCATGCGAAGCCTATGCGCCGGGTTCGGCATTTTGATCGAAACTCCGTGAATGATACCGATCGCACAGCTTACATGCCGACTCTCGGAGCACAATTCTCGGGCGCGCTCATCCGCGGAAGCGCTGAGCGAATCCGCCGGTGATGATGGAGCATAGGCGTTGCCGCAACGGTACCAGATCGTCATCGTGGGTGGAGGGCCAGTGGGCGCCGCGCTTGCCGTCGACCTCGGCCTCCGGGGCGTGAATTGCGCGCTCGTCGAGAGCCGCATCGGCCTGCAGCGGATCCCGAAGGGCCAGAACCTCACCCAGCGCACCCTCGAGCACTTCCATTTCTGGGGCATCGCGGCGGCGTTGCGGGCGGGCCGCCTCATGCCGGCCGGCTACCCGATCGGCGAGATCACGGCCTATGGCAATCTGATGAGCGCGTACTGGCAGGCGCCGGCCGGCCGGGAAATCGTACGTCCGTACTACTTCGAGGACAACGAAAGGCTGCCGCAGTACCAAATGGAGGCGGTGCTGCGGAACAAGCTGGCAGAGCTTGCCAATATCGATAGCCGCTTCGGCTGGTCGGCCGACGCCATCGAGCAGTCCGCGGATGGAGCGCGCGTCTTCATCCGTGACGAGACGCAAGGCAGCCGCGACATCCTGGAGGCCGATTACGTCGTCGGTTGCGACGGAGCTCGCTCGATCGTGCGAAGCCAGGCCGGCATCGCGAGCGGCGGCACGGACTTCGACCAGCGCATGGTGCTGGCGGTGTTTCGTTCGCGCGCGTTCAGCGACGGCCTCAAGCGGTTCCCTCCGCGCTCGACCTATCGCGTGATGCATCCTGACTTGCACGGCTACTGGCAGTTCTTCGGACGCATCGACATCGAGGAAGGATGGTTTTTCCACGCGCCGGTTCCACCGCGCAGCACGATGGAAAGCCTCGATGTGCATGCGCTGATGCGCGACGCCGCCGGCTTCGACTTTGCGTGCGCGTTCGACCACGTCGGATTCTGGGACCTGCGCGTTGCGGTCGCTGAGACCTACCAGGCGGGGCGCGTGTTCATCGCCGGCGACGCGGCGCACAGCCACCCGCCCTACGGCGGCTTCGGCCTCAACAACGGCCTCGAGGACGCCGTCAATCTCGGGTGGAAACTGGCCGGGCGCTTGGAGGGTTGGGGCGGCGATGCCCTGTTGCGATCCTATGGCGAGGAGCGCCAGCCGGTCTTCACGGAGATCGCCGAGGACTTCATTGCCGCGCGCATCGCGCGTGACGGGGCTTTCCTCGAGCGCTTCGACCCGCGCCGTGACCGCGAGGCGTTCGAGCGCGCCTGGAACGAGAGGCGTACCGAAATCGGCGACCGCGTCCAGACCTACGAACCGAATTACGAAGGATCCTCGGTCGTGGCCGGGCCACCGGGCGGCGTGTGCGGCGCGCACGGCGAGCATTCTTTCAAGGCACGCGCCGGGCATCACCTTGCGCCGCGGCTGCTGTCCTCCGGCCGCAATGTCTTCGACGAGCTGGGACGCGGCTTCACCCTGCTCGCATTCGAGCGCGAGGAGGCCGCCGGCGCCTTCGAACACGCCGCACGATTGCTTCGCGTGCCGCTGAGCGTCATCCGCGACAGCTATCTGGATCAGCGGACGGACTACGAATCGCGCCTCGTGCTCGTGCGTCCGGACCAGCACGTCGCATGGACCGGCGACGAAGCGCCTGCCGACGTCGGCGCGCTCATCTGCAGGGTCACCGGGCGCTGAGAGCGCGACGCTCGCGGATCACTCGGCCGGCTGCTTGCTCAGTTCGGCCGAGACCGGAGCCTCGATGTGGGGCTTCATGCCGACCTCAAGGTCGGGGATCAGCAGGCTCTCGCCACTCTTGCGGCCGCGCAGCCAGATGTAGACCTGGGCCAGGATCAGCAACGCCGCCATCCCGATGAAGAAGGCACTGATCGGGCGCTCGACGAAGGTCAGCATGTCGCCGCGCGCGATCAGCATCGCGCGGCGGAAATTCTCCTCCACGCGCGGACCGAGCACGAAGCCGAGCAGGATCGGCGCCGGGTGGAAGCCGAGCCTGTTGAGCACATAGCCGACGAGCCCGATGACGAGCACCTCGCCGACCTGGAACATGTCGTTGTTGGTCGAGTAGACGCCGATGCAGACGAAGAACATCGCGCTCGGAAACAGATACTTGTACGGGATCGTCAGCAGCTTCACCCACAACCCGATCATCGGCACGTTGAGGATGACGAGCAGGATGTTGCCGATCCAGAAGCTCGCGATCAGCCCCCAGAAGATGTCCGGATGCTCCTTGATGAGCTGCGGGCCGGGCACGATGCCCTGGATGATCAGCGCGCCGAGCAGCAGCGCCATCACGGCGTCGCCCGGGATGCCGAGGCTCATGGTCGGGATGAAATCGCCCTGCACCGAGGAATGCGTCGAGGCTTCCGGCGCCGCCACGCCTTCGAGCGCGCCATGGCCGAAGCGCTCGGGCGTCTTGGAGATCTTCTTCTCGGTCGCGTAGGCGACGAACGAGGCGATCGTCGGGCCGGTGCCGGGAATGAGCGCGCACAGGCTGCCGACGATCGTGCCGCGGATCATCGGGAAGAATGCGAGCTTCAGATCGGCCATCGAGGGACGCATGTCCCGCAGCCGGACATTGGAATACTTGGTGTCGACGGCCGCCGTCTGGTTGACGCTCGACATGAACTCGGCGATGCCGAACAGACCCAATGCGAGCGCCACGATCTCGACGCCGTCGGTCAACCCGATCAGCCCGAAGGTGAGCCGCGGCGCGCCGGTCTCGATGTCCGAGCCGATCACGCCGATCAGCAGGCCGAGCACGGTCATGGCGATGCCCTTGAGCGGCGAACCGCGCGCCAGCGTCGACCCCGCGAGCAGGCCGAGTAGCATCAGCGAGCACACCTCGGCTGGACCGAATTGGAGCGCCACTCTCACCAGCAGCGGCGCGAGGAAGATCATCTCGGTGATGCCCCACGACGCCCCGATGAACGATCCGATCACCGTGATGCCGAGGGCGACGCCGCCCTTGCCTTGCTTGGTCAGCGGGTATCCGTCGAGACAGGTCACCGCGTGCGGCGGATGACATGGAAGGTTCAACAGGATCGAGCAGATCGCGCCACCATACTGCGCGCCGTAGTAGACGCCCGCGATCATCAGGATCGCGGCGACCGGCTTCATGCCGAAGGTCAGCGGCAGGAGGATCGAGATGGTGGCGAGCGGCCCCATGCCGGGGAGCACGCCGACCATGTTGCCGATCAGCACGCCGATGAAGCACCAGAACAGATTGTGCGGCTCGAGCGCGACGCCGAAGCCCCACCACAGGTCCTGAAGTGCTTGCTGGATCATCACCACACCTGACGGAAGATCGGGAACGGCACGTGCAGCACGTAGGAGAACAGCAGCGCACCGAATATCGTGATCCCAAGCGCGAGCACGAAGGAACTCTTCCAGGTCGCGGTCCGATCACCCATCGCGGACACGAACACGCAGGCAAACGTCGCCGGCGCCATCCCGCCGTACTCGCCGAACAGGATGAACAGCATCGGTCCCGCGATGATGCAGGCCCAGGCCCACCATTCGGGGTGGTCGGGCAGAATACGATCCGTATCGCCGCCAGCCCCGAGGCCCATCCCGGCGATCAAGACGCCGAGCGAGACCAGGATGACGCCGAGCGCGGTCGGGAAGAAGCCCGGCCCCATATGCATCAGCGTGCCGACTGGATTTGAGCGAACGCCGAGGATCGCGCCGCATCCGAGCAGGATCAGCAAGGTGCCGGCATAGAAGTCGCGCTTTTGGAGCAACGCCCGCAACAACGAGTTCCCCCCTTCCGGCGATCATTGGACGCCCTACCTGCTTTTTCAGCTACCCGGAGGACTTACGCAAGATCGGTTGGCAAAAATTTCGGCGCCGTTCCGTCGCAGGGGGTGCGGCGGAACGGCGCTGTCGCAATGTCGCAATCTCGTTCCGAGGCGGAAAAAACGAACGCGGCGGGCTTTTGGCCCGCCGCGCGCTTCCGAAACGACGATCGATGATCAGTAGGGCTTGCGGCCCCGCGGGTGCACGTAGCCCGGCGCGGGCCCATGCAGCGGACGCACGTGCATCGGCGCGTGCACATGCATCGGCATCGTCCGCATATGGTGCGGCAAATTGATGCGCCCGTACGGAACATGCGCGAACCGCGGGCCCATGTGGTGCAGCCGCTCGGCGTGGAAGCGGCCGATGTGCGGGCGGAACACGCGCCGGCCATACGGCCGGAAGCCGGGGCCGACATGCTCCGGGCCTTCGTAGCCGTAGCGCGAGGCCCAATGGCGTCGGTGCATGCGCGGATAGACGTCGCCGTAGTAGGGCGTCTCGCCGTAGTAGGGCGCGGCGCCGTAGTACGAGGTCGTGGCTCCGACATAGGGATAGCCGTAGGCGGGCGTCGGCTCCGCGGCGATCGGAACCGGCATGCTGTAGGCCGGACCCTGATTGACGACGTACATCGGCGGCGCGGCGTAATACATCGGCGCCGCGCATGGCGACGCGTAGGTATAGCTATAGACCACGGGCGCATTGCACCCGCAGCTCATGCAGCCCGCGGACGCATTGGTCACGGACAGCATGCTGCCGATCGCCGCAACGGCAGCCATCGACATCAGACGGACGGGACGTCCAAACATTTTACGCTCCCTGTTACTGGCTCCTCGGCGAAGGAGGCCTCGTTTGGGGGCTTGCGCCCCGCTTTCAGAAACCGCCTCTCGCCGGGCGGATCGCGAAAACCTCACTTGTGTCCGGACGGCGCGCGCCGCGGTTGCTGCTGCGACGGCGGCGCCATGATCACGGGCGGTGGATTGGACGGCGGATACTCGGTGACCGGCCGCGTCATGTCGGGCTCCGCCGACCAGGTTCGGCTGAATGCCGTCGATGGGCGCGGATGGCGGGGCGGCTCGACTTCCTGGCGCCCATAGCGCGGCGCGTGCCCGGTTGCCGGGTAATACGCGCCCGCAGTCGAGGGCGCCGCATAAGCGACCGGACCTTCGATTGTCACCTGGCCGTGACCGGGCCGCGCGAGACCCCAGTCGCCTGAAATGACCGCGCCGGTCACGTCGATGCCGTTGATGATCACCGGCACGCCCGGACGGCCGGATACGACGATCACGGGCCCGTCGCTGTCGGCAGCCGCCGGCGCAGCGCCATACAACGACAGCGCGAGCAGCGCGGAGACAACCGAGATCACACCGGAACGCATGAATGGCCTGACGCGACGGAAAAATTTCGTCCGCCAGCTTTAGCCAAAAGCGCGGTGCGAAGCGGTTAATACGCGGCGAAAATCATTCGGTAACATTAATCGCTTGCGGCAGATTTCCCCCGCCGGACAGCGCGCCGATCGGCGAGGCAACCCCCGCCGCGCCGCTCTCCGGCGACGACCCGCGGCGCGTCCGCAACCGGCCGCTCGACCCGTCCTGTTCGGTTGATCGCGTGCGAAAGGACGCGTTTGCCGCAGGCCGCACATGTCATCCCAGGAACGCTGAAGATCAAGCAATCACAATGGAGTAGGCACGCAAGACTAGACTTTCGATCTACAACGAGTGGCGGACAGACGTTGTCCGGCGCCGGGACTAGCGTGATGGCGGGAGGGGACTTCGCCGTGACTCGTCACGCGCGAGCCTTGTCCTCAATCAAGGGTTCAACAGGGGGATAAACGCCCATGGCTACGCTAGCAGTCGACTCCGAGCGGGTCGGCACTCATCAAAACGATCGGCTGGTCATTTTCGCGTCGTCGCTCGGCACGGTGTTCGAGTGGTACGACTTCTACATTTACGGCACGCTGGCAGCCATTCTGGCCGGCAAGTTCTTCACCGGCGTCACGCCGACCGCGGCCTTCATCTTCACGCTGCTCGCCTTCGCGGCCGGCTTCGCGGTGCGCCCGTTCGGCGCGCTGTTCTTCGGCCGGCTCGGCGATATGATCGGCCGCAAATACACCTTCCTCGTCACCATGACGCTGATGGGCTTGGGCACGTTCCTGATTGGCGTGCTGCCGACCTACGGGTCGATCGGCATCGTGGCGCCGGTGCTGCTGATCGCGCTGCGCCTCGTGCAGGGCCTGGCGCTCGGCGGCGAGTACGGCGGTGCGGCGACCTACGTCGCCGAGCATGCCCCGCAGGGCAAGCGCGGCCTCTACACCTCCTGGATCCAGACCACCGCGACGCTCGGTCTGTTCATGGCGCTGCTGCTCATTCTCGGCATCCGCACCGCGATGGGCGAGACGGACTTCAACGATTGGGGCTGGCGCATTCCGTTCCTGCTCTCCGCCGTCCTCCTGATCGTGTCGATCTGGATCCGGCTCAAGCTCGCCGAGTCGCCGCTGTTCCAGAAGATGAAGGACGAGGGCACCCGTTCGAAGGCGCCGCTCACCGAAGCCTTCGGCAACTGGGCCAACGGCAAGATCGCGCTGCTCGCGCTGCTCGGCGCGACGATGGGCGAAGCGGTCGTGTGGTACGGCGGACAGTTCTACGCGCTGTTCTTCCTGACCCAGACCATCAAGGTGCCGGCGGTGCCGGCGCAGATCATGATCGCGATCGCGCTGCTCGTCGCGACGCCCGGCTTCATCCTGTTCGGCTGGCTCTCCGACAAGATCGGCCGCAAGCCGATCATGATGGCGGGCTTCCTGCTCGCGGTCGTGACCTACTTCCCGCTGTTCCAGGGGATCACGCACTTCGCCAACCCGGCGCTCGAGAAGGCGCTCTCGGCCGCGCCGGTGACCGTCGTCGCCGATCCGGCCGGCTGCTCGTTCCAGCTCAAGCTGACCGGCACCGAGGCCTACACGACGCCTTGCGACGTCGCGAAGTCGGCCCTGGTCGCGCGCTCGGTGAACTATGCCAACGAGACCGCGCCCGCGGGCTCGCCGGTGACCGTGAAGGTCGGCGACCAGACCCTCACCGCCGGCACGCCGACCTTCGTGAAGGACCTGAACGACGCGATCACCAAGCACGGCTATCCGGCGAGCGCCAAGCCGGATGAGATCAACTACTTCATGACGACGGTGCTGCTGTTCATCCTCGTCGTTTACGTGACGATGGTGTACGGCCCGATCGCGGCCTGGCTGGTCGAGCTGTTCCCGACCCGCATCCGCTACACCGGCATGTCGCTGCCCTATCACATCGGCAACGGCTGGTTCGGCGGCTTCCTGCCCGCGACGGTGTTCGCGATCGTGGCGGCGACCGGAAACATCTACTCCGGCCTCTGGTATCCGATCGTGATCGCGGCG
Source organism: uncultured Hyphomicrobiales bacterium (assembly GCA_964479515.1). Taxonomy (GTDB): domain Bacteria; phylum Pseudomonadota; class Alphaproteobacteria; order Rhizobiales; family Xanthobacteraceae; genus PALSA-894. Next base: position 3,218 of record CAYZMR010000080.1, on the reverse strand, counting down.
ATCAGCTTCATCGTGGCGCTGATCTTCCTGCCCGAGACCAAGGACCGCGACATCTCGCGCGTCTAGCCGCGGCGGCGGCGCGAGCCGCCGGCCTCGGCGACCAGACAAGGAACCCAAACGCCCCGCCTCGGCGGGGCGTTTTCTTGCTAACATCCCCTCCATGAGCGAGCTTAAGAACGCCGTCCCGCACCCTGCCGGCCTCGTGCCCGGCATACCCAACCTTGCGGGATACTCCTTCGCGCTGACCGCGGTGGCGGCGACCACGGCCGCCATCATCGCGATCAAGCACTTCGTCGTACTCGGCCATGTCGGCGCGATCTATCTCGTTCCCATCCTGATCGCCGCGATACGCTGGGGCCTCGGCCCCGCGCTGTTCGCCTCCGGCGCGAGCGTGCTGACCTCGGCGTTCTTCTTCTATCCGCCGTATTACAGCTTTCGCATCCAGCACTGGGACCAGATCGTCGATCTCGCGCTGTTCACGATCGTCGGCATCGTGACGAGCCATCTCGTGGTCACGCTGCGCAGCCACGCCCGGACCGCCGAACGCGCGATCAACGAGGCGCAGATGCGCGCACAGACCGAACACCTGCGCGACGCGCTGATCGGATCGGTGAGCCACGAATTGCGCACGCCGCTCTCCTCGATCCTCGGCGCCACGACGGTGCTCTCGACCTCCGCTTCGGTGCTCGCCGAGCCGCGCCTCGCCGCGCTCGCAACCGTCGCGCGCGATGAAGCCGAACGCCTCAACAACGACATCCAGAACCTGCTCGACGCGACGCGCATCTCGAGCGAGGGCTTGCGCCCGCGCTTCGAATGGGCCGAGCCCGCCGACATCGTCAACGCCGCGGTCGACCGGCTGCGCACCGGCCTCGGCGAGCACCGGATCGAGATCGACCTGCCCGGCGAATTGCCGCTCGTCTATGTCGACCCGGTGCTGATCCGCCAGGCGCTCGGGCAGATCATCGACAACGCCGCGAAATATTCGGAGCCGGGCTCGCCGATCCGGCTCGGCGGCAGCCTCGATGACGGCGGCGTCGCGCTGTCGGTGAGCGATCACGGCGCGGGGCTCTCGCAGGCCGAGCAGGAGCGGCTCGGCGAGCGTTTCTTCCGCGGCGCCCGCACCGCCGCGACCACGACCGGATCGGGCCTCGGCGTGTGGATCGCCAAGGCCTTCGTGCAGGCGAATGGCGGCTCGCTCGCCGTGACCAGCACCGGCGAATATCTCGGCACGACCGTCGTCATGCATCTGCCCGTGCCCGAGCGCGGCGCGGACCAGAGCGAGCTTCCCCATGAATGAACATCCCCCGATCGTGCTCGTGGTCGACGACGAGGTGCAGATCCGCCGCTTCCTGCGCGCCGGCTTCGAGCTCGAAGGCTTCGTGGTGATCGACACGCCGACCGCCGCCGAGGCGCTGCGCGTCGCGAGCACGCAACCGTTCGACCTGATGATCCTCGACCTCGCGCTGCCCGACATCGACGGCGCGGACGTGCTGCAGCAGCTTCGTGCCTGGTCCACCGCGCCGGTCATCGTGCTGTCGGTGCGCTCGAGCGAAGCCGAGAAGGTGCGCCTGCTCGAGCTCGGCGCGGACGACTACGTGGTCAAGCCGTTCGGCATGGCCGAGCTACTCGCGCGCGCGCGCGCCTCGCTGCGGCGCCACCGGCGCACCGCCTCGGGCGAGAGCATCGTCAAGATCGAGCGGCTGCAGATCGATTTTGCCACCCGCACCGTCACTCTCGACGATGCGCGCCTGACGCTCACGCCGAAGGAATACCGGCTGTTGCAGATCCTCGCCCAGCATGCCGGCAACGTCGTGACGCATCAGCATCTGCTGAAGGAAGTGTGGGGTCAGCCGCACATGCACGACACGCACTATCTGCGCATCTTCGTGCGCAAGCTGCGCCAGAAGATCGAGGCCGATCCCAACCGCCCGCGCATCCTGTTGACCGAGCTCGGCGTCGGCTACCGCTTGGGCCTGACGGCGGAAGCGGGCGAGAAGATCAGCGCGTGACCGGCGTCATGCCGAAAAAGGCGCTGCGCCTGACGAAGCGCAAGCCGGTGCGCAAATTGGGGCCGGCCGCGATCGACAAGGCACGCGGGCAGGCGATGCTGGCAATCGAGCGCCGGCGCGCCGCCACCGGCGACAACGTCTTCCTCGACAAGGCGAGCCGCCTCCTCACAAGGCATTGGTCGAAGGCGGACTGGACCGCGCGCGCGGCGCTGCTCAAGAGCGCCGACTGGCTGATCCGGGTCGCGGCGCGGCCGGCGGCCGGGGATGCGGCGGCGCAAGATCCCGTCGAGGCTGCGGGCGAGCGATGAGCTTGTCGGTATTTGCGCAGATAGGCCGAATGAGGATGTCGCATATTCGCGCGCGGAGTTCGATGACAGGTGTGAGCTCGTCGTTGGGAAGCGCGTGCGGGCGCCGCTTTCCGATTGATTAGCGCCCATAGAAACAGGCGCGCCGCGTTTCCGCAGCGCGCCTGTTTGGTCGTTGAAGATGATTACTCTCGGCCGTCGCAGGGCGCGTAACGGCCGTAGCCTTCGTCCGTCCAGCACTGGTTCGGACCGGACCACGGCGGACCCACGGGGCGCAAGGCGACCGGTGCGTTCCACATGGCGCGCGCGTGGTGATGTTTGTGCCGGTTCCAACCGGCGTCAGCGCTTGCCATCGTGCCGACGAGGCTTGCCGCGACGGCTGCGGCAACGATGAGGCGATTCATGCGGGGCTCCTTCATGCGGTGTGTGAATGACTACGCGTCGCGCACGTAATCGTTTCGCTGGCAAAGATTACCTTTCCGACAGGATGTCTCTGAAGATTCGGTCTCGCTGTGCGTCTTTTGACAATCGACTTTGTCGGCCGGGGATCCCACATTGGATCATCATCAGCACGGCCCTTCCTGAGGCGCTGGTGACTGAGAGACGCGACCGCGCTCCCGCCTTTTCGGCGATGCAGAGCGAAGGTCTATGACCAACCCTACCGGCTACCGTGCGTTCCTTCTTGATAGAACGGGCCACGTCACAAAGCGCCACGATTTCGAGGCGGACGACGACGTCCAGGCCGTCCAGATTGCGCAGCAATATGTCGACGGCCACGACGTCGAAGTCTGGCAATTGGGCCGCGTCGTGGGAAAGCTAAAGAAACATCAGTAGGGCCGCCTAGCGCTTGGGACGCTCTCGCCCGTGGCATATCTCCTCAGCCTTGGAATCCACCTCGGCAGAG
>CAYZMR010000079.1:0-14901 GCA_964479515.1 uncultured Hyphomicrobiales bacterium | reverse complement strand
GGCGGCAAAGTCCGCGTGCTCGGCGTCGCCTGGAGCAAGCGCTCGCCGCAGGTGCCCGACGCGCCGACCATGATCGAGCAGGGGGTCAAGGACTTCACCGCGGCGAGTTACGTTGGTTTCCTTGCGCCGGTGGCGACGGGGGCCGACATCGTCAAGACGCTCGAAGCCGCGCTGATCAAGGCGCTGAATCAGAAGGACCTGCAGGACAAGATGCTCAAGAGCGGCGCGGAGCTGGTGCCGGACGATCTGATGACCTCCAAGGGCTTCGCCGACTACATCAAGAAGGAATACGACCTGACCCGCGAGGCCGCCAAGATCGCGGGCCTGACGCCGACGTAAAGATCAAGACAGCTTGGCAAGATCGAGCGTTTCCGACGGCCCAAGCCAGATCACGTGCTCGGTGTGGTCTTTCAGATCATTGCCGGTCTCGGCGTGGGCGAAGATCGTCAGCCCGTGACGGTGTTGGATCAGCCAAGGAATGACCTTCGCGAACTCATTGGCGGCGAATTCGAGCTGGCAGCTTCCGCGCGGGTGCGGGCCGACCGGCTTGTCGTGCATGCGGCCGACGGTGAGTGGAAACATCTTGCCCGCGGTCTCGACCAGACGCTGTGCCTGTTCGCGGGTCGCGGCGTCATAATAGACATGGGCGTGATAGGCGGTGATCGCAGTCATGCGGTTTGCATCCGTTGTTGCTGATCGACGCTACGCGAAAAACTGGTTCTTCGGTCGCGGCAGGCCGAGGTTCTCCCGCAGCGTCTTTCCTTCGTACTCGCGACGGAACATGCCGCGCCGCTGCAGTTCCGGCACCACCTGTGTGCAGAAATCGTCCAGCCCGCCGGGCAGATACGGAAACATGATGGTGAAGCCGTCGCACGCCTCGGCGTCGCGCCATGCTTCCATCTCATCGGCGATCGTGGCGGCGGTGCCGACCATCGCGAGCCCCGCATAGCCGCCGAGGCGCTGCGCAAGCTGGCGCACGGTGAGGCTCTCGCGCTTGGCAAGCGCAATCGTGCGCTCGCGCCCGCTCTTGCTCTGATTGCTTTCCGGAATTTCCGGCAGCGGCGCGTCGGGATCGAACTTCGAGGCATCAGTGCCGAGCGCGATCGAGAGCGACGCGATCGCGTTGGCGTAATTGACGAGCCCGTCGAGCCGCGCGCGCTTCTCACGCGCCTCTTCCACGGTCTCGCCGACGACCACGAAACAGGCGGGCAAAATCTTGATGTGGTCCGCCGAGCGCCCAGCCTTTTCGGTGCGGCTCTTCACGTCCTCATAGAAGGCGCGGCCGGCCGCGAGATTGGCTTGCGCGGTGAACACCGCCTCCGCGGTCTCGGAGGCCAGCCGCTTGCCGGCGTCGGATGCGCCGGCTTGCACGATGACCGGCCAGCCTTGGATCGGCCGCGCGATGTTGAGCGGCCCGCGCACCGAGAGGTATTCGCCCTTGTGCGCGAGCACGTGCATCTTTGCCGGGTCGAGGAAGATGCCGCTTTCTACGTTGCGCACGAACGCGTCGTCGGCCCAGCTATCCCACAACCCGGTCACCACGTCGTAGAACTCCCGCGCGCGCTCGTAGCGCTCGCCATGCTCCATCAGCTCGTCCATGCCGAAATTGAGCGCCGCATCCGGATTGGAGGTCGTCACGATGTTCCAGCCGGCGCGTCCGCCGCTGAGGTGATCGAGCGAGGCGAAGCGCCGCGCGATGTGAAAAGGGGCGTCGAAGGTGGTCGAGCCCGTCGCCACGAGCCCTATGTTCTCCGTCACCTGGGATAGGGCGGACAGCAGCGTGAACGGCTCGAACGAGGTCACGGTGTGGCTGCGCTTCAACGCCTCCACCGGCATGTTCAGCACCGCCATGTGGTCGGCCATGAAGAAAGCGTCGAACTTCGCGCGCTCCAATGCCTGGATGCAGTGCCGCAAATGCGCGATGTTGAAATTCATGTCCGGCCAGGCCCCCGGGTAGCGCCAGGCGCCGGTGTGGATGCTCGCCGGCCGCATGAAGGCCGCGAGCTTGAGTTGGCGTTGGGCTGGCAATTGAGGCTCCGTGGGCGGACGCGTCGTTAGCACTCAATATAGGTGCGCGCGCGGCGGCGTGAAGCGCCCTCCGCGTCATCAGACGCAGTCAAGAAACTTTTCCCTTCCGGGCGCGCGAGCACGCATGACTTGTGCTGTGGGCGCCGGCTTGGCGTAGGATGCGTCAAGCGCCGGCACAGGCTCGGCGACGAAAATCAGAAACGGGAGAGACGCATGAAGATCGGGCGGCGCGGGGTCTTGCAGGCAGCGAGCATCGCGCTCGGGGCCTCGCTCATGCCTCGCTTTGCCCGCGCGCAAAGCGCCGACGGCTGGCCGAGCCGGCCGCTGCGCTTCATCGTGCCGCTCGCGGCCGGCGGCGGGCTCGATTTCGTCGCGCGCCTCGTCGGCGACTATGTCGGGCGCGGCCTCGGCCAGCAGGTGTTCATCGAGAACCGCACCGGTGCCGGCGGCACGATCGGCATCGACGCCGCCATCAAGGCGACGCCGGACGGCTATTCGTTCCTGCTCTCCAACGACAATGTCGCGAGCGCGCCGCACGTGCTCGGACTGAACGTCGATTATCTCAAGGATCTGCTGCCGGTCGCGATGATCGGCCGCCAGCCGCAGGCGCTCGCCGTGCATCCGTCCTTGGACGTGACGTCCGTCGCCGAGCTTGTCGCCGCCGTGAAGCAGGCGAAAAGCATGGGGTGCGCGACCTCGGGCGTCGGTTCGAACCAGCACGTGCTGATGGAGTGGTTTGCGAAGGTCGCGCAGATGAAGCTCGAGCATGTGCCCTATCGCGGCGCCGGCCAAGCGATCGGCGATCTGGTCGCCGGACACGTGAAGATCGCGTTCCTCGGACCGGCGGCGCTGCTGCCGCAGGCCAACGCGAAGGCGATCATGCTGTTGGCACAATCGGGCGAGACGCGCTCCCGCAGCATGCCGGATGTTCCGACGCTGCAGGAAGCGGGATTTCCGGGCCTCGTGCTCGAATCCTGGTTCGCGGCTTTCGCGCCGCTCGGCACCCCGCCCGCGATCATCACGCGGCTCAATGCCGAGATCGACAAGGCGCTCACCGATACGTCGGCGCGCGAGGCCTTGTTCAAGACCGCGACCGAAGGCGTCGGCGGCACGCCCGACGATCTCGCGCGCGCGGCGCGCGCGGATTTCGACAAGTACGCGCGGCTCATCCGCGAACTCAACATCAGGATCAATTAACTCGGCGCGAGCACGCCTACATCGCGCGCTGCGGCACCTTCGTCAGGAAATCCTGGAGTTGGTTCTTGTAGAACTTGGCGAAGCCCGTGGTGCCGTGGCCGCGTGTGTCATCGCTCGCTGGAATGAGCAGAAGCTGCGCGTGCTTCACACGTTTGAGTGCGCGCTCGGTGACGTCGGTCTCCGGCGGGTTGCGCTCGTCGTCGGCGGCGTTGATCGCGAGCACGGAGGCCTCGATGCGCTCGAGGCCGGGCGAGGGGTCGTAGTCGCCGGAGGATTCCCACGCATAGAGGTAGTCGTTGGCGTCCGCCGTGAACGGCGCCGCGAGCCGCTCATCGACGAGCTTGTCGGCCTTTTCGCGCGTCGGCGCCATCTTCTGATAGGCGAGCGTCCCGCCATTCGTGGCGATGCCGTAGATCGTGTTGGCGATCCGCATCGAGCGCGGTTGGCTGGTGTAGTTTCCGTTATTGTAGTCGGGGTCGTTGCGGATCGTCTCGGTCAGGAGCCGCCGCATTATCCAGTTGCGGCTTGCCATCGGGCTCGGCTGCGCCGCCATCGGCACGAGCGCATCCATGTAGTCGGGATATTTCTCCCCCCACAGCCACGCATGCATGCCGCCCATCGAGTTGCCGATGACGAGGCGCAGGTGCTTGATGCCCAATCCTTCCGTCAGCAACCGATATTGGGCGTCGACCATGTCGGCGTAATCGTAACGCGGGAATCTCGCGCGCAGCCCGTCGGAGGGTTTCGTGGACTTGCCGTGACCGATCGAGTCCGGAATGATGATGTAGTATTTCGCAGCATCGAGCGGCTGGCCGGGGCCGAACAGTTCCCCGGCGAAGGCCAGGGTGAGCATGCTTGCGGCCGAGCCCGCGGTTCCGTGCAGGACGAGGACCGGCTGCCCGGTCGGCGCGCCGATGGTCGTGTAGTGGATGCGCAGCTCGGGGAAGACGTCGCCGGTGTGGAATTTGAAATCGCGCGCGACCCAGTCGGCCTCTCTCGGCGCCGGATAGTCGGCCGCGTCCGCCGCGAAGGATGAGAACGCGAATGCCACGGCCGCGACGGCCGCTGCCCTCTTGAACGCCTTCATTGTTTCTCCCCGCTCGCTTTTGTCCCACGATGTGGGCCGCGCGCTCCGGCGCCTGCCGCATTATACAGGATGGCCGGCGAAGTCGCAGTGAGCGTGAGCGGGGATTGCGTGTAACATTTCGTTGAGCGGGGAGAGAAAGCGATGATGGATCGACGGCAATTCGCGGCCGGAGGCCTGGTGCTCGTTGCGGCGACGCACGCGACGCGCGCGCAAGGCGGCTATCCGGACCGGCCGATCCACATCCTCGTCGGCTATTCGGCAGGCGGTGGCGTCGACATCGTGGCGCGGCTGCTCGGCGAGCCGATGAAGGCCACGCTCGGGCAATCGGTCATCGTGGAGAACCGGCCGGGCGCGAGCGCGATGATCGCCGCGAATGCGGTCGCGAAGGCCGCGCCCGACGGCCTGACGCTGCTGATGGTCGCCTCCGGCGAGGTCGCGATCAACCAGCACCTGTTCAAGGACAAGATGCCTTACGATCCGGCGCGCGAACTGACGGCCGTCGCGCTCGTCGGGATCGTGCCGTGCGTCATCGTGGTCGCTGCGACGACGCCGGTGCACAACGCCGCCGAGCTGATCGCTTATGCGCGCGCCAACCGCGGCAAACTCTCCTTTTCGTCGTCAGGCGTCGGCAATCCGCAGCAGCTCGCCGGCGAGCTGATGAACAGCATGGCCGGCACCGACGTGCTGCACGTGCCGTATCGCGGCTCGGCGCCCGCGGTGACGGACGTTGCGACCGGCGCCGTGACGATGAGCTTCTCGAGTCTGGCGGCCGCGCTGCCGCTGATCCGCGACGGCCGGATTCGCGCGGTCGCCGTCACGTCACGCGAACGCATGCCGCAACTCCCCGACGTCGCGCCGCTCGCGGAGGCCGCGCCGGAGCTCAAGGATTACGAACTGCTCAATTGGTTCGGCCTGTTCGCGCCCGCAGCGACCCCCGAGCCGATTGTCAATCGCCTCAACGAGATCGTTGCGGCGGGACTGCGCGACCCATCGATCGCCGAGAAGCTGCAAGCACAGGGCATCGTGCCGCGCATCATGACGCCGGCCGAATACCGCGCGTTCGTGCGCGCGGAGACGGAGAAATTCGGCAAGATCGTCGCGCAGGCCAATATCAGGATGGAGAACTGAGTGTCGGCGCTCACCAGCGTCGGACGAACCAGCTCATCCGATCCGGCGCGCGCGTCGCGGGATCGGTCGGCTTCAGCGACAGGCCGCGCCAGACGCCCACCACCGCAAAGCCGATCAGGATAAATCCAAGCGCGACCCCGATCCAGTGCAACGCGTCTGTCATCGCCGCCATCCGCTTTCGCCCGATGCTATTTTGTCGCGCGGGCGAGCCGGCGGGTTCAAGCGCGAAACGTCGGCGCGAGGCAGTCGCTCAGGCGCGTCCTCTCGTTCGGTCTCGCGGCCGTACACGATCGCGCATCTCCTCGATCGCCTGCACGAGCGAATACATCGCCGCGATGACGAGCGGGATCAGGCTCAGCATGATGAGGACTTGAAGGTCGTCTGGTTCAGGCATACGCCAGATGAAGCAAGGCGTATGCCACGCAAGAACGAGCACGCGGAAACGCGATTCACATTTGCGCCACAAAGCGGCTCGCCAGAGAGGCAGCGGGCCGCACGAAAATGTGCAGGCCGGCCCGGCTTGGCGCCGAGCGGTGTCGCGATCAGCCGCTGTCCTTCACGTCGGTCTCGGGGCGGTCGCTGCCCGAAGCGGTCTCGGTGTGCCACTTTCCGTTCGCGTCTTCCCACTCGATGACTTCGGCGCGTCCCGGCACGCGCTGCTCCTCGGCGGCCGCCCGCGCCGCCGCGAGCGCGCCTTCGTGAGTCGGATAGGGTTCCGAGAAGACGCCGTCGAATTTGTAGGCCCAGCCGCCGTCGTGGCGAACGATCTGATAGGTGACGTGAGACATCGCTTCTCATCCTGCGGGTTGGGGAACTGCCGCGTTTTAGCACGCCGCGCGCGCGGCGCGAAGCGCGTTGCTCCCATCAATCGTCGAGCCGCATAAGGGCCGCGGCGGCGCCCACCGCGACCGCGACGGCGAGGCTCCAGAAGCCGACCAGCCAGTACAGCGCGGCCGAGGCCGCGCAGCCGGCCGCGAAGCAGAGGATGCTGAGGGAAAGCCGCGTGAGGCGCGTGCGAATCTGCGCGGTCTCGCCGACGCCGCTGAGGAGGTCGACCGCGTCAATTGTTGCCTGCACGGTCGAGCCGGTCATCAGTGTCGTCGGCGGAAGGCTCGAGAGATGCACGCGCTGCACCGCGTTCTGCAGCGCCATGGCGGCGATGCCCGCAAAGCCGGTCACGAGCGCAGCCGGGCTGTCGGCATTCGGAAACGGGCCGAACGTCACCGCGAGCGCGAAGAACGCGAACAGCAGCGCAACCTTTACGGCGAGCAGCACGCGCATGACGGGCCACTTGTGCGCGCGTAGCGCGGAGCCGGCAACGCGCGCGAGCGCGATCACGAGGATGAATTCCGGCAGCGCCAGGATCTTGCCGACGATGCCATGGCTGCCGGTCACCAACGCCGCGCCGAGCGTCACGAAATTGCCGGTGACATGCGCGGTGAACAGGCCCTGCAGGCCGAGGAAGCCGGCCGTGTCGACGAACCCGCCATTGAATGACAAGAGCGCCGCGACCGCCACCGGGCCGCTTGGGATTTTCATGGCTGCAAGCTCCGCAGATTGTGATGTTAGCCCGAATCGCGGGCTCGGTCTTAGCCCTCCCCTCCCGGGGAGGGTGGCGAGCAGCGAAGCTGCGCGCCGGGTGACGGTCTCTTCTAACGAACCGGACAAACATCCCCGCCACCCGCCTTCGCGGCAAGCGACGGCTCTGGATTTCGCTCACACTTAATTCGGGTTACGCTCGCCGCCGCCATGTTCAATCCTGGGAGGATCTCGCAATGGCAGTCCAAGGGGAGAAGCACTTAGCGTCCAGCTATTTCACAAAAAAACTTCGTAAAATAGCTGGACTAACGGCTGTCGTCGCGGCGCTCGCGCTGACGAGCATAGCGGCCAGGGCGGAGGACTATCCATCGCGATCGGTCCGCGTCGTGGTGCCGTTCGCGGCCGGCGGTCCGACCGACGTGGTCGGGCGGATCATCGCCACCAAGATGAGCGAACTGCTCGGCCAGCAATTCGTCGTCGAGAACAAGGGCGGTGCGGGCGGAAACCTCGGCGCCGACGCGGTCGCGAAATCAGCGCCGGACGGCTACACGCTCTTGGTGGCGACGGTGTCGACCCATGCGATTAATCCGGGCCTCTACACCAAGATTCCATACGACCCGATCCGCGACTTCGCAGCCGTGGCGCAGGTCGGCGTGACGCCGACGCTGCTGTCGGTCAATCCGTCGCTGGCGGTGAAAGACGTGCAAGGCCTGATCGCGCTGATCAAGGCGAACCCGGGGAAATACACCTACGGCTCGTCTGGCGTCGGCTCGATCCTTCATCTCTGCGGTGAGGAGTTCAAGGCGATGGCCGGGCTGACGATGACGCACGTGCCCTACCGCGGTTCCGCGCCGATGATGACCGACCTGATGGGCGGGCAGATCAGCATGGCCTTCGACGCGACGCCGACCGCGATGCCGCAGGCGCGCGCTGGCACGATCCGTGCGCTCGGCGCCGGCATGGCGGAGCGCATGCGCGCAATGCCGGAACTGCCGACCTTGCAAGAACAGGGGCTGAAGGGCTTCGAGTGCTACACCTGGAACGCGATCGTCGCGCCCGCCGGCACTCCGCAGCCGATCATCGACAAACTCGCCGCGGCCGTCGCCAAGGCGCTCGACGACCCGGCCGTGTTCAAGTCGCTGCAGGACGCGGGCGTCGATCCGACGCCCGGCCGCGGCCCGAAGGAGACCGCCGACTTCATCAAGGCGGAACTCGCCAAATGGGCGCCGATCATCAAGGCGTCCGGCGCGCAGGTGACGAACTGACGACGCGTTCGTGGAACGGGTCTCGCGGCGCGGGACCCGTTCAGCATTGTGGCGCGTGAGGGCGACGCGCTACATTTTCCCTCATTACCCTGAGGGTCGCTCATGACATCGCCATCCATGGATGCGCCGTCCGCCTCGCCGTGGCGTTCGGCGTGGTTCGATCCGCGGGCCACGATCGGGCGCATCGTCGCGGCGGACCCGCGCCGCCAAGTTTGGCTGCTCGCGAGCCTTGGCGTGATCTGCACCATCGTGGCGCAAGTGCTGATCGCCGGATGGGGAACCGCGCTGCTCGACTGGCGCGTGATCCTCGGCATCGTGCTGCTCGGAGCGGTGCTCGGGATCATCAGCCTTTATTATTACGGCTTCTTCTTCCGCTACAGCGGCAGGCTGTTCGGCGGCCACGCCGCGCCAGCTGAGGTTCGTGCGGCGCTGGCGTGGGGCCAGCTCCCGAGCTTTCTCGGTGTCGCGATCTGCGTGGTCATTCTGCTCGGGCTAAAGCTCGCCGGCACGCCCGCGTCGGGCGGCGTGATGACGGCGCTCGCCGTGATCGCGTCTGTGACGGCGCTGTGGGCGCTGGTGTTGACGTGGCTCATGCTCGCGAGCGTGCAGCACCTTGGGGTCTGGCGCTCGATCGCGGGCGCCGTTCTCGGCTGGTTCGCGGCCTCGCTGGTGCTGCTGCTGCTCGCGGTGCTGTTCCGCTCGTTTGCGTTCCAGCCTTTCAATATCCCGAGCGGCTCGATGATGCCGACGCTGCAGATTGGCGATTATCTGTTCGTGTCGAAATACCCGTACGGCTACAGCCACTACTCGCTGCCGTTATCGCCGGAACTATTCTCCGGGCGTATCTTGCCCGCCGAGCCGCAACGCGGCGACGTCGTCGTCTACCGCCTGCCGCGCGACCCGAGCGTGGACTACATCAGCCGCATCGTCGGGCTGCCCGGCGAGCGCATCCAGATGAGGGGCGGCCAGCTCTACATCAACGGCGCGCCTGTCGCGCGAGAGCGCGTGGAGGATTTCGTGATGCCGCAGGATGAGCGCGGTATCAGCGTGAAGCGCTGGCGCGAGACGCTGCCGAACGGCGCGAGCCACGAGACGCTCGACCTGCAGGACAATGGCTACCTCGACGACACGCGGGAATTCCTGGTTCCGACCGGCCACTACTTCATGATGGGCGACAACCGCGACAACGCCGCCGACAGCCGCGTGGCGCAGGTCGGCTTTGTGCCGTTCGAAAATCTGGTGGGGCGCGCAGGTCTCATCTTCATGTCGAAAGTGCCCGACCCGGCGAGCGGCCAACGCGTCATCAGCTTCCAGCGCCTCGGCGTGGTGCGGTAGCGATCGCGGTCTTTAGAGAGCGCAGGATCGTCAGCGGCGCGTCAATGGGCGGGCCCTAGATCGCTGTCGATCTTGTTTTTTACCTTGCCCATGGTTCTCGCATAGTCGGCTTCGCTTGCCGTGTAATAGCCGACGATCTTCAGCGCGTGGGCCACACCCGCGACATCGCCCGCGTTCAGCGCGGCAAAATAATTGGCGCTCGAGGCGGCGATTTTCTTATGCTTGTCGACCAAGCCCTGGGCTCCATCCTGCAGCGACGCAAACGCGCGGAACCGGCAGCCGACATGTGGAGGCTCGAACACGACCACCACGTCGGGACACTTCCATTTATGTTGCTGGATCTCGCCTGCGGTCGCGATGTGGACGTTACCTGCTCCGTTCGCGACGTCGGAATTGGCTTGGGATTGGGTACGGCACTCCCAGACGTCGCGGCGGTATGCGTAAAGCTGCGTCGGGTCATGCGACTTCATGTTGCCGAGATTCCAGTTGAAGCAGTGCGCGCCCCATCCGGTTTCGGACGCGAACTGCGCCGTTATCGTGCGTGCACCCTGCTCGGTGAGACCGGCCCAATGCGCGAGCAACGCGCTTACGACATCGCGAACTGCCGGAGTAGTGATCTGCGCCGGAACCTCGTTCGGATCGGTCGTGTATTTTTGGCCGGGTTGAACCGCAGCGACGCTCACCGTTTTATCAGAAGAACGTCGCTTCACTATTCTACTCCCCGTCGCATCCGCGAGGGCGGACGGCAATAATAATCGCCACGACGCAACTCCGCTCGTTCGGCCGACTCCGGACACTCATTCATTGGCGAGGCTCAGAACGAAGACGGCGGTCTTTGCTTGCCAGCTGCCGCCGTCCCAGACTCGCGAATCCGGGCCCACCCCACCGTGAGACTCGAGCGTCTTACCGTTGTGAATGAGCACAACGTGCCCTATTCCGCTGGGCACCGCGGAGGGCGGAAGAAAGGCGATCCGGACCGCGCCATCCAATTTCTTTCCCCCGTCCACTGAGTCGGTGCCAAAATGCCGGTTCTCGACCCAGGTGTGCTGAACAACGGAGCCATCCGGGAAGCTGTTGCCGAGATCTGTTGCGCGTCGGACCGCCTCGCGCACAAAGCCGCTGCAATCGACTGCCGTAAAATCGCGACCGGGAACCTGGCCGGGCTTGATCTTCTTGCCAAGCCCATATGTCACACGCGGATGCGAGGTTTCGCACGCCTGGAGAAAATCGAGCGCCTTCTGGATTTCGAATTGGATTGTCGTCGCAGCGCGGGGACCTGCGTCCAGGACGATTTCGTCCTGCTCGACTGCGCTGCGAAAGTTTTCCGCAGTGTAGCTGCCGAAATTTGCTGCGCTGATATCGGCCGGGACGGCAACCTCGGTTGGTGCCGCAGGATCATCATCGTTTGCCATCAAACTCTCCGGATAGAGGCGTGCCCTCTTCATTTCAGTGGCACAACCATAATAGGATCAACAGGCAACATTAGTAAACAAATTGAAACCAAGGCAATCGCAACCTCTAGAAGAAGTCGCGTGAATATCGTGGACGTCTGGCTTCCGCGCAAGCTAGGCCGGCGGGCCGGCGGCCTGCACCTCGGGCGGCGGCTTCTTGGCGAACAAGAGCCGCTGATAGAGGTAGCCGATTCCGACCAGCACGAGGCCGAGGCCGATGAAGGAGAGCGCGCGCCACACACCAGTCAGCCCGCCCATGTCGACGAGGAACACCTTGCCGACGGTCGCCAGCACGACGGCGGCCGAGCACAGCCGCACCGGCTGCGAGCGCAACGCGATGCCGACGATCAGCAGGAGAACGCCGAAGGCGAGCCACACCGCCGAATAGGTGTAGCCTTCCGCGCCGGTGAATTCGCCCTGCGTCAGGACTGGTCCGCGATAGAAGCGCGCCACTTCGAGCGAAAGATAGGTCAGCGCCAGGACCACCGCCGTGACGGCTGCGATCGTCCGGTACCATTGCGCGCGCGTCTGCCGCGTCGTCAGGCCGAGCGCGGCGGCGAGCACGGCCGGTAGGCCGTAACCGAGCAGGATCAGGTTGATGACGTAGCCGCCGACGTCATGGCTGTTCCAGATCGGATTCTGGTCGAGCATCAGCCCGAAGACTATCACGCACAGCGTCAGGCCCGCGATGATCAGCGCGCCGACATTGTGGATGATCGAATTGGTGCGGCCGCGGATGCGCTCCAGGCCGATCGCCATCGCGAGGCCGCCGCACGCCTCCAGCGCGTATTCGGTGAGCACGCGCGCGGTGACCTCGGCGTCGCTGTCGTAGATATAGTGGCGGATCTGCAGGACCGCGGTCAGCGCCGTGAACAGGATCGCGGCCGAATCCGTCACCCGCGCCGGTATGTCGTCGGCGCGGCGGCGCAGCAGCCAGCCGGCGAGCCAGAACGAGAGCGCCGGCGCGCCATAGCCGTAAAGCAGCCAGTTGAAGATCGGCGCGTCGCCGACGTCGTCGCCCACGATACGCGGCCGATAGCCGACGCGCAGCATCACCAGCGCGACCAGGACGGCGCAGAGCCAGCGCAGCCACGGCAGCGGCCGCTTCTCGGCCACATAAGCGGTGCCCGGCACCATCAGGGCGAGCGCGACGGTGAGCCAGCCTTTTTCCAACGCGAGCGTGAGCGCGATCGCGAGCGCCGCGATCGCGCCGGTCGCAAAGATCGCTGCGGCCGACGGCAGACCGGGGCGCGGCTCGCGCTTGGTGAGCAGCTCGGTCGCGACCGCGAACAGCGCCGCGAACAGAAGCGCGAGGCCGGCGAACGGGATCGAGCGCTCGAAGCCATAGATGCGGTAATAGAGCGCCACCAGAATGGCGAGCGGCACGATCACGGCGGTCGCCGCCCAGAGGATCGGAGCTATCGCGCGTGACGAACGGCCCTGCGCGAGGAAACCCGAGGCGGCGAACAGCGCCGCGAAGCCGAAGCCGAGCGTCAGATGCGCGCCGTAGAGCGCGCGCTCCGGCTCCGGCACCGCGCCGACGGTCGGGCCGGCGGGCGCGACCAGCGTGTGGACGTCGATGTTGACGGCCCAATGCGCGATCACCAGGGCCGCGAGCGCGCCCGCGACCGGCACGGCGGCGGTCGCGGCCTCGGCGCGCCAGGCGATCACGATCGTGCCGGCGACCATCAGCGTGAAGGCGGCGAGCGCCGCGGCGTCGTGCTGGCGCACCAGCACCAGCGCGGCCGCCGCGAACAGATAGGCGCCGAGTGCGCCGGACGAGACGCCGTCGATGCGCCCCTCTTCGGCTGGCGGTCCGTAGAACAGGCCGGAGACGAGCAGCGCCGCGACCAGGATGAAGCCGACAACGGCGTGGAAGACGTGCGGCCCGAGCGAGTCGACGCGGAAGTCTTCGATGCCGGGGAACATCCACAGCGTGCCGAACACGACCGCCGTGATCGCGAGCCAGCGCCACAGCCGCGCGCGGGCCAACGCAAACGATGCGCCGGTCACGACTCCCAGATAGATGACAAGCGCCCAGTAGTTCGGGAGATCCGTCGCGACCAGCAGCGGCGCGACGAACGCACCGACCTGTCCGAGCGCTGCGAGCGCCGGCCCATGCAGCAACGCGGCGCCCAGTGTCGCGAGCGCGACGATGCCGAGCAGCACGAAGGCGACGGGGGGATTCAGGAATCCGTAGAGCGCATAGGCCGCGTAGATCGTCGCATAGGCGACGGTGGTGCCGGCGGCGGTGAGGATGCTCGGGATATGCGCGTTCGCGGCGCCGGCAAATCCCATGGCGACGTCGCGGCGCCGCGTCCATTCGCCGGCCGCGATCAGGGCCGCCGCGAGCACGCCGCCGAGCGCGACGCGCACGCCCGGCCCAATCAGGCCGGCTTCGATCGAATACTGCACCAGGAAGATGCCGCCGAGCGCGAGCGCTACGCCGCCGATCCACACGACCCAGCTCGCGCCGAAGCGCTCCTCGAAGCCGGGACGCGGCGCGGCCGGCTCCGCCGGAGGAGGCGGCGCTGGGGGCTGTTCGATCGGGGCAGTGAAGGGCTCGTCGGCGGCTGCCGCTACGGGTTCTGCCGGCGCCGGTGCCGGCGTCACGGGCGCGGACGGCGCGGATGGCTCGAACAGGTCGGCAGGCGGCGCCTGCGGCGCGGCTTCCGCGCTCGGCGCGGCGCCGTGGGCGAGGCGCTGCTCCAGCGCGCTCGCGCGCAGCTCGAGTTGCGCGGCGCGTTTGCGCGCATTCATCGCGACGATGAAGGCGATAATCGCCGCCAGCAGGGCCAGGAATTCCACGGGCTTCCCCCATCGAGGCGAACATGCTGGCGCCGGGCAAACGCCATCACGCCGGCGGCAGCCAGCGCATGTGTTGGTCGCATATGGCGGGCTTCTGGTTCAATGAAGGCTGTCGTCCCGGGCGAGCGAAGCGAGACCCGGACCTTGAACCCAGCATGTGAACGATGGGTCCCGGCTCTCGCGCTTCGCGCTCGGCGGGATGACACCGGCGCTACCCTCGCCCGCGGAAGCGCAACCCCGGCGCCGGGCGCTCGGCGAGCACCTCGCGGCGAAAACGAAACCGTGCCGCCGGCCGGCCGCCGGTCGCGGTCGACGTCTCGCCGGTCGGCTCGACCAGCGCGGTCGACTCCACCAGGCGGCGGAAGTTCTGCTTGTGCAGCAGGCGCCCCGAGATCGCCTCCACGGTGTGCTGCAACTCGGTGAGCGTGAACTCGGCCGGCATCAGCTCGAACACCACGGGACGATATTTCAGCTTCGCGCGCAGCCGCGCGATCGCGGTCGCGAGAATGCGGCGATGGTCGAAACGCATCGGCTCGCCGAGCAGAGGGAGCTTCGTCCGTCTGAGCGCGGCGTCACGGCCGTCGCGCCGCGCCTCCTCGACGAGGCCGGCCTCGTACAGCATTTCGTAGCGGTCGAGCACCTTCTCCTCGTCCCAAGGGCTGCCGCCGACGCCGAAGCAGAGCCGCAGGCGCTCGCGCCAGCCGAGCGCGCGTCCGAGCTCGCCATGCGGATGCCCGCTCCACTCGCTCAGCAACGGGATGATGGTCTGGTTGAGGATCGCGGGCCGCTTCTCGCGCCAATCCTCCCACGGAAAGAACCGATACCACGGCTCGAACGCGGCACCGCCGGTCTTGAGCGCCGCCTTGCTCTCCGGCATGCGGGTGAGCGCCAGGTAGCCGACCGAGACCATGTGCGGGCCGGTGTCGGCCGGGCCGACATGGCGGCCCCGATCGCCGAATGTGTAGAGCTGCTCGACATAGCCGACGCGCAGGCCGGTCTGCGCCTCCGCGAAGGCGCGCAGCCCGATCTCGAAGGTGCGGTGCGCGCGCGGATCGAACGGGCC
>CAYZMR010000078.1:8803-15106 GCA_964479515.1 uncultured Hyphomicrobiales bacterium | reverse complement strand
GCGACGCCACGATCGCGACATGCAGCATGCCGTCGCGCTTGATGTCGGCGACGTAATTTCCGCGCCCCGCCACGAAGCGGCG
This sequence comes from uncultured Hyphomicrobiales bacterium, assembly GCA_964479515.1. Classification (GTDB taxonomy): domain Bacteria; phylum Pseudomonadota; class Alphaproteobacteria; order Rhizobiales; family Xanthobacteraceae; genus PALSA-894. The sequence continues at coordinate 15,024 of CAYZMR010000078.1, read as the reverse complement.
GTCCTCCCGCACCCGGCGGTTCGCGGAGACGAATTTGAATGCGGGCTCGCTCACGATGCGCGTTCCGTCTCGGCGGCATTCGAGCGCGCGAGCCGCTGCGCGGCAAGCTCGATCGCTTCCACGATCTGCCCATAGCCGGTGCAGCGGCAGATATTGCCCGAAATGGCATCGACGATGTCGGCGCGCGACGGCTGCGGATTGCTCTTCAGCAGCGCGTGCGCGACAAGCAGCATGCCCGAGGTGCAAAAGCCGCACTGCAGGCCATGCGTTTCACAGAACGCGTCCTGGATCACGCCGAGCTCGCCGGGCGCGGGCGCAAGCGCTTCGACGGTCGTGATGGCGAAGCCGTCAGCCTGCACGGCGAACATCAGACAGGCACGCGCGGGTTCGCCGTCGACGAGGACCGTGCACGCGCCGCAGATGCCGTGCTCGCAGCCGGTATGCACGCTCATGAGATCGAGATGGTCGCGCAGACAATCCACCAACGTCGTGCGCGGCTCGACGTCCACGCAACGCGCCGCGCCATTGACCAGAAGCTCGACCTTCATGGCATGGCGCGTCCGAGCGCGTGGTCGCGCGCCTCTCCGAGCGCGCGGGCGCCGAGCACGGCCGCGGCACGGCGCCGGTAGCCGTCGCTCGCGTGCGGGCTCGACATGATCTCGATCGTATCGACGGCGCGGCGCACGGCCTCGCCGATCTCCGCGTCCGACAGCATCGATCCGACGAGCGATTCGGCGACCGTGTCGAGCCGCTGCGGCACCGCCGTCGCGCCGCCGATGCCGACGACGCATGCGACGCACCGGCCGGCCCCGTCGAGCGCGACCTGTGCGGCGGCGGACGCGAGCGCGAAATCGCTGCGCCGCGCACTGATCTCATGGAAGCCGACGCCGATACGGCCCGTCGTCCAGACCGGAAAGTGAATTTCGGTGATGCAGCACCCTGGCGTCATCGCGGTCATCATCGGACCGACGAAGAACTCCTCCGCCGTGATTGTCCTCGACCCGGCGGAATCGCGCAGGACGACGCTTCCCCGCAACGTCACCAACACGAGCGGTATCTCCGCCGCCGGATCCGCATTCGCGACGGAACCGCCGATCGTCCCCCGATTGCGCGTCGCCGCATGCCCGACCCATGGAAGCGCGGCGGCCAGAAGCGGCACCTTGCACGCGATCAGAGGATCATTCGCCGCGTGCGCCTGAAGGGTCGCGGCGCCGACCGCGACGGCCGTGCCGTCATCGCGAATAGCCTGCAATTCGGGAATACGGGCGATATCCACGAGCCGCGCCGGCCGCGCCAGCCGCATCGCCATCATGGGGACGAGGGTCTGCCCCCCGGCGATGATCACGGCGTCGGGGTCGGCGGCGAGGCAGGCGCACGCCTCTTCGACCGAACGCGGTCGCACATAGTCGAAGGGGGCCGCCTTCATTCGCCAACCGCCGGATCGCTCGTGGCCAATCGGAGCAGCACCATAGTCGCCGCGCCACCCTGCAATCTACCACCTTGTCGCGCCGGCTCTCATGATGCGGCGGGCCAGCTTGTCCCCGCTAGGATTTGCGCCCAAGACCGGTTCGCCGCAGACTGCGTCCCTCATCATCGACCTTTTCAGAGGGAGAAAGCCTGATCATGGGCAGCACGGGCTCTGCCGTCGTCGGCGTCGGGCATACGCGCTATGGCAGGCTCCCGGAGTTCGACGCCTACGAGCTCGGCCTGTGGGCACTCAAGGATGCGCTCGCGGATGCGGGCCTGCGCTTTGACGACATCGACGGGCTGATCGTCAACCGCATCCCGGATTATCAGCGCTTCTGCGAAATCGCCGGTATCGATCCGGCCTATGTCAACATCACGCCGGGACAGGGCCGCTTTTCCGGCATCTGCATCGAGACGGCGGCGGCGTTGATCCGCGACGGGCTCGCGACCACGGTCGCGCTCGTCTACGGCAACAACGGGCGTTCGGCGGGCGATCGCTATGGCGGCGCCGCCGACACCTATGGCAGCGGCGGCGCCGGCAACTGGTTCCCCTATGGCATGACCTCGCCGGGCGCGTTCCACGCGCTGATGGTCCGCCGCCACATGGAGCTCTACGGCACCACGCCGGACCAGCTCGGCACCATCTCGAAGACCTTCCGCGATCACGCGGCGCTCAACCCGTCGGCCGTGATGCGCACGCCCTTCACGCTCGCCGACTATCACGCCTCGCGCTTCATCTGCGAGCCGCTGCACCTGCTCGACTACTGCCTGATCAACGATGGCGGCGTCGCGCTGATCCTGACCTCGGCCGAACGCGCACGCGATCTTAAAGCACCGCCCGTCTATCTGCGCGGCTACGGCATGGCGACCACGCTCGTAGGCTCCACATTTCCGCCGGATGATTTCTGGCGCGAGTCGCTGCGCAAGGCATCGGCCAGGAGCTTCGAGATGGCTGGCGTGACGCGCGCGGATATCTCCACGCTGATGATCTACGACAATTTCACGCCGACCGTATTGTTCTCGCTCGAAGGCTGCGGCTATTGCGGCGAGGGCGAGAGCGGACCGTTCGTCGCCGAAGGTCATCTCGCGCTTGGCAACCGCTACCCGACCAACACCTCCGGCGGGCATCTCTCGGAATCCTACATGCAGGGTTGGGCGCTCAACCTCGAAGCCGTGCTCCAGGTGCGAGGGCACTGCGGCGAGCGGCAGGTCAAGGACTGCGCCTTCGCGCATTACATGGCGGCGGCGCCGGTCGTGACCTCGATCATCTACGGCAAGGAGCCGTCATGAGGCCCCTCCCCGTCATCGACGGCCCCGACAAGCCGTTCTGGCGGGCGCTGCGCCGCCGCGAAGTCGAGGTGCAGCGCTGCCGCGACTGCGGCACGCATCGATTTCCCGCAACACGCACCTGCGCGCATTGCCGCTCCGACGAAAGCGAATGGGTCGCGGTCGCGCCGACCGGTATGATCGAGACGTGGTGCGTTTTCCACCGGCCCTACTTCGAGGATTTGCCGGTGCCCTACACGGTGATCCAGGTGCGGCTCGACTGCGGCGTGCGGCTGTTCTCCAATCCGGCCGGCATCGAGGCGAGCGCGCTCCGCATCGGGATGCCGGTCGAAGCCGTGTTCGAGGATGTCACGGCGGATGTGACGCTGCTGAAGTTCAAGCCGAAGGACGCCTAGATGAAAGCGATGGTGGTGCGGGCGCCGGGCGGTACCGACGTGCTCAAGATGGAGACGATCCCCGACCCGACGCCGGGGCCCAAGGATGTCGTCATCAAGGTCGATGCCTGCGGCGTCTGCTTCCACGACATCGTCACGCGCAACGGGACGCTCAAGTTCGGCGTGCAGATGCCGTGCATCCTGGGGCACGAGATCTCCGGCACGGTCGTCGATGTGGGACGCGACGTGCGCGGCTTTAAGAAGAACGATCGCGTCGCGACCGTGCAGCGCTACCACATCTGCGGCTCGTGCCGGCATTGCCGCATGGGTCGCGAAACGCTGTGCCCGGAGCGCAAGTTCACGGGCGATGCCGGCATGGTCGGCGGCTATGCGGAATACATCGCGGTCGAGGACGACAATATCGCGCTCGTGCCCGAAGGCGTCGCGTTGCAGGATGCCTCGATCGTCGCCTGCACGGTCGGCACGATCCTCAACGCCATGCGCGAAGTCGGCAAGCTCGCGGCCGGAGAGACGGCGCTCGTGACCGGCGCGGGCGGCGGGCTCGGCATGCATGCGGTGCAGCTCGCGCGACTCGCCGGCGCGTTCGTCATCGCGCAGACCACTTCGCCCGAAAAGGCGGAGCAGATCCGCGCGCTCGGCGCGCATGAGGTAATCGTGCATGCGCGTGGCGAGGATTTTTCCGGCGCCGTGAAGAAGGCGACGGGCGGCACCGGCGTCGACGTGGCTATCGACAATGTCGGCAGCCAGTTGTTCGAGTCGATCCGCCGCAGCATGGGCATCGGCGGCCGCTGGATCATGATCGGGCAACTGACCGGCCAGTTCGTGCCGTTCAACCCCGCGCAGCTCTTCCTCAAGAATGTCTCGATGCTGAGCGCGACCTCGACGACGCGTCGCCAGCTCGAAGACTGCCTCGCGCTGGTCGCACGCGGCGCCATCAAGCCGATCGTCTCGATGGCGCTGCCGCTCGAGGAGGCCGCGAAGGCGCATGCTCTGGTCGAAGCCGGCAAGGTCGCCGGCCGCATCGTGCTGCGGCCGAACGGGTGAGCCGTATGAACGTAGATGCGGCCATTGTCGGCATCGGGACGAGCAAATTCGGGCGCGGCCTGCCGGACAGCCAGCTCAACCTCGCGGCCGTCGCGTTCAAGCAGGCGCTCGCGGACGCGGGACTTGAGCGCTCGGATGTGGATGGGCTCTCGATCCATCTCGGCGCCCCGCTCGGGCTCGACTACGACCGCGTCGCCGAAGGCTTCGGCCTCGATATTCGTTATGTGAACCAAAGCTGGCTGCACGGCCGCTTCGTCACCAACGCACTGCAGCACGCGGCGCTCGCGGTCTCGGCCGGCCTTGCCGACGTCGTCGCCTGCGTCACCGCCGTGAGCTTCACGCGCGAGCGCGGATTCCTCGGCGGGCCGGGCGACGTCGAGGGTAATCGCGAGGAAGGCGGCACGCATGGCGAGGTGCCGCCCTATGGGCTCACCGCGCCGGCGGGCGGTGCCGCGATCGCGATGCAGCGCTACATGAATCTCTACGGGACGACGAGCGAACAGCTCGCGGCCGTTCCGATATCGATCCGCCAGCACGCGCTGAAGAATCCGCGCGCCATCATGCAGAAGCCGCTGACGCTCGAGGCGCATCAGACGGCGCGCATGGTGGTCGATCCGCTGCGGCTCTACGACTGCTGCCTCATCAGCGACGGCGCGGCCGTCGTGCTGGTGACGCGCGCCGACCGGGCGCGCGATTGCAAGCAGAAACCGGTGCGCGTCGGCGGCATGCAGGGCACGCAATCAGGTCGAGAAGAATTCATCTTCGCGCCGCGCGGGCTCGGCATCAATCAGCAGTCGGGCGAGCGCGTGGCGCCGCGTCCGCGCGATCTCGACGTCTTCACCAAGGGCGTGGCGCGCGCCGACGTGCAGGGCTTCTACACTTACGACGCATTTTCGCCGCTGGTGCTGTTCGCGCTCGAGCGCTTCGGCTACTGCGGCGTCGGCGAGGCGGCGGCGTTCGTGCAAGGAGGGCGCATCGCGCCCGGCGGCGCGCTGCCGGTCAACACCTCCGGCGGCCTTCTGTCCGAGGCGCATGTCGCGGGCTGGAATTCGATCTGCGAGATGGTGCGGCAGTTGCGCGGCAGCGCCGGCCCCAGCCAAATCGCGAACGCCCGCGCGCTGCAATGGGGCACCGCCTGGGGCGATTCCGTGATCCTGACCGCGTGAGGCCTACATGAGCATGCACGAGAAGCCGCGCCCGCGTATCGGTCCCGACAGCGCGCCGTTCTGGGAAGGGTGCCGCGAGCACAAGTTGATGCTGCCGAGGTGCACGGCCTGCGGCAAGGCGCACCTGCCCCCCGGTCCCGTGTGCCCGTTCTGCTTTTCCGATGCGATCGAGTGGAGGGAGGCGAGCGGCCGCGGCCGGATCAGCACCTGGACGGTCGTGCACAAGGCCTGGTTCCCGGCCTTCGCGGCCGAGACACCTTATAATGTGGTGCAGGTTGAGCTCGACGAGGGCCCGCGGCTCACCTCGAACTTGGTCGGCGGCGGCAAGCCTTCGATCGGCCAGCGGGTCGAGATCGTCTTCGATGACGTCGACGCGGAGCTGACGCTGCATCGGTTTCGGGTGGTCTCGTAGGGTGGGCATCGGCGCTCGGCCGATCCCCACGCGGAATTCTTTCATGCGGTCCTTGAACACGTGGGCATGCGCCGCATGCCCACCCTACGGATAACAACGGCGCTACCCCGCATACATCGGCTCGGGCAGCCCCTTCACGCCGACATCGAGCGCGAGCATGCCGCCCGCATAGGGCTCGACCGCGGCCTTCTCCGGAGGCAGGCGAAAGCGCGCGGTTGTGACGTAGAGCGTGCGCAGGTCCGCCCCGCCGAACGCACAGGCGGTGGGACGGCTTACCGGCAGGTCAATCGTGCGGTCGAGCCGCCCATCCGGCGCGAAGCGCGCGATGCAGCCGCCGTCGAACAGCGCGGTCCAAAGGAATCCGTCTTCATCGACCGAGGCGCCATCCGGCGAGCCCTTGCGGCCCTCGACCTTCGCGAACTCGCGCCGCTTTCCGATCGTGCCGGCGTC
>CAYZMR010000078.1:2945-8703 GCA_964479515.1 uncultured Hyphomicrobiales bacterium | reverse complement strand
CCTCCCTTCGCGCGCGGAGCAAACGAGCCGAGCTTGTCGGGCGGCGTCCAGCTTTCCACCTTGCCGCTCGCCGGATCGAGGCGGTGCACCGCCGGCTTGAACGCATCGATCCAATAGAGCGCCTGCTCCTCGTGATGCCAGCGCGGCACCTCGCCGAGCACGTCCTGGGTATTCGCGACGCATGTCACATCCATCGTAAGCCTTTCAACGCTCGACGCGCGCGCGGAAGAGCTCCGCGAGCCGGTTTTTCTGCAGCTTGCCGGTCACGGTCAGCGGCAGGTCGCGCTCGTTCACGAACGTCATCAGCCGCGGCACCTTGTAGGAGGCAAGCTCGCGCCGACAGTGATCGATGAGCGCGGTCTGATCGACGCTTTCGCCCTCGTGCGGAACGATCACGGCGGCGATCACCTCGTCGCGGCGGTCGTCGGGAACGCCGGTGACATAGGCCAGCTTCACGGCCGGATGCCGGAGCAGGCTTTCCTCGACCTCGACCGGCGCGACGTTGATGCCGCCGGTCTTGATCATCTCCTTCAGGCGCCCGCGGAAATAGAGGTAGCCGGCCTCGTCGAGGAAGCCGAGATCGCCGGTCCTGAAATAGCCGTCGGCATCGAACGCCTCGCGGTTCTTGTCCTCGTCCTTGTAGTAGCCGATCGTCACGTAACCCTTGAGCCGGATCTCGCCGACGGTGCCGCGCGGCTGCTCCTTGCCGGTCTCGGCGTCGATGATGCGCAGGTCAACACCGGGCAGCGGCCGCCCGACGCTCGCAAAACGAACCTCCTGCGGATCGTTCGCGTCGGCCACGGCGCAGTTGCCGTAGGACTCGGTGAGGCCATAGATCGTCGAGATGCTCTTCACGCCGAGATCGACGACGCGCTGGAGCTGTTCGGGCGTCCCGAGCGTGCCGCCGGCGCGCAGACACGAGATGTCGTAGTTCGCGCGGTCCGGATGCTCGGCCAGCGCCTGCACCATGTTCGGCATGCCGTAGAAGATCGTGCAGCGCTCCTGGCTGATGATACGCAGCGCTTCGCCGGGCTCGAAGCTCTCCTGCAGCACCACGCAGCCGCCATGCGTCATCAGGTTGAACAGCGCGTTCTCGCAGCCGAGCCCCCAGAACAGCGACACCGCGAGCCAGAGCCGGTCATGCTCGGTGACGTGCATGCGCTCGCCGATGTGCCACATGTTCTCGATCAGCGCGTAGTTCTGCAGCTGCACGCCCTTCGGCGTCGAGGTCGAGCCGGACGTGTAGAGAATGTAGGCGACGTCTTTCGGATCGACCGCCGCGCTCGCCTGGTCGATCGTCGCCTCGTCGACGCTCCGCCCGCGCTCGAACACGGCGGCGAATGGGAGCGAGTCGCGATACGGCCGCGGGCCGAGATGAATGATCCGCCGCATCAACGGCATCGACTGCGCGAGCGGCTCGAGCTCTTCGAGCATCGCGAAGTAGTCGTATTTCAGGTACTGATCGCTCGCGATCAGCATCGTCGCGTCGGAATGCCAAAGGATGTGGCGCAGCTCGCGGCTCGTCACCCAGGTGTTGACGGCCACCATCACGCCGCCGATGAGGCAGATCGCGAGATCGGCCACGATCCATTCGGGCTTGTTGCCCATCAGGATCGCGACCTTGTCGCCCTTGCGGACGCCGAGCGCGTGCAGGCCCTTGGCGAAGGCGCGTACCTCGTGCCGGAGCGACGCATAGGTGTAGCGCTGGGCGCCACCGACCAGCGCTTCGCGCGCCGGAAAGCGCGCCGCCAGCTCATCAAGCAGCCGCGGGATCGTGCGACTTGTCGGCATCGCCGGCATGGAGGCGCCTCGTCCTAGTCGGGCATCTCAAGCTCAACCAGCGGCGCGTGCTGCTGCCCGCCATAGGCGTCGCCGTCCTCGCGTGCGCCCTGCGGATAGGGCCGCGGGATCGAGATCTTGATCGCCTTCGCGGCGTCATGCTCGAAAAACAGCACGTCCTCCTCCGGCACCTTGTACATGCGCGCAAACCGCGCCTTGGTCAGCACCTTGGACTTGAGCACGCGTTGATAGGTCGCGTCGTCGTCGAACATTACGTCGAACGTCAACGTGAACGGTCCGGCATTCTTCGAACGGATCAAGCGTGCCAGATCACCGAGCTTCGCCATCGTCAAACCTCCACGAACTCGGTGCGGAACATCTCCAGCGGATCTTCCGGCGTGACGATATGGTTCAGGTTGAAGCGATAGACCGGGCCGCGATTGACGTGCGACGGCGCCATCGGAAACGCGATGCCGCTGATCAGCCCGCGCCACTCGGGAATCGGATAATGCAAGGCGAAGTGCGCGAAGGTCTTCGCGATCGCGTCGGTCGTCGCTTCCTCGGCGGTCGTGATCGTGAACAGAAGCGCGATCTCGTGGCCCATCGCGGTCTCGGGCTCGAGCTTCCCCATCACACCGTCGCGGCCGTAGACGCGGACGTGGATGTCGTAGTCGTCTGGCCCCAGCCGCCCGCCGAACATCTCCTGCACGCGCGCGAAGAACTTCTCCTTCATGGCGGCGAGCCATGAATCGAGCTGGCGGATGATGAACGGCTCGCGCACGCCGCCGATGATGATTGCCTGGTAGCCGGCCATCTCGGCGCCTTCGAGCTTGATCGTCACCCGCTCGGCCTTGCGGAACTGCGACCCATAGACGCGCACCGCGCGATCGTTGAGCGCCTCGTAGCGCGCGCCGTGCGAATCGAGCGTGCCGTCGGGCTCGGTGATCAGGAACGGATCGGCATTCTCATAGAGCGTGTGCGAGGCGACGCTCTGCGCGCTGCAGCGCACGTCCATGTCCATCGGCTCGACGTCGAAATGATCGTCGCGAATCCACGCCATGATGCTGTCGGGGCGCTTGCGCTGCACCACGCAGGCGGTCCCGCATTCGAGGATCTTCGCCGCGTGCCACGCCGGGCCCGCGCCCGCGCCCATCATCAGCGGTACGGTCGAGAACAGCGCGGTGTCCGAGGCGCGTCCCGCCAGCACGACCTCGGCGCCCTTCTCGATCGCGGCGGCGATCGGTTCGTGTCCCATCATGCCGACGATATGGGCGCTCTTGTCGATGATCGCTTCGCTGATCGGGGGAGCGGGATTGAGCGGCGTGATGCGCCCCTCGCGATAGCGGCGCTTCAAATACTCCTTGTCCTGCTCGCTGCGCACCAGCGCCATCTTGAACTTGAGGCCCTCTTCCCGCGCGATCTCCAGCGCGATGTCGCGCATCCAGGCGACGCCGGCGTCGCCGCCGCCGAAGCCGCACGAGCCGACGATCACCGGCACGCCGAGCTTCGCGCGGCCGCGCAGCATGAGGCGCAGGTCGCGCTTGGTGCCTTCGCGCGAGAAATGCGGCTTGCCGCTACCGAGATGCGCCGGGCCGGCATCGGTCGAGCCGCCGTCGCAGGCGATGACGTGGGGTTTCAGCGCAATCCCGCGCTCAAGCGAGGATTCCAGAAAGCCCGACCCGATCTGGCCCGACGCGGACAACACTCTCACTTCCATCATGACACGATCCTTTCGTTCCGGGCCGATGCCCGGCCGTTATCCCAGTTCCTGCAGCGCCTGCTCGACGAACCGCGTCTCCACCACGCGATTGAGATCTGGCTCGCCTTTGATCGCGCCGGCCTTGCGATAGACCGGCAGCAGCTCCTTGAAATATTCGCGCCTGAAGCCGCCGTCGTTCGGCCAGGCGCGGATGTCGACGGAGAGCTTCTGCCAGATCGGCTTGAGCTTCTCGTCGGCGACCTTGGCCGCATCGGGCACGGTCGCGTACTTGCGGAAACCCGCGGCGAAATAGTCGTAGTCGGCGTTGGCGCGCCGGAAGGACTTGATCATCGCCTTGTTGAGGTCGATCGCGATGCGATGATTGTCCTTGTCGTCGGCCCACGCGCCGGGAACGAGCCAAGGCTCGGACAGCCAAGTCTTGTACTCCTGCCACGGCTCGATCAGGACCTTGAAGTTCCCTTGTTTGACGACTTCGGCCGCCTGATCGAAGTGCACCGGGACGGCCGCGACGCGGCCCGCGAGCAGCGCGCGCATGCGCGAGCCGGAGCCGCCCATGTCGATGATCGTCGTGTCTTCGATGTCGAGGTCGTGCTTGGCGAGCACGCCGGCGAGCAACACATAGATGAAGTCGCCGCGCGAGTTCAGCGCGATCGCGTTATTGCTGTCCTTGAAGTCCGCGTAGGATTTGATCTTGTCGGCATTCACGACGAAGACCTGGCTGGTCGAGTTGTAGACCATGCCGATCAGCCTGATGTTGGCGCCTACCTCGGAGGCGCGCATCGCCGACACGACATCGGCGTCACCGGCTTCCGCCGAGCCGGCGACGATCGACTGCGTGATGACCTGCATCGACTCGATGCGATCCATCTTGGCCGGACCGTAACCAAGCTCCGGCAGGCCCTCCTGCAGCGCGATGACCTGGGGCATGTGGATCGCGAGGCTGAAGCCCTGGATGATGACGTTCAGCGTGCGGCCCTTCTGCGCAAACGCGCTCGCGCCGGGCAGCATCGCGGCCGCCCCTGCCCCGGCGACGCCGCCGACAACTTGCCTCCGCGTCAACCTCATCCCGGCGCCCCTCGTCGTCATGTCGTAAGCGCGTTCATACATGCGCGCCCCTCTTCAAGCTTTGCCAGATATCGCGGCGGAGATCGAGGAACTCGCGCGTGCTCTTGATCTCGTCGCGGCGCGGGCGCGCGAACGGCACGTGGATGATCTGCTCGATGCGGCCCGGCCGCGGCGACATCACGACGATCCGGTCGGCCAGATACAATGCCTCCTCGATCGAATGGGTCACGAAGACCACGGTCTTGCGCTGCCGCTCCCAGATGTTGAGCAATTCGTCCTGCAGCAATTCGCGCGTCTGCACATCGAGCGCGCCGTAGGGCTCGTCCATCAACAGAACCGTAGGATCGATCGCGAGCGCGCGCGCGATGCCGACGCGCTGCTGCATCCCGCCGGATAGCTCATGCGGATACGAATTCTCGAAGCCGCTCAGTCCGACGAGATCGATGTAGTCGCGCGCGATGCCGGTGCGCTCCTTAGCCCCGACGCCCGCGACTTCCAATCCGAACGCGACGTTGCCGAGCACCGTGCGCCAGGGGAACAACTCGAAACCCTGGAACACCATGCCCCGGCCGGCGCCGGTCGTGCCGGTCACATCCTTGCCGTCGAGGATGATATGGCCGGCGTCGCAGGGCTCGATGCCGTCGATGATGCGCAGCAGCGTGGATTTCCCGCAGCCGGAGGGCCCGAGCAGGACCAGAAATTCGAGGTCGGCGACCGAGAGCGAGAAGTTCTCGAGCACGGGCAACTTTTCGTCGTCACGCCGATAGAACTTCGTGATGCCGCGCGCTTCGAGCTTGGGCACGACTTGCGCCGCGCCGGGCGCCGGCCGCCGATCGAGCTTCACGACGGTCATGCGCCGACCCGCTGCTGTTCGTACCAGGGGGCGAGGCGCCGGCCGGCGGCTCCAAGCAGCCAGTTCAGCGCAAGGCTCACGATCATCAGCGTGATCAGGAGGCTGAGCAGCGGCGCCGTGTCGAGGGAGAGGCCGGAGCGATGCACCAGCCCGCCATAGCCGATGATGACGAACATCTCGGCGAGAACCATCGCCCGGATGGCATGGACGAGGCCGATGCGCGCGCCCGTGAGCAGATACGGGTAGAGCGCCGGCAGGATGACCTTCCAGAAGATCTGCAACCGGCTCGCCGAGAAGGACCGCGCCACGGCCACCTGCTGCGGGCTGATGCCGCGCGCGCC
>CAYZMR010000078.1:0-2845 GCA_964479515.1 uncultured Hyphomicrobiales bacterium | reverse complement strand
CGCAGGAGCTCGACGAACTGGATCGCGACGATCGAGGGCGGCGCAAGCAGCGCGGGGCCGAGGCTGCGGCCCGCGACTTCCCATATGAGCAAGAGCACGGCGAAGCCGAGGCAGGGTAATGCCAGGCGCTGCAATCTGGCCGTCATGCCGGCCTCACGTGCCAATGCAGAAGATGACGTTCCAGGAGATTGATCGCGGATTGCGCCAACAGGCCGAGGACGCAGATCAGGAGGACGACGGCCAGAACCGTCGCGCTGTCGAAATTCTGCGTCGCGCGTTTCATGATCGCGCCGAGGTTCACGGCCGCGAAGAACAGTTCGGCGGTGATCATGCCGTTGATCGCGCGTGCCGATCCGACGCGCAGCGCCGCAAAGAAGAACGGCAGCAGCGCGGGCAGCACGATCAGCCGCAGTCTTTGGCCATGCGAAGCGCCAAACGAGCGCCCGACGTCGACGAGCGTGCCACGCACATCGCGCGCGCCCGCGATCATGATCACGAGCACGTCGAACACGCTCATGAGAAAGACGAGCGCGACGCGCGCCTGCAGGAACAGCCCGAACCAGATGATGAGGAAGGGAACGAAGGCGACCGGCGGAATCGCGTAGATCGCGTTGATCACCGGCTCGAACATCTGCGCGAGCACGCGCGAGCGCCCGATCAGCACGCCGAGCGGAACCGCGACCACGAGCGTCAGGGCGAAGCCGAGGCCAAGCTGCACCAGCGATTGGCCGAGCGCGCCGAACAGGCGGGACAGCGATTTCGGATCGAGGAAACGCCACAGCACTTCGATCGGCGCCGGAAGCAGGAAGCCCGATACATGCCCCGCGCCCCATTGCCAGGCCGCGATGACGACGACCACGGACGCGAGCGACAGCAAACGTTTGTCGACGTTCGTCTTCGAAACCACCAAACCCCTCGGATGTTTCCCCTGTCGCAGTGGCGACACTTATAGTGTATGCGCTTGTCGCGCTCGGCGCGAGCCCGCAGGCAAGACGCATAAGAGCCATTCGGGGAGGGATCGTTGTTCGCACCAGCCCAACGGGTCGAGACCCGCGTGTTCGCGCGACTGCCGGAGCACCTGCGCGTCAAGGGCCGCCGCTCGGGCTGGGCCTTCGGCAAGGGCAACGACGAGCTGCACTCGTTCCTGGAAGGCCCGTGCTTCGATCGCGCCGGGAACCTCTACGTCACGGACATTCCCTATGGCCGCATCCTGCGCGTCACGCCGGACGCGCAATGGAGCGTCGCGGCCGAATATGACGGCTGGCCGAACGGCCTCGCGATCCACAAGGATGGCGGCATCTTCATCGCGGACCACAAGCGCGGCATCATGGCGCTCGATCCCGCGAGCGGTTGGGTCGAGCCGGTGCTCGAAAACGTACGCCGCGAGGGCTTCAAGGGAACCAACGACCTGACGTTCGCCAGCAATGGCGACCTCTATTTCACCGATCAGGGACAGACCGGCCTGCAGGACCCGACCGGACGCGTGTTTCGCCTGCGCCACAATGGCGACGTCGACTGTCTCATCGACAAGGTCCCGAGTCCGAACGGGCTTGTGCTCTCACGCGACGAGAAGACGCTGTTCCTCGCCGTGACGCGCGCCAACCAGATTTGGCGCGTGCCGCTGCATCCGGACGGAACGACCTCGAAGGTCGGGGCCTTCATCACGCTGTCCGGCGGCGGCGGCCCGGACGGCATGGCGCTCGCCGACGACGGATCGCTCGCCGTCGCCCATGTCGGATTGGGCTCGGTCTGGATCTTCGATCGGCTGGGTGAGCCGCGCTACCGGCTCGTCTCCTGCGAGGACCTGTCGACCACGAACATCGCGTTCGGCGGGCCGGCGGACAAGACGCTGTTCATCACCGAGTCGGACAGCGGCACGATTCTGGCCGCCGAGGTCGGCATTGCGGGCCGCAGGCTCTATTCGCACCTGTAGGCGCGACCAGCGACGCGAAGCCGTCACGGCTTCTTGCGCGGGGCTTTCTTCGCAGGCCCGAAGATCGCCGCGACGTCCGGCGCGGCCGCCGTCTCGTTCTCGACCCGCAAGCGGCTTTCCACGTGCAGGAAATGTTCGCGCGACACCTCGATCGCCCGCGTCACGTCGCGCGCGCGCAACGCCGCGACGATCGCGCCGTGTTCGTCCACGGCGCAGATCGACTGCGTCGCCGGCTCATAGACCGAGACCATCACGGATGAGCGGCTAAGCAGGTCGCGCAGGAAGCGCGACAGGTCGGGATTGCCGATCGCGTCGACCAGATGGATGTGGAACGCGCCGGAGAGCCGCACGGATGCGGCGCGGTCGCCGCGCTCGGCGGCGGCGCGCTCTTGCGCGAGATGCTCATCGAGGCGCACGAGCAACGCATCGTCGAGCGTGCGGATGAGTTGCGCGAGCACGCCCGCCTCCAGCACGCGATGCGCCTCGTAGACGCATCGGACGTCGTCGAGCGTCGGTCGCGGCACGCGCGCGCCGCGGTTCGGGATCATCTCCAGCCGCCGCTCGGCGCCGAGCCGGTGCAGCACCTTGCGGATGCGTTCGCGCGAAACGCCGAACACCGCGGCGAGCGGATTTTCGGCAAGCTTGGTGCCGGCGGCGAGCTTGCCGTCGAGAATGGCGCGCAGGATCGCGTCGTAGACGGCTCCGTCCGTTTCGGGATCGGCCTTTCCGGTCCGGCGCCGTTTGTGCCGTTTCGCCATGGCGCCAGCTAGGGGCAAATTATGTGCACAGTCACCTCCAAATTATGTGCACATTTGCTCGACCAGTCATGCGCTGTTTCTCAGTTCTTCGATTAAGCCATTGTGAAACATAGTAGAACCGAAAATGTGCACATTTGGCATGGCGCTTGCTCCT
>CAYZMR010000077.1:0-15225 GCA_964479515.1 uncultured Hyphomicrobiales bacterium | reverse complement strand
AGCAGGCGCAATCGCGTTCGACCTGGAGCCCGTGGCAGTGGGTGAAGTGAACTAGCTCTGCATCCCCCAGCGCCGGATCGTCACGTTCTCGAGCGAGCGGAAGATCACGCTCTCGACCACCAGCCCGATCATGATCACGGTCAAGAGTCCCGCGAACACCGAGGGGATCTCGAGCTGGTTCCTGTTCTCGAAGATGAACCAGCCGAGCCCGCCGGAGCGCGACGAGACGCCGAACACCAGTTCGGCCGCGATCAGCGTGCGCCACGCGAAGGCCCAGCCGATCTTCAGTCCCGTCAGGATCGACGGGAATGCCGCCGGCACGAGTAGGAACGCCACATAGGAGATCCCGCGCAGGCCGCAGTTCTGCCCGGCCATGCGCAGGGTCGGTGAGACCGAGGTGAAGCCCGAATGGGTGTTGAGCGCGACCGCCCACAGCACCGAATGGATGATCACGAAGACGAGGCTCTTGGCACCGAGCCCGAACCACAACAGCGCGAGCGGCAAGAGCGCGATCGCCGGTAGCGGGTTGAACATCGCGGTCAGCGTCGAGAGGAAATCGGTGCCGACGCGGGTCGAGACCGCGAGCGTCGTGAAGATGCCGGCGAGCGCGAGGCCGCAGATGTAACCGGTGAGCAGGATCTGCAGCGAGGTCAGCGTGCGCTCGATCAGCGGACCATTGACCACGGCGTCGTAGAGCGCCTGCAGTGTCTCGACCAGCGTCGGGAACAACAGGTTGTTGTTGAGATAGGTCGCATAGGCCTGCCACAGCACGCACAGCACCGCGACCACGATCAGCCGGCGCACGCCGGTGATCTGCAGCAGGCGCTCGACCAGCGAGAGCGGGCGCGCCGCGTCGCCGACCGCGCCCATCGTGTCGAGCTCGATCATCCGCTCGGGACGTTGCGGCGGCTCCATCCGGGCGCTGCGTTGCGCGATGTCAGCCATGCTGGGTCTCCGTGGCGAGCGCGGTCTCGATCTTGTCGGCGAACAGAAGGTCGTGGATGCGGCGGTGCAGCTTCTCGAATTCGGGCGTGCCGATGTCGTCGAAGCCGAGATGATCGGCGTTCAGCTCGGCCTTGACGCGGCCGGGGTGCGGCGAGAGCACCAGGATGCGGCTGCCGACCAGCAGCGCCTCCTCGATCGAATGCGTGACGAACAGCACCGTGAAGCCGACATCGTCCCACAGCGCTTTCAGCTCTTCCTGCATCTTGCGCCGCGTCAGCGCGTCGAGCGCGGCGAACGGCTCGTCCATCAGCAGCACCGCCGGCTCCATCGCGAGCGCGCGCGCGATCGCGACGCGCTGCTTCATGCCGCCGGAGAGCATGTGCGGATGGACGTTCTCGAACCGGGTCAGGTTCACCTTTGCGATCACGGAGCGCGCGTGCTCGATGGCTTCCGCCTTCGGCATGCGGCGGTTGACCATCAGCGGGAACAGCACGTTGCCGAGCACGGTCTTCCACGGCAGCAGCTGGTCGAACTCCTGGAACACCATCATCCGGTCGGAGCCGGGCTGCTTGATCTGCTTGCCGTTGAGCCGGATCTGGCCCTCGACCGGCGCCATGAAGCCCGCGACGGCCTTGAGCAGCGTCGACTTGCCGCAGCCCGACGGCCCCAGCAGCACGAAGCGCTCGCTCTGGTAGACCTCGAAGCCGACGCGCCAGGTTGCGGTGACGAGGTGATGCTCGGTCTTGTACTGGAGCGTCACGTTGTCGACGGCGAGCAGCGGCGCCGCGGTCGCGCTCGCCATGCTCGGCACCGGCGTTGTGATGTTCATGGACGTCCTCGGACCTCTCCGCGCGCTTGTCCCGCGTCGCTCTTCGCCAGAACCTAGCCGTTGTTGTATGGTCGGCTCAAGAGAAGCCCCACCGACGACCGGCCGCAGCGCCGCACCAGCCTTTGGAGGATCGCATGCTTTGCCGTCTCGGCGCCATCATGGCGCTGATCGCCGCCGTGTTGGTTCCGCGCCCCGCCCTGGCCGAGGCCAATGTGGTGCGCGTCGCCAAGCAGTTCGGCGTCGGTTACATGCAGTACATGGTGATGCAGGAGTTGAAGCTGGTCGAGAAGCACGCGAAAGCGGCCGGCCTCGACATCACCACCGAATGGGCGACGTTCCGCTCCTCCGACGTGATGAACGACGCGCTGATCTCGGGCTCGGTCGATTTCGTCTCGCTCGGCGTGCCCGGCATCATCACGATCTGGTCGAAAACCCGCGGCACCGCGATCGAGGTGAAGGGCGTGCTCGGCCTCAATGTCGCGCCGCTCTTCCTGATGGTGCGCGACCCCGCGATCAAGTCGCTGAAGGATTTCAAGGAGGAGCATCGCATCGCGCTGCCGGCCGTGAAGGTCTCCAACCAGGCGATCATGCTGCAGATGGCGGCGGCGCGGGAATTCGGCGAGGCGAAGTGGAACGCGCTCGATCATCTCACCGTGTCGATGTCGCATCCCGACGCGACCGCCGCGATGCTCGGCGGGGCCGCCGAGATCACGGCGAACTTCTCCTCGCCGCCGTTCCAATACCGCCAGATGAAGAGCCCCGGCATCCATCGCCTGCTCAATTCCAAGGACCTGTTCGACGAGCCGTTGTCGTTCAATGTGATCGCGACGACCGCCAAGTTCCGCAGCGAGAACCCGAAGCTCTACGCGGCGTTCATCGCGGCGATGAAGGAGGCGACCGACATCATCAACGCCGACAAGCGCAAGGGCGCCGAGATCTATCTGAAGGTCACCGGCGAGAAGACGCCGATCGACGAGGTGATGGAGGTGCTGGCCGATCCGGATATCATCTTCAACACCAAGGTCGGCGGCATCCGCGCCTTCGTGGCCTTCATGGCCAAGACCGGCGCGCTGAAGAACCCGCCGGCGGACTGGAAGGAGATGTTCTTTCCCGAGGCGCTGGCGACGAACTAGCGTAGCCGTCACCCTGAGGTGCGACCCCGGCTTCTTCAGCCGGGGGGAGCCTCGAAGGGCGACGGCGTGTACGGAGTTTGCGGCCATCCTTCGAGGCCCGCCTTCGGCGGGCACCTCAGGATGACGGAGGAGCAGGTAGGTCGCTCATGACAATTCAACTCGATCCCAAATCCACGCTCCCCGTGGACGCCGCCGCCGGCACGCTCGTCGGCCGCGTGTGGCGGCCTGACGTCGCCGGGCCCTCCGTCGTGGTCGTCTGCGCCGACGGCGTATTCGACATCTCGCGCGCGTTCCCGACGATGCGCGACCTATGCGAGGCGGCCGATCCGGCAGCCACCGTCGCGACTGCGAAGGGCGAGCGCATCGGCGATCTCGCGGCGTTGCTCGCCAACACGCCCGAAGCCGGACGTGATGCTGGCAAGCCCTATCTGCTCGCGCCGATCGACCTGCAGGCGATCAAGGCGGCCGGCGTCACCTTCGCGATCTCGCTGCTCGAACGCGTCATCGAAGAGCAGGCGCGCGGCGCGCCGGAACGTGCCGCGCAGGCGCGCGCCGAGGTCGAGAGCGCGCTCGGCGGCGCGGTCGAGAAGATCAAGCCCGGGTCGCCGCAGGCGATGGAATTGAAGAAGGTGCTGCAGGCGAAGGGCCTGTGGTCGCAATATCTCGAAGTCGGCATCGGGCCGGACGCCGAGATCTTCACCAAGGCGCAGCCGATGTCCGCGGTCGGCACCGGCGCGTCGATCGGCGTGCTGAAGGCCTCGACCTGGAACAATCCCGAGCCCGAGGTGGTGCTGGTTGTCAATTCGGCGGCTAAGATCGTCGGCGCTACGCTCGGCAACGACGTCAACCTGCGCGATCTCGAAGGCCGCTCGGCGCTGCTGCTCGGCAAGTCGAAGGACAACAACGCCTCGACGGCGATCGGCCCGTTCATCCGGCTGTTCGACCAGACCTTCTCGCTCGACGACGTGCGGCGCACGCAAGTCCGGCTCACGGTCACGGGCGAGGATCAGTTCGGGCTTGAGGGTGCAAGCGACCTCGCCAAGATCAGCCGCGACCCGGCCGATCTGGTCGCGCAGATGATGGGGCGGCATCATCAGTATCCGGACGGCGCGGTCCTGTTCCTCGGCACCATGTTCGCGCCGGTGAAGGACCGCGACGCGCCCGGCATGGGCTTCACGCACCATCCGGGCGACGTGGTGACGATTTCGGCGGATAAGCTGGGCGCGCTGACGAATGTGGTGACGACGAGCGATCAGGCACCGCCGTGGGTCTTCGGGACGGCCGACTTGATGCGCAATCTGGCGAAGCGGGGGTTGGTGTAGGGCGAGCTCTCTCATCTTTCCCCTCTCCCGCTTGCGGGAGAGGGGACGCGTGGCACGGTCACCGCCCTACTTCACCTCAATCACCACGGCGCCCGTCGCGTCCCTCAATGCATCCGGCTCCGTGCGGAACACCGCGTTCGGCGTGCCGGCGGCGGCCCAGATCACGTCGTAGGCCAACAGGTCGCGATCCATGTAGGTCGCAAGCGCGCTCGCATGGCCGAACGGCGGGATGCCGCCGATCGCGAACCCCGTCAGCGCGCGCACCGCATCCGCATTGGGGCGCTTCAATTTCTCCCCGAGATGCCGAGCGACGCCCTTCTCGTTGACGCGGTTGGTGCCCGAGACGAGCAGCAGATAAGGCTTGCCGCTCGTCGCACCCATGAACACCAGCGACTTGACGATCTGCCCCACGGTGACGCCGCAGGCGGCCGCGGCTTCCTCGGCGGTGCGGGTCGGCATCGCCATCTTGCGCACCGCGATGGCAAGGCCGAGCGCTAAGGCCGCGTCCTGGACCTTCTGTGCGCTCGGCGGCAATTCGCTCATGGTCATCCGATCAAGGGGTGGCGCGCGAGCTCGGTGACGCCGTTGTGGCCTTCGCGCAGGCCGCGCACGACGACCTCGCATTGCCACGCGCCGGGCGCGCCGACGATCCGATAGAGATTATACGCGGCCGGCTCGTCGTGCTTTGAGATGATCGCGGAGGCCGACGGCACGCCGACCGCCGGGATGCGGCCTTTCGGCCCGTCGAGCCACATCAATTGTTGCGCGTGATTGTGCCCGTGCAGCAGAAGCTCCGCGCCATGACGGGCGAGCAGCGCGCGCAGTTTCGGCGCGTCCACCAGCCGCTTCATGTAATGGCCGCGATTGGGAATCGGCGGATGGTGGATCAGCACGACGCGGAACACGGGCTCGTGCTTGAGCGCGGCGAGGATGTCGCCGAAGCGCGCGAGCTGCTCGTCTCCGAGTCTCCCGGTCGCCATGAACGGGCCGGTCGGCACCGAGGTCGTCAGCGCGACGATTGCAAGAGGCCCGCGGCGTCTGACAAAGGGGAAGATGACGTCATCCTGAGGTGCGAGCGGCGCTTCGCCGCGAGCCTCGAAGGATGGCGTCGCCATCGCCCTTCGAGGCGCGCCTTCGGCGCGCGCCTCAGGGTGACGGCTCACACTGTCGCCCCGCATATACTCGCCCCAATGCTGCGCGGCATGGCCCGCGACGCGCTTGATGTAGGCGTCGTGATTTCCCGGGACGAGCGTCACGTCTCGCGGCGTGCCGACCCGATCGAGCCAGCGCGCCGCGCGCGCGTATTCGGCCGGAAGCGAGATGTTCACGAGATCGCCCGTCACCGCGATATGGCCGGGCGCCTGCGCGTGCATGTCGGCCACGATCGCGTCGAGCACGTCGGCGCGGTGATGGCGGTGGCGCTTGCGGTACCAGTTGATCAGCCCGAGCCCGCGCTTGTTGAGAAGCTCGCCGAGCGGCGGCGTCGGGATCGGCCCGAGATGCGGGTCGGAGAGGTGTGCGAGCACGAACATCGTGCGTGTTACGAATTGCCTATGAGTATGCCGGCCGCGAACACCAGCGCGCCGCCCACCATGATCTGAAATGCCGCCGAGAAGAAGGGCGTATCCATGTAGCGCCAGCGGATCCAGGAGATCACCGCAAGCTCGACGATCACGACCGCGAACGCGATCACGGTGGCGGTCCAGAAATCCGGGATGAGATAGGGCAGGGTGTGGCCGAGGCCGCCGACCGTGGTCATCAGGCCGCAGACGCCGCCGCGCAGCACCGGCGCGCCGCGCCCGGTGAGCGACCCGTCGTCCGAGAGCGCCTCGGCAAAGCCCATCGAGATGCCGGCGCCGACGGAGGCCGCAAGGCCGACCAGGAACGTCTCCCACGGCTTGTGCGTCGCGAAGGCAGCCGCGAACAGCGGCGCGAGCGTGGAGACCGAGCCATCCATCAGGCCGACGAGGCCCGGCTGCACGTATTGCAGCACGAACATGCGTCGCGCGGTCTCGTCCTCGGCGCTGCGCGCCTTCGGCGTCAGCAGCTTCTCGTCGAGCTTTTCCGCATAAGCCTCGTGCTTGTCTTCATCCTCGGCGAGGCGGACGAGCAGTTCGCGCACCGAGGCGTCGCGCGCGCCTTCGGCGGCCTTGCGATAGAAGCGCGCCGTCTCGTACTCCATGTTGGCGGCGTATTTGCGCACCTCGTCGATGCCGAGCTGCTGTGTGAGCCAGATCGGCTGGTGGCGCACGAAGCCCTTGATGTCCTGGCGGCGGATCAGCGGCAGGAACTCGCCGAACTTCGCCCGGTAGAGGTCGTAGAGCAGCGTGCGATGGCGCACCTCCTCCTCGGCCATCTCGTCGAACATCTTGGCGGAGGCCGCAAAGTTCGCGCGCAGCCCTTCGGCGAAGCTGCGATAAATGCGGCTGTCCTCTTCTTCGTTGAAGATCGACAGCGCGAGAACTTCCTGTTCGGTCAGGTCGGCGAAGCGCTTCACGGCGATGAGCTCGGTCCTTGATTGGAATAGTTATAAAGAAGATCGGCGGCGCCGCAAGCCAGCACAAAAATAACGGCGCCCCCGGGAAAAACCCGGAGGCGCCGTAGAAGGCAGCGCAGGCGAGGGAGGGAACGCCCGCGGCCGCCCAATCCGTGTTTGCGTCAGCTATGCGTCATGGGCGCGAGCGCGGCCGCGACGTAAGGGTCGCTCAGGTCCACATCCGGGGCCCAGACGAAGCGGCGCTTGCGCCGCATGAGGTAGACGATGAAGGGCAGCATGGTGGTCACCAATCAGGTTATTGTGCAACGCACAAATAGGGGCTGGAACGCGCGTTGACAACGGAAGGCGCCTGGGGTCAGCCATGCGGGAGGCGCAGGTTGTCGGCTCAACGAGCGGATTGCGCACCGGGAGGCCGAAATGACGCTTGATCGGCTCCGCCGCGCCCTGGAGCCCGCGATTCGGCGCGTTTTGCACCTGTATTGGCGTTTCGCACGCGGAATGACGCTCGGTGTTCGTGCCGTCGTGGTTAACGAATCGGGTGCGGTTTTCCTGGTCAAACACAGCTATGTGAGCGGCTGGCATCTGCCGGGCGGCGGGGTCGAGACCGGGGAGACCGTCCACGACGCGCTCGCGCGCGAGCTCACCGAGGAAGGCGGTATCACGCTTCTCGGCACACCGGCGCTGCACGGCGTCTTCTACAACGGGCATGTCTCGCGGCGCGACCATGTGGCGGTGTTCGTCGTGCGCGACTTCCGTCAGGAAGGCGGTCCACTCTACCCCCGCGAGATCATCGGCCACGGCTTCTTTGCGCGCGACGCGCTGCCGCCCGACGCAACGCGCGGCACGCGCGCGCGTCTTGCCGAGGTGTTCGACGGCGCGGCCGTATCGGAGCGGTGGTGACGCCGCGGCGCATTGATGGCAGCATGCGGCCGAAGATAAGAAACGTCGTTCGGGAGGACTTGATGAAACGTTTGGCTTGCGCGCTTGCCGCCGCCGCGCTGTTCGCCTTACCCGCACAGGCCGCCGATCCGATCAAGCTCGTCGTCCCGTTCGCGGCCGGCGGTCCGGTCGATGCGCTTGCCCGCATCGTCGGGCAGGACATCGCGCAACGCCTCAACGCCGACGTCGTGATCGAGAATCGCGGCGGCGCGGGCGGTGTGCTCGCGGTGGAAATGGTCGCGCGCGCGCCGGCCGACGGCAAGACGATCCTGTTCGCGAGTCTCGGCGCGTTCGTGATCACCAGCGCGCTGCGCCCGCAACCGACCTATGACCCGATCAAGAGCTTCACGCCGGTCGCGCGCGTCGGCTCGGCGCCGACGCTATTCATCGTCAACGCGGATTCGCCGGTCAAGACGCTCGCCGACCTGATCGCGAAGGCGAAGGCCGACCCGACAATGAGCTACGGCTCGGCCGGCGCCGGCACCACGATGCATATCGCGGCCGAGCAGCTCAACTACGCCGCCAAGACCAAGATCATCCACGTGCCGTATCGCGGCGCCGCCCCCGCGCTCAACGACATCATGGGCGACCATATCGCGTTCCTGAACGCCGACATCACGGTGCTCTATCCGCTGATCAAGGCCGGCAAGATCCGCGCGATCGCGCTGTGCGGCACCGA
The DNA here is from genome assembly GCA_964479515.1 of uncultured Hyphomicrobiales bacterium. Taxonomy (GTDB): domain Bacteria; phylum Pseudomonadota; class Alphaproteobacteria; order Rhizobiales; family Xanthobacteraceae; genus PALSA-894. The sequence continues at coordinate 6,881 of CAYZMR010000077.1, read as the reverse complement.
GCGCTCGCCGCTGCTGCCCGACCTGCCGACCACGGCCGAGCTCGGCTATCCGGAGGTCAACATGGAGAACTGGTACGGCGCGCTGGTGCCGGCCGCGACCCCGCCGGAGGTGGTGGCGAAGCTCGAGGCGGCCTTCATGGCCGCCGTGAAGAACCCGGCCGTCTGGGACAAGATCGCCGTCAACGGCGTGCGCAACCCGCAGGACGCCAAGACCTTCAAGGCGCAGATCGAGAAGGACGTCGCCTACTGGGGCGCCGAGATCAAGAAGCTCGGGATCACGGCGGAGTAGGGCTCTTCGTGTCCCGGGCGCAATGCAGCACGTAGTGCTGCTTTGCAGACCCGGGACCGCCAAGAATTCGGAGCTTCGCGCGGTCCCGCATCTGCGGCGCAACGCTGCGCGTTGCACCGCGTGCGGGACACATCACCCAAACCGCCCGCGATCGTGCTTCGCCTCGAAATCGAGCGCGGGGCCGAGCGGCACGATGCCGCTTGGATTGATGTTGCGCATGCTCATGTAATAGTGCCGCTTGATCTGGTCGATATCGACGGTCTCGGCGACGCCCGGCACCTGGTAGAGATCGCGCAGATAGTTCGACAGATTCGGATAGTCGGCGATGCGGCGCAGGTTGCATTTGAAGTGGCTGTAATAGACCGCGTCGAAGCGGATGATCGTGGTGAACAGCCTCCAGTCGGCTTCGGTCAACCGGTTGCCCACCAGATAGCGCTGGCGCGACAGCGTATCCTCGATCGTGTCGAGCGCCGCGAACACATCGAGGAAGGCCTCCTCGTAGGCCTCCTGCGTGCTCGCGAAGCCCGAGCGGTAGACGCCGTTGTTGATGTTCTCGAACACGAGCTTGTTGACGCGATCGATCTCGGAGCGCAGCGCGGCCGGGTAATAGTCGGTGCGCTCGTTGGTCAGCGCATCGAACGCCGAATTGAGCATGCGGATGATTTCCGGGCTCTCGTTGTTGACGATGGTGCGCCGCTTCTTGTCCCATAGCACCGGCACCGAAACGCGGCCGGTGTAGCGCGGATCGGTCAGCAGGTAGATCTCGCCCAGCGTCGTCTTGCCGTTGACCGTGTCCTCGTCGGCGTCGGGCCCGAACTGCCAGCCGCGCTCGCCCATGATCGGCTCGACCACCGACATCGAGATCACGTCGTCGAGCTTCTTGAGCTTGCGGAAAATGACGGTGCGGTGCGCCCACGGGCAGGCGAGCGACACGTAGAGGTGATAACGGGAGCGCTCGGCCGCAAAGCCGGCCTCGCCCGAAGGGCCGGCGCTGCCGTCGGGCGTCACCCAGTTGCGGAATTTCGGCTCGGTGCGCTTGAAGCGCCCGCCGGTCGACTTGGTGTCGTGCCACTGGGTGTGCCAGACGCCGTCGACGAATTGGCCATGGGCCATGGGGTGCTCCTTCCAGGAAGCCGTAGAAGCCGTAGCCCGGATTGAGCGCAGCGAAATCCGGGAGTCTGTCCGCCGGCAAGAACGCCCGGCTTTCACTGCGCTCAAGCCGGGCTACGCGGTCGAGACTTAACCTAAGCATCGGCCACAGCAAGGCAACGGGTGATCGCAGATGGACCTTCCTCTCGCCAGATGCTAAGCGCGCTGCCGTCCCATGACCGACCTCTCGCTTACGATCCTGCCCGAGACCGCCGACGATGCGCTGCCGATCGAGCGGCTGCATGAGCGCACGTTTGGTCCCGGCCGCTATGCGCGCACCGCCTATCGCATCCGCGAGCAGGTCGGCCACCGGCTCGACCTCTCGTTCACGGCGCGGATCGGCACGCTGCTGGTCGGCTCGGTGCGCCTCACGCCGATCCGCATCGGCGAGGTGCCGGCGCTCCTGCTCGGACCGCTGACGATCGAGCCGCCGTTCCGCGAGCGCGGCATCGGGCAGGCGCTGATGGAGCGCGCGCTTGCCGCCGCGCGCGCGCACGGACACCGGCTCGTCGTGCTGGTCGGCGATGAGCCCTATTACCGGAAGGTCGGCTTCAAGCGCATTCCGAAAGGCCGCGTGACGCTTGCCGGCCCGGTCGATCCCGTGCGGTTGCTCGTGGCCGAGCTCGTGGAGGGCGCGTTCACGGATGTCGCCGGAACGGTGCGGCCGGACTGGGACGCCGGATGAGCGTACGCGAAGGAAACGGTCAATGAACGGCGCGGAAAGCCTGGTACGCACCCTGGTCGGCGGCGGCGTCAACGTCTGCTTCTCCAATCCCGGCACGTCGGAAATGCATTTCGTGGCGGCGCTCGACCGGGTCGAGGGCATGCGCTGCGTGCTCGCGCTGTTCGAGGGCGTCGCCACGGGAGCCGCCGACGGTTACGCGCGCATGGCGGAGAAACCGGCCGCGACCTTGCTGCATCTCGGACCGGGGCTCGCCAACGGCCTCGCCAATCTGCACAACGCCGCCAAGGCCTCGACCCCGGTCGTCAACATCGTCGGCGATCACGCGACCTATCACCGCAAATACGATGCGCCGCTGACCTCCGACATCGAGACCGCGGCGCGTTCGGTCTCGACCTGGGTGCGGACCTCGCCCGACGCCAGGCACGTCGCGGAGGACGGTGCCGCGGCGATCGCAGCCGCCATGACGCCGCCCGGGCAGGTCGCGACGCTGATCCTGCCTGGCGATACGGCCTGGGACGAGGGCAGCGGCCCCGTGGCGGTGCCGGCCGCGCCGCAACGCGCGCACGTTGACGAGGCGGCGATCCGAGAGGCGGCGCGGGTGCTGCGCCTCGGCGAGCCGACGGTGCTGCTGCTCACCGGGCCGGCGCTGCGCGAAGACGGCCTCGCGCTCGCCGGCCGCATCGCCGCCAAGACCGGCGCGAGAATTCTGGCGCAGACCTTCAACCGCCGCATGGAGCGCGGGGCAGGGCGCGTCTCCGTCGAGCGCATTCCCTATCCGGTCGATCAGGCGCTCAAGCTGCTGGAGGGCGTCAAGCACATCGTGCTCGCGGGCAGCCGCATTCCGGTGGCGTTCTTCGCCTATCCGGACAAGCCGAGCCTGATGGCTCCGGCGGACTGCCATTTCACCACGTTGGCGAAGGAGAGCGAGGACATCGTCCACGCGCTCGCCTGGCTCGCCGACGAGCTCGGCGCGACCGAGCAGCCGATCGAGCCCTCGCGCTACGCGCCGCCGGCCCTCGCGACCGGCGCGATCAACGCGGCGACGCTCGCCCAGTCACTCGGGAGCCTGATCCCCGAGAACGCGATCGTCGTCGACGAGGGCGTTTCCACCGGGCGCGGCTTCTTCCCCGCGACGCGCAGCGCGCATCCGCACACCTGGCTGCAGAACATGGGCGGTTCGATCGGCATCGGCATGCCGATGGCGACGGGCGCCGCGGTCGCGTGTCCAAATCGTCCGGTGCTGAACCTGGAAGCCGACGGCAGCGCGATGTACACGCTGCAGGCGCTGTGGACGCAGGCGCGCGAGAAGCTCAACGTCACGACGGTCCTGTTCAACAACCGCTCCTACGCGATCCTGAAGAGCGAGCTTGCGAACGTCGGCGCGCAGAACGTCGGCCGCAAGGCGCTCGACATGCTGGATCTCAGCCGTCCCGACCTCGATTTCGTGATGTTGGCGCGCGGCATGGGCGTGCCGGGCGAGCGCGTCACCACGATGGACGAGTTCAACGCGGCGGTCGCGCGCGGCTTGACCACGCCGGGGCCGTATCTGGTCGAGGTGATGCTGGTGTGAGCGGCGTCAGGCCGTTTGTGGAGCTTGATGCAGAACCAGAAGCTCCGACCGTGGACACGGCACGACCGCATAGGCGCGGCCCTGATCGTCGCTGAACTCGACGAGGACCGCCGAGCTATCCAGCACCTCCACGACCGTTCCGACCTGACCGCGCGCCAGCCCCTCGGACGGCAAATCCGTCAGCAGCGCCACCGCGTCGAGTACCGCCGGTTGGTCGTTCCCGCGTTCTGTCATTGCCATCACAGTACCCAACACGTCACGAACCGCGGAGCGTCGTCGCCGGTTCGGACGATCCACACGGTTCTTATCACAGCATGCCGATCATGTCGCCTAACCGGCAAGTCCACACGCCATCGTACGCCGAATATGTCGCTCACAAGTTCGACCGCTTCGTTGTCGCGGACACCTTGCAGCAACGCCTCTCTCAGCCACGCGCGTCCGAGCGGATTAGGCCCAGCGCACTACGAAAAACGCGAGCTTTATGTCGACCATGCAGATGCATCGGATCGAGGCAATAATCTTCGATCTTGTTGACGTCGAGGACCGCGCGCTCGCTGTGCGGGAGCCGCGACATGCGGGCTCACCGCCCCTCGCGCATCCAGGTCGCGGCGAGCGAGCCGACCAGCAGCAACAGCCCGATGATGCCGGCGAACAGCGGCAGCACGCCGATGCCGCGCACCACGCTCGCGTCGCGCATCTTCAGGCCGATCCAGTCGTCGCCCTTGAAGGTGTCGGACGAACGAACACCGAGCACGCGCGGGATCGAGAGGTTGCCGGTGGCATCGGCGAGCCGGCGCGCGTCGCCGCCGGTCGCGTTGGCGAGGGGGGCCAGCACCTCGGTCGACGATGTCACCTCGGCGAATTCGCGCGGGTTGGCGGGCCCGACATTCACCAGCGCGGTGAGCTTGCCGTCGGTCGCGCGCCAGAGCCCGAGCTCGTTCGCCTTGGTGACGCCGCGCCACACGCCGGGCTCGCTCGGGTCGAGGGTGAGCGTGCGCGTCTGCCCGCTCGGCGTCGTCACCGTGATCGGCGCGACGGTTTCGGCCATCGACTGACGCCGCACCTCGAGATCGCGGCCGGCGAGCGCGAGGCGCAGCGCCTCTTCTTCCAGGTCCGGCTGCTTCATCAGCCAATGCGACAGCTTGCGCAGGAGGTCGAGATGCGGCCCGCCGCCCTCGTAGCCGCGCGCCCAGAGCCAGATGTGATCGGAGAGCAAGAGCGCGACGCGGCCTTCGCCTTCGCGCGACAACAAGAGCAGCGGCTTGTTGTCCGGCCCCTGCATCACCGGCACGCCCTTGTCGGTGCGCGCGTCGACCAGGCGGAACCAGCGGCTCCAATGCGGCGGATCGGTCTCGGCGCCTTCGAGCCCGCGCGTCACCGGATGGCGTTTGCCGAGATCGGACAGGCGCGCATAGAACGGCCCTTCGGTGGTGCGCCCGCTCGGCTCGGCCGGCAGCACGACGTCGAGCGGCGTGCGCCAGATCGAGGTCGGGCTCGCGTAATCCGGGCCGGCTGCGACCAGCACGGCGCCGCCGTCGCGCACATATTTGGCGATGTTGTCGAAGTAGATCACCGGCAGCACGCCCTGGCGCGCGTAGCGGTCGAAGATGATCAGGTTGAACTCGTTGATCTTCTGCTGGAACAGCTCGCGCGTCGGAAACGCGATCAGGGAGAGCTCGTTGATCGGCGTGCCGTCCTGCTTCTCGGGCGGGCGCAGGATGGTGAAATGCACGAGGTCGACCGACGCGTCGGACTTGAGCAGGTTGCGCCAGGTGCGCTCGCCGGCATGCGGCTCGCCCGAGACCAGCAGCACGCGCAGCTTGTCGCGCACGCCGTCGATCGCCACGACCGCGCGGTTGTTGACGAGCGTGAGCTCGCCGCCTTCCATCGGCGAGGCTTCGATCTCGACGATGTTCTGGCCCGCATGCGGGATCGGCACCTGCACGCGGATCGTGTCGCCGGCCGCGACCGTGCGGTTCTCCAAGGTCTCGCCGTCGCGGCGGACCGCGAGCTGCACGTCGGAAGGCCGCGCGCCCTGATCCTCGACGCGCAGCACGATGGTCTGCGATTGCCCGACGATGCCGAAGCGCGGCGCCGAGACCAGCACGATGCGGCGGTCGCGTTCGCCCGGCCGGCCGGTGATGAGCGCATGGACCGGTGCCGTGAACCCGAGCTGGGTTGCGTCGGCCGGCACGTCGTGCACGCGGCCGTCGGTGATGAAGATCGCGCCCGCGACGCGGTCCGGCGGCACATCGGCCAGCGTCGAGGAGAGCGCCGAGAACAGCCGCGTGCCGTCGGTCTCGCCGTCGGCCTGGCCGGCCTCGACGGTGCGCACTTCGAGCCCCGGGATGCGGCCGAGGCGCTGGGCAAGCGTCGCGCGCGCGGCCTCCGCCTGCTTCTCGCGGTCGCCGAAATTCTGGCTCGGGCTCTTGTCGACCACGACCACCGCGACCGAGGGCAGCCCCTCGCGGTCCTCGCGCGTCAGCGACGGATTGGCGAGCGCGAACACCGTGAAGGCGAGCGCGAGCGCGCGCAGGAACGCGCCGCGGCTGCGCACGTAGAGCAGCAACGCCGCCACGACCGCCGCGACGGCGATCGCCGCCCACAGGACTTCCTGCGGGACGAGGGGCGAGAAGGTGATTCCGAGACCCACGCCTTACGGCCTTTCTTCTTCTATTGCCCCAGCCGTTCCAGTAGCGCCGGGATATGCACCTGGTCGGCCTTGTAGTTGCCGGTCAGCGTGTACATCACGATGTTGACGCCGGCGCGGTAGGCGTATTCGCGCTGGCGCGGGTCGCCCGGGACCAGCGGCAGCATCGCCTGCCCGTCGGGGCGCTGCGCCCAGGCCCCGGCAAGATCGTTCGACGTGATCAGGATCGACGACACGCCGTCGCCGGCGCGCGCGGGACGCGACTGCTCGTCCTCGTCGGGCGCGGGCGTCGCCTCGACCCAGAGCTGGCCGGAGTTGAAGCGTCCGGGAAAGTCCTTGAGCAGGAAGAACGTCTTGGTCAGCACGTGGTCGCGTGGCACCGGTTCGAGCTCCGGTATGTCGAGCGACGACAGGATCTCGCGCAGCGCCAGCATGCCAGGCGAGCGTTGCTCGCCGCCGGGACCCGGCGGCGCCATCACGGCATCGCGGGTGTCGAACAGCACGGTGCCGCCCTGCTTCATGTAGGCGTCGATCTTGG
>CAYZMR010000076.1:0-15320 GCA_964479515.1 uncultured Hyphomicrobiales bacterium | reverse complement strand
GCACGCCCGCCGGGTCGATTCCGGTCGCTGCGGTCTGCTCGTAGATGCGCACGCCTGCGGCCTCCGCCGCCGCCGCAAGGCCGAGCGCGTAGTTGAGCGGATGCATGTGGAAAGCGTTGGCGAAATGCACCGCCTGGAAATAAGCGCGGCTGCGCAGCACCTCGCGCACCTGCTCGGTCGGCCAGGCCTCGACGTCAGCGCCGAACTCAACGCGCAGCATCGCGACGTGCTCGATCGAGCCCGCCTCGTCATCGGTGCGCCGCACCGAGAGGCGTCCGTCGCGCGCCCCGACGCCCGCCATGTTGCTCTCGCGGATCGTGCGGCGGATGTAGTCGACGCCGCCCTCCGACAGCGTCCACAGTTCCTTGGCGCGCGGAAGGCCGACGCGCTCGATGATCGTCTCGATGCGCTCGGCAAAGCCCGGCGACACGAACCCGCCATTGCGGCCGGAGGCGAGCGCCGCGACCCGCCCCGCCTCGAGCACCGCGACCGACCAGCCGCGTCGCGCGACCTCGCGCGCGACGGTCAGACCGGCGAGACCGGCGCCGATCACGCACACGTCGACGTCGATGTCGCGCGTGAGCGGGCCACGCTCGGGCGCACCCACCATCGTCGCCGCATACCAGGTCGGCCCGTAGGGGCTTTGATCGGTGACGGTCATCGCCCCTTGTTGCCGTGGCGCGGCGGGCCCCGCAAGGCCACTGTGGCGCCATGTTAGACTTTCAAGAACGCGAAATCGACGTGGACGAGATGAGCGAATGCGCCGCCTGATCCTGTTGCGCCATGCCAAGTCCGACTGGAGCAGGCCGGACCTGCCCGATCATGACCGTCCGTTGAACCCGCGTGGGCGCGAGGCGGCGCGCAAGGTCGGCGCCTACATGGCGCGTCACGCGCTGCGGCCCGACCTGATCCTCGCCTCCACGGCCACGCGCGTGCGCGAGACGCTCGATCTGGTGCTGCCGGCGCTCAAAGGCGCGCCGAAGGTCGTGTACGAAGATCGCCTCTACGATGCCGATCCCGACACGCTGCTGCGCGCCGCGCGCGAGACCCCGCCTGCCGTGCCGAGCCTGCTGATCGTCGCCCACAATCCCGGTCTCGCCGACTTCGCGGCGTTGCTCATTGCGACGGGGGATACGGCGCCGCGCCAGCGCCTTGCGGAGAAATTCCCGACCGCCGCCCTCGCGGTCATCGATTTTCCGCTTTCCACGTGGGACAAGCTGCATCCGAAATCCGGCCGGCTCGAACGCTTCGTCGTCCCGCGCGCGCTCAAGGGCGAGGTGGATTGAGCGCTGGTGCCCCGTCGCAGCGGCGCCTATGTGACAGTTGCCGAGCACCCATGCCCTTCACCGTCCCCTCACTGCTGCCGCTACCGACGCTTGCCGCGCTGACCGAGGATCTGCGCCAGGCAGCGCGCGCGTTCGGCGATTTCGGTCTCGGCCTCGTCAATCCGACGATACGGCTCGGCGTCACCGGCCTGTCGGGCGCCGGCAAGACCGTGTTCATCACGGCGCTGGTGCACAATCTCCTGCATCGGGGCCGCCTGCCGGTGTTCGAGGCGCTCGCCAGCGGGCGCATCGCGCGCGCAAGGCTCGAGCCGCAGCCCGACGACGCGGTCCCGCGCTTTTCCTACGAGACCCATGTGCGCACGCTGACCGAGGAGCGGCGCTGGCCGGAGTCGACGAGCCGCATCAGCGAGCTGCGCCTCGTGATCGAGTATCAGTCCGCTTATGGCACCCTGCGCGAGCGCACGCTCACCCTCGACATCGTCGACTATCCGGGCGAATGGCTGCTCGACCTGCCGCTGCTCGGCATGAGCTTCGCGCAATGGTCGGCCGAGGCGCTGATCCTCGCGCAGACCGGGCCGCGCGCCGAACTCGCCGCCGCCTGGCACGCGCATCGCGCGACGCTCAAGCCGGAAGAGGCGGCCGACGAGCAGGTCGCGCTCACCGCCGCGCGGCTGTTCACGGACTATCTCAAGGCCTGCCGCGACGAGCGCTATGCGATGCGGCTCCTGCCGCCCGGCCGCTTCCTGATGCCGGGCGATCTTGCGGGCTCGCCTGCCCTCACATTTGCGCCGCTGGAGGTCTATGGCGACCGGCAGGCGCCGGAGGGCTCGCTCTGGGCGATGATGGAACGCCGCTACGAAGCCTACAAATCCGTGGTGGTACGGCCGTTCTTCCGTGACCACTTCGCGCGGCTCGATCGCCAGATCGTGCTGGTCGACGCGCTCGCCGCCTTCAATGCCGGCCCGGATGCAGTGCGCGACCTCGAAACCGCGCTGGCGCAGATCCTCGGCTGCTTCCGCACCGGCCGCTCGACGATCGCGAGCGCGCTGTTCCGCCCGCGCATCGACCGCATCCTGTTCGCCGCCACCAAGGCCGACCACCTGCATCACACCAGCCATGACCGGTTGGAGCGAATCCTCGGCCGCCTGACGGCGCGCGCGATCGAGCAGGCGCACTTCACCGGCGCGCAAGTCGACACGGTCGCGCTCGCCGCCGTGCGCGCGACGCGCGAGGCAAGCGTCGCGCGCGGCGGCGACACGCTGCCGGCGATCATCGGCACGCCGATGGCGGGCGAAGTCGCGGGCGGCGAGAGATTCGACGGCACGGCCGAGGTCGCGTCCTTCCCGGGCGATCTTCCCGACGATCCGGACATGCTGTTCGACGACGCCGCCTTCAAGGGCCTGACCGCGGCTGCGGCCGACCAGACCGACTTTCGTTTCCTGCGCTTCCGTCCGCCGGCGACCGAACCGGGCCCGTCCGGCGGCGCCACCCTGCCCCACATCCGCCTCGACCGTGCGCTGCAATTCCTGATCGGGGACCGCCTCGCATGACCGAGCAACGCAAGCCCGCGGCCTTCAGGCTCGACGATCCGCGCGTCGTGGTGGCCTCGCCCGATCAAGCCGACGCGCCGCGAGTCTTCGGCGCGGTGCGCGTCACTCCCGAGCCGCAGAGCTTCGACCTGCCGGTGCCGGTCGAGGTCGCGACGCCGCTTCCCGCACGCCGCCGCATGCGGTGGGGAACCGTGTTCTGGTCCGCGCTCGGCGGCCTCGTCGTTCTCGGCGGCGGACTTGCGGTGTGGTCGCTGATCGAGGATCTGTTCGCGCGCGCGACCTGGCTCGGCACGCTCGGCGCCGGGCTCGCGGGCATCGCCGGCGTCGCGCTCGCCGTCATCGTGGCGAAGGAGGTCGCGAGCCTCGTCCGCCTCGGCACCATCGAGACGCTGCACGGCCGCGCCGAGGCCGCGATCGCGGCGGATGACCGGGACGCCGCACGGATGATCGTGCGCGAGCTCTCGACCGTGCTCGCGGCCGCGCCGCAGCTCGCGCGCGACCGCCGCGACCTCGAAGCCCACGCGACCGAGATCATCGACGGCGCCGACCTCGTGCGGCTCGCCGAGCGCAAGCTGATGACGCCGCTCGACGCGGAGGCCTGCCGCCTGGTCGCGCGTACCGCCAAACGCGTCTCGCTCGTCACCGCGGTGAGCCCGCGCGCCGCGGTCGACATGGCCTTCGTGCTGATCGCGGCGATCGGCATGATCCGCCGCCTCGCGGCGCTTTATGGCGGCCGGCCCGGCCTGCTCGGGCTGATCCGGCTGCTGCGACACATCATCGCGCATCTCGCCGTGACCGGCGGGCTTGCGGCCGGCGACAGCCTGATCCAGCAGATGCTCGGCCACGGCGTTGCGGCGAAGCTCTCCGCCCGCCTGGGCGAAGGCGTGCTCAACGGGCTCCTGACCGCCCGCCTCGGCCTCGCGGCGATCGAAGTGGCGCGCCCCCTGCCCTTCGTGGCGCTGCCCAAGCCCGCCCTGTCGGACATTGCGGGCGATTTGCTGCGTCGCGCGCGTGAGGAAGAACCGCCTCCCGAATAGCGGATTGCACGCGCGGGCGGCGTCGCGTTGTGGCAGTATGGGGTGTGCGCGCCTTCTGGGAGGAGCCGCCATGTTCCAGAAGATTCTGATTCCCATCGACCTCGCCGACCCGAACTACGCAAAACCCGCCATCGAGACTGCGGTGGCCCTTGCGCGCAGTTCGAACGGCTCGATCAGGCTCGTCAACGTCATTCCGATGACGCCGGTCATGCTCGCCGAATACGTGCCGCCCGATTTCGACGTGCAGCAGAAGAGCTCGGCCGAGGAGGCGCTCGCGGTCGTCGCCAAGGAAAGCGGGCTCGACGCCGCCAAGGTTTCGACCGTGGTGCGCCAGGGCGGCATCTATCACGAGGTGCTCGAGGAGGCGAAGACGTTCGGCTGCGACCTCATCGTCATGAGCTCGCACCGGCCGGCGATGAAGACCTACTTCCTCGGCTCGAATGCCGGCCACATGGTGCGCTACGCCAAGTGCTCGGTGCTGGTCGTGCGCAAGGGCTTCACGCCCGCGGCATGATGTCGGCCGGCACCGCATCGGCGCGATAGAGCCGCGGCCGATTGCGGCGGAAGAAGCCGCCCGCCTGCCACAGGAACAGCGCGAGGAATGCCGCCACGAACGCGGCGCCGCTCCAGGCCTGCTGCTGCAAGGCTCGCACCGCCAGCGCGGCGATCGCGAGCGATGCGGCGGCGAACAGCACAAGGCCCGGCCAATACAGCAGCGGCGGCGAACCGATCTGCAGGAGCGCCGCGCCTCCCGCCGCGCCGACGCGCCGGCTGAGCTCGGTGATGAAAGCTCGGTAGGGAGCGTCGAGGCGCTCCTGCTCCATCATGCTGCGCCAGGACGTCGAGGCGATCTGCAGCTTCGACCCGCTCACCGGCCAGATTTCGGCGAGGAAGCGATAATTCTGCATCGTCACCGGACGAAACGACAGGCGGATGCGGCGGATCGCGCCATATGGCGCGCGGCCGGCCTGGCGACCCCTGCGCCATTCGAGGGCGTCGGCCGCAAGACGGAATTCGAACGGCGCACCCTGGAGCGAGGGCTTGTAGCCATAGACCGGATCGCTGGTCTCCGAATCGATCGTGTCGGCCGCCGTCATGGGCATAATTGTCACGGTCCCTTGATCGATCGCTTGTAGCATCGCGGCGGCCTTGATTCACCGCCAACCGCTATGCATGTTCCGACCCGGAACCCGCATTCGACAGCAAGAGACGTCCATGTCCGCTGCCCGGTTTTTCACCAATAGCATTGCCGGTATCGCCTTCGCGGCGGCGGCGGCGCTGGCAAGCACGCCGACGCGGGCCGCCAGTTTCGATGGCAATTGGAGCGTGCTGATCGTCACGCAAAAGGGTCCCTGCGACTCGGCCTATCGCTACGGTCTCTCGATCCGTAACGGCGCCGTGTTCTACGAAGGCAGCGCCCCGGTCAACGTGGCGGGCCGCGTGAGCCCAAGCGGCAGCGTTTCGGTGCGCGTGTGGGCCGGCTCTCAGAGCGCGAGCGGATCGGGTCGGCTGGCGCGCGGCTCCGGACGCGGCACGTGGCGCGGGGTAAGCTCCTCAGGGACTTGCTCGGGTTACTGGACCGCCGAGCAGCGCTGACTGTCCCTTGGACGCAAAAAGCCCGCGAGGCGATGACGCCCCGCGGGCTCGATTGTCGTCGGTGTCTTAGGCCGCCTTGCGGTTGACCCCGCGCTCGGCGAGATCGGTCAGCTTGCGGTCCGCCGCCTTCTCCTCGTCGAGGTTCTGCTGCAGCACGGCGGCGCAGTCGCTGCGGCCGAGTTGCTTGGCCCAGGCGATCAGCGTGCCGTAGCGCGTCGTCTCGTAATGCTCCACCGCCTGCGCGGCCGCGATCAGGGCGGCATCGAGCACTTGCTTGTTGTCGACTTCGCCGGCGACGTCGTTGGTCTCCTCGATGATTCCGTCGATCGCCGGGCAATCCACGCCCTTGATGTCGACGCCGTGCATCTTGAACACCTGCTCGACGCGCTTCACGTGGTTCTTGGTCTCGCCGAGATGCGATTGGAACGCTTGGCGCAGCTGCGGGTCGCTCGCCTTCTCGATCATGTCGGGGAGCGCCTTCACGATCTGATTCTCGGCGTAATAAATGTCGCGCAGCGTGTGCACGAACAGGTCGTCCATCGTTTTGATGTCCTTGGTGAAGAAGCCCATGGCCTCGTCCTTTCTTGTTGGATTTGAGCGTTTCGGCTGATGCGGCGAGGGAACTCGGGTTGCGCCGCTCGGCCGTCAACTGAGCAGTGGCGGAGCGGTTCCGGGAACAGCCGGCAAATCGCGCGCGTTGTCACGGCGGGGCCAAGAACGAAGGACACCCCATGCGAGGCCTGTTCCCCGCGTTGCTCGCCGCGGCGATCATCGGCACGCCGCTCGGCCCGGCGGCGGCGCAGAACAACACTCCGCAACCCGGCGATCCACAGCGGCAGGTTCCCGAAACGAGTTGCGCGGCCGCGTCGAACAACGAGCGCGATCAGACGACCCTGAGCGACAAGCTCGCGCAATCGAAGGGCGTCATCTGCCCGCCGGAACGGCTTGATTCGGCGATCCGGAAGGCGCCGCCGGCGGGCGGCTCGATCGAGGTCATTCCGCCGCCCGGTTCGCCCGGCGGCGATCCGACCGTGCAGCCGAAATAAATGGCGGCGGCTTGTGACGCCCCTGCAGCAGGCGACCGAGATTGCGCATTGCGCGCCCGAATGATAGCTCCGGCGCACGTCCGCTCGCGCATCTGCGCCGCGCGCGCGGTTGTCCTTCACGGCAGCGCATGATTCCCGCCTCGGCCGAGGCTTGAACCACTTCCTTCCTGGGACCGACAACTCACCATGCGACTGCTCTTGTCCGCTCTCCTGTCCGTTGTCTTGGCCGGAATCGTCATTGTGCTTGCGCCGTTTGCGGGCGCGGCACCGAGCGGCGCGCAGACCGAATTCTCGGACCAGGCGCGCACCCGCCCCGCGCTCTGCCGCAAGGCCTGGTACGCACGCGCGCATCGGCGCGCCTGCCGCCAAGACGCCGCCGCCAAGAAGCCCGCCGCCACGCCGGAAAAACCGAAAACCGCCGAAGCGCCGACGCGCCCGGACCTGACCGGCGATCAGGAGAACGTCGCGATCATCCCGGGGATTCCCGACGCGCGCTTCTGGGCGGACTCCGAGGCCGACTTCACGCGCGCGCTGCCTTCGGAGCGCGGCCCCTGGATCGTGCTCTCGACCGGCGGCGGCGACGGCGCGTTCGGCGCCGGCCTGCTGACCGGATGGGCGGCCTCCGGCAAGCGACCGCAATTCGCGCTCGTCACCGGGGTCAGCACCGGCGCGCTGATGGCGCCGTTCGTGTTCGTCGGGTCGTCGATGGATGACCGCCTCAAGCGCGCCTATACGGAATACAACGCCGGCGACATTTTCGAGGATGTGAAGACGCCTGAAAGCCTGGTCGACACGTGGCCGCTCAAGCGCCTGATCGCGAAGGAAGTCACGCCCGAGCTACTCGCCGCCGTGGCCGAAGGCCATAAGGCGGGTCGCCGTCTGTTCGTCGCGACCACCAATCTCGACGCCGGCCGCAGCATGATCTGGAACATGGGCGCGATCGCGGCGCGCGGCGACGACGCCGCCCTGAAGCTGTTCCGCGACATCCTGCTCGCCTCGACCGCGATCCCGGGCCTGTTTCCACCGGTGCTGATCGACATCGAGGCGGACGGCAAGAAGACGCAGGAGATGCATGCCGACGGCGGGCTTGCGGCACAGCTCTATGTCGCGCCCGAATCGGTGGTCAACACGTCGAGCACCTACCAGCTTCCGGCGACCGCGCTCTATGTCATCGCGAATTCGCGGTTGACGCCCGAATTCCAGATCACGGAGCGCTCGCTCCTGGGCGTGCTCGGCCATTCGATCACGGTCGGCGTCCAGTCGGCGCTGCGCGTCGGGATCGACCGGGTTTACGCGGTCGCCAAACGCGGCAACGTGCCCTTCAACCTCGCCTACCCGGCGCTCGCCGCAGACCAGCAGGGCCGCGGCGCCTTCGATTCGGAGTTCATGAAGGGCCTGTTCGAACTCGGCGCCGCACGCGGAAAGAGCGAAGACCCGTTCGTGCACGACGTCAGCGACGCGCTGCGGCCGCCCGCGCCCGCCGCCAATTCGCCCGCACCCGCCCCGAAGTGACGCGCTCCAGAAGCGCGTTACCGGGAACTTAACGCGGCCCCCCGAATTGTCGCTCCGACGGTAATGTAAGATTTAGAATTATTCAACGATGCCCGTGCCTTAATGGGACCTGCGGCGGCGCCCGGGAGGCAGAGGGCGCGCTCTCGCACACGCCCATGTGAAGCGGTTTGAACCGATCGGCCGGTTTCCGCGACGAATGATCAAAGGGGCGCGCTTATATCAAGCCAGACGGCCGCAGCGACCCCGCGAAACAAGTTGGTGCTCACCGCGTTGCCAGCGAGAAAACTTCGAGAATTCAGGAGGCTGCCATGACCTTCAATCGCTTCGCTCCCGCCCTGACCGCCTTCGCGATCCTGACCGCGACCGCGCTTCCGGCTTCCGCTCCCGCCGCCGCCAAGTCGAGCTTCGACGGCACCTGGAGCGTGCTGATCGTGACCGAGAAGGGCACCTGTGACCGCGCCTACCGCTATCCGATCAAGATCTCCAACGGCACCGTCGATTACGCGGGCGACCACTCCTTCACGGTCTCCGGCAGGGTGCAGCCGACTGGCGCGGTGACCGTCACCGTCGCGCACGGCAACCAGAGCGCCAACGGCTCGGGCCGCCTGTCGCCGACCGATGGCACCGGCTCCTGGACCGCGGCGAGCGGCGAGTGCTCGGGCACCTGGACCGCCGAGCGGCGCTCGTCCTAAGACCTAGCCGTTACATCGACTTCCGAAAGCCCGGGCCCTGCCCCGGGCTTTTGCGTTTCCGGGGCTCCGAGGAAGGGACCCGACAGCCGCCTCGGACGTTACAGGCGTGCGGTGCCGCGACACACACGACACAAACGCAACATTCTGCCGAAACAGGCCGCTGCTAGGTATCGCGTCAACGAAATTCGGAACCAACGCAGGAGCCCGTCATGACCCGCACCGCCACCGCAGCCTCCGCCCTCACCGCCCTCGCGATCCTGGCCGCCAGCGCGATCCCGGCCGCGCCCGCGCCCGCCGGCAAGCCGAACTTCGACGGCGCCTGGAGCGTGCTGATTGTCACCGAGAAGGGCACCTGCGACCGCGCCTACCGCTATCCGATCAAGATCGCCAACGGCACCGTCGACTATGCGGGCGACGCCTCGTTCACGGTCACCGGCAAGGTGCAGCCGACCGGCGCCGTGACCGTCACGGTCGCGCGCGGCACCCAGAGCGCCAACGGCACCGGCCGCCTGTCGCTGAGCGACGGCACCGGCCGCTGGCAGACCGCCGGCGGCGAGTGCTCGGGCACCTGGAGCGCGGAGAAGCGCTCGTAAGCCCCTCCCCTGGGACGAATTTGCCCAGCCCGGCGCCCGCGCCGGGCTTCGGCGTTTCAGGGGCACGCTGAATCGCCGGCAGGCTAAGATGGCCCCTCGTCGACCGGAGGGGGCGGACCATGTCGATCATCGCGAAACTGCTCGTGGCGCTCATCGCGCTTGAGCATCTCTATTTCCTGGTGCTGGAGATGTTTCTGTGGACCGCGCCGCGTACGCGCGCCACGTTCGGCATGAGCGCGGAGCAGGCCGAAGCGACCAAGGTCCTCGCCGCCAACCAGGGCCTCTACAACGGCTTCCTTGCCGCCGGCCTCGTCTGGTCGCTGCTGGCGCCTTCGACTTACGCGACGCCGCTCGCCCTGTTCTTCCTATGCTGCGTGCTCGTCGCCGGGCTGTATGGCGGCGCCACGGCGAACCGGCGCATCTTTTTCGTGCAGGCGTTGCCGGCCGCGATCGCGCTCGGATCGTTGTGGCTGACGTGACCTGATCAGTGCGGCCGCAGCGGGATCGGCATCTCGACACTGTCAACCGCGCCGCATGCGGTGCATTCGAACGTCCAGACGTGCGTGCGGCGGTGCCGGCGATGCGTCTCGATGCGGGTGATCCGCGTCGCGCCGCCACATCGATCGCATGTCGGGCCCGCAAAAATATCCGGGTGCTCTGCGGCGTCCTCGACCATGCGTCTCGATAACGCGCGGCGAGAAATCCCGGCTTAATGGCGCGGATAATCGACGATCTGTGCTTAACGGCGGTGAACCGCGCTACGTACGTGGTTTCACGGCGCACGCGCGGCGCACGGCAACACGTGCCGGTGTCGATTCGAAAAGTACGCGCGGCACAGCCCCAAAACGCAAACCGGGCGCGCTCTTGTCGAGCGCGCCCGGTTGTTCGGTAACCCGGCTGAACGGCCAGGCTCTATCTGTCGAAGTGGCTTACCACCAGCGGCGCCAGCGGCGCACGCGACGCCAACGGCGCCACTGCGCGGAGGCCTGCGTCGCCGACGTCGTCATGGCGATCGTGGTGATGCCGGCAACGCCGAGAGCGTACGTGCCGATATTGCTGACGAATGCTGCCGCTACGAGAGCGACAACGGCGGCGCCGCGAACCAGGGCAGTCCAGATCTTTGTCATAGGCGTACCTTCCCTTTGCAAAAGGTCGCCAAACCTAACGCTTAGTGAGGCGCGGTCAAGAGGCTACTTTAGGCTCAAGGTACTGGGAATCCTCAGGATTAACGCTCATTCATCGCGCCGCCGGATTTCCGCCACAGAGCAGGCAGGCGACGGGAAAACTCCGCTTGTATTGGCCCGCCGGCGACGCAAAAGTTGCGGCCCGCGCGATTGCCGGGCTCCCACCCTTGGCAGCGCGGAAGAAAAAAAACATTCTCCCTGCCCCGATGACCGGCAGTCGACTGCCGACCAGCTTTGACAAAAAGGCTCCATGCCGAAGAATCACACCTACGTTCTCGGAATCAACGCCTACGACCATGACGTCAGCGCCTGTCTCTTGCGCGACGGCGAGATCGCGTTCGCGATCGAGAAGGAACGCATCACGCGCCAGAAGCACGCGACCGGCTTCTACCAGGAGGTCGTCGACTACGTGCTCAAGGCGGAAGGCATCACGCTCGACGACATCGATCTCGTGGTGCGCAATTGCTACGTGCTCCCGGTCGAGGAACTGGAAGTCCGCATGGTCGCGCAGGACGTCCCCGAGGTGATGACGGATACGGAGCGCCAGGCCGCCGCCAAGAATCCGCTCTATCTTTCGAAATCCAACAAGGTCCTCACGCTCTCGCACCACCTCGCGCATGCCTACAGCGCGTTCGCGTGCTCTCCGTTCGAGGAGGGCGCCGTGATGGTGGTCGACGGCGTCGGCAACTACGCCGCCGACATCCGCGAGCCGGGCCAGCTCGCCGAGCAGGCGGATCCGCTCGGCCGCGAGTCGGAGAGTTATTACAAGTTCTCAGGGACAAAGCTCGAGACCCTGAAGAAGGTCTGGCTCAATCCGTGCCGCGGTTTTCTCTCCGACGAATTTTACTACATGCCGGGACTCGGCGCGCTCTACAGCCGCGTGTCGAGCTACATCTTCTCCAACTGGAACAAGTGCGGCGAGGTGATGGGCCTTGCGCCTTATGGCAAGCCCGAGGCGTTTCGACCGCTGATCGACGTCGACAACAAGGGCGAGCTCGTCATTCCGGAATGGGACCTCTCCTTCGACAAGCCATGGCTGCTCGGCCGCGAGCCCAATTGGGAGAAAAGCACGCGGATGCAGCACTGGAAAGACATGGCCTGGCGCGTGCAGGACGATACCGAGAAGGTGCTGCTCGCGCGCGCGCGCTGGCTGCGCGAGACGACCGGCGCGAAGAACCTGGTCATCGCGGGCGGCGTCGCGCTCAATTGCGTCGCCAACGGGCGCCTCGTGCGCGAGGCGGGCTTCGAGAAGGTGTGGATCCAGCCGGCGGCCGGCGACAACGGCATCGCGATCGGCTGCGCGCTCTACGGCCACCTGGAAATCCTGAAGCAGCCGCGCAAGTTCGTGATGCGCCACGCCTATCTCGGCCGGCCCTACACCGACGCCGAGGTCAAGGCGCCGATCGAGAAGCCTTTTGTGCGGTTGCAGACGGAGATCAAGCACTGCGACGACATCTGCCGCGACAGCGCCAAGCTACTCGCCGAAGGCCATGTGTTCGGCTGGTTCCAAGGCCCGTCCGAATTCGGCCCGCGCGCGCTCGGCAACCGCTCGATCATCGCCGATCCGCGCAAGCCGGAGATCAAGGACAAGCTCAACAGCCGGGTGAAATTCCGCCAGGCCTTCCGCCCGTTCGCGCCGATCGTGCTCGCCGAGCGCGCGGCCGAGATCTTCGAGGGCGAGGACGAATCGCCGTTCATGCTGCGCGCCAAGCGCGTGGTTCCGGCCTGGCGCGACCGCGTCGCCGGCATCGTGCATGTCGACGGCACCGCGCGCGTGCAGACCGTGCGCGAGGACACCAATCCGCGGCTCTACCGGCTGTTGAAGGAATTCGAGGCACTCACCGGCGTGCCGGTGCTGGTCAACACCTCGTTCAACATCAAGGGCGAGCCGATCGTCGAGGCGCCCGCAGACGCGGTGAACTGCTTCATGAACACCGGCATCGACTACCTCGCGCTGCACGACATGCTGATCTCGAAGAACCGCCTGCACCGCGTCCTGATGCCGTTCCGCGCCATCGGCTCGCAGATGTCCGTGATCGTGAAGTCCGGGCTCGATGCCGACGCGGCGATCCACGGCAAGGGCAAGCCCGCCGACCCGCGCGCGCAGTAGCGGGAGGCGCCGCAGGGCGGGCAGAGCAGAGGGAAGCCCACCGCCTCCTCGCGACGGCGGCCTAGCCGCCGTTCACCGTGCGACGCGCGATGGTGGTCGTCTGCACCCAGTCGCACGCAATGCACACGTGGGTCAGCAGATCCGTCGCGTCCTCGCTCGGATGCGGCTCAAGGCCGACCAGCCGGGTCCAGGCGCCGCACTTCTCGCATACCGGAGAGGCTGGTTCCTCAGTCTGATGCATCAATATCTGTGTCATGATTCAATCCTAATCCTCGGCGAAGAACTGTCAAGAATTACTTTGATAATTACTGCTATTGTGCCTTTAATTACTTATCGTTGGTCTTTGTATAATCATACAATATTTGCCACAACATCGGCATTTACTGCTCTTCCGAACAAAGCGATTTAACCCAAAAATGAGTAAGAACAGCCATTGACTGTCATTTTGCAAATGGCTATTTATTTGCCGTTGTCTACAGGAACGGATTATGAGCCATGCCAAGGACCAGCAGGGCGAACCGTGAAGAGCGGCTTCAGATCATGCTCTCGCCCGAGGAGCTGACGGTGCTCGACGACTTCCGCTTCAAGCATCGCATGCCGAGCCGGGCGGCCGCGGTGCGCGAGTTGCTCAAGCGGGGCCTGGCGGCCGAAGGCTACAAAGCCGCCAACGGCATGAAGTCGACCGAATACGGCGTCATCGGCAGATCGTCGTCAGGCAGCAGCCGCTAAGGCTGGCGCGGGAGGGCCGGGAGCTTCTCGGCTACGCGCCCCGCGCAACGACCGAACGCTGCGCAAGACGCGTGCCGGCGCCGGGATCGTGCGTCGGGAGGTAGATGGTCGGCTGCGCCAGCGTGAATTGCCTGATCGCGGCGAGCGTCTTCGCGGCGGTCGCGACATCCGGGCTCACGCCGTCCACCTTGCCCGCCAGCATGAGGTCCTGACTGTATGACGTATCGCCTGCCAGCAGCACCGCGACGTCGTCGTCATGGACCAGCACCGAGAGGTGATTGGCGGTGTGGCCCGGCGTCGCGACGACAACGACGTCGCCGGCTGCCGTCATGCGCTTGCTTGCCGCAAAAGCGCCGACCGGTCCGTCCGACAAGTCGAGCGCAACCGGATCGAACCAGGACGGCCACCGGTTCGGCACATAGCCGCGCATCATTCCCATCCATCCGCGCGCCAGACCGAGCTCGCCGGGCGCGACCAGGATCTCGCTGTTGGGGAAATGCCGCAGCCCGCCGTCGTGATCCATGTGCAGGTGCGTGAGAATGACTTGTCTGACGTCGCGCGGGCCGACGCCGAGCGCCTGTAGGCGCGGCCCGATCTCTTCTTCCGGGTCGATGCGAAACGCCACCTCCCAGCGGACGTAAGGGTGCAGCGAGTGTCCGTGCTCCAATAGATGCGTCCCTTGGCCGGTGTCGACGACGATCGGACCGTCCTTGTGGTCGATCAACCACGCGAAGGTCGGCTCCCAATCGGTCCAGTTGCGATCGGCGAAAATGGCGAGCTGGCGAAAGATGCCGGTGCCGTGACCCTCGGGCTGCGCGGTCTTGATCTTCACCCAGCCGGTCTGGATCGCGTGCACTTTCATCGCAACAGCATCCTACAGCGCGATCTCCATCAGATCGTGTCCGACGACGAGATCACCTTTCCATGTCGGCCGCACCGCGTCGATCCAGGTCTTCTCGGTCACGCTCGGATCGTCGGCGGGAACAAGGTGGTTGAGCACCAGCATCTTCACGCCGGCCTGCGTGGCGATGCGACCGACTTCGTCGGGAAGCGAATGGCTCGCCTTGAGATGCGCCATCAAGGTCGGCGCGTTCGGCGTTTTCGCGAGCAGCCGCTCGAGCGCCGGCGCATACATCACCTCGTGCACCAGAATGTCGGCGCCCTTGGCGAATTCGGCGAGCGGCGGGAAATAGGCCGTGTCGCCCGAGAACACGATCGTCTTTCCGGGAAACTCGAATTTGAGCGCAAAGCTCTCGGTGATCGGCGGATGCACGTTGCGCAGCGCCGTGACCTTCACGCCGCCGGCCGCCATCACCGGGCCTTCGCTGTATTCGTGCACGGCGACGAGCTTGCGGAGATCCGGCCGCCCCTCGTCCGCCATCCGCGTCTCGATGTCGAAGCGGTAAGCCTGCCAGAACCCGTCGGCGAGCTCATGCATGCCCTTCGGCCCATAGGCATCGACCGGCGTCTTCAGCCCGATCGCCCAGGCGTTGTTCATGAGCAGGCCGAACTCCGCATTGTGGTCGGAGTGATGGTGCGTGATGAACACGTAGCGCAGCGCGGTCAGCGGCAGCTTCGCGTCGATCAGCTTGAAGCTCACGCCATAGCCGGTGTCGATCACGTAGGGCACGTTGTCGTAGACGATGAGGCTCGACGACGGCGCCGGCGTGTAGCCCTGGCGGATCGCCGGGCCGCCCTTGGTACCGAGGAGGACGAGGCGGTTTCGGCCCAAGCTGGGTGATCCTTGCGCGTGCGAGGGGCGGGCGCGAAGGCTCGCGGCCGCGAGCGAGCCTAATCCCAGGCTGACGAGATGTCTGCGGCTCAGCATCGCGCCGTCCCTTCACGGCTTCCGCGCTTTTACGAAACTCGCTACCATTCGGCGAGCACCTGGGGGAGCTGTATCATGAAACGCGGTTTTGCGACGATCGCATGCGCGATCGGTTTCGCGCTCTTGGCTTCGGCCGGCGCGGCTCAAACCCTCGCCA
>CAYZMR010000075.1:0-15321 GCA_964479515.1 uncultured Hyphomicrobiales bacterium | reverse complement strand
CGTGTTGGCGCTGAGCACCACGTTCTCGGTCGCGGCGCCGGTGATCGTCACGCCGCCGGTCGGCGGGTCGTTCAACACCGTCGCGGCCGTGAACGTGCCGTCCGAGAAGGTGAAGGTCTCAACGTTCTGCACCGTGTCGGTGCCATCGGGCGAGCCGGACCGCAGGTCGATGATCCTGATCTGGCCGCCGCCGATATCGTCGACCTGATAGCTCGCGCGCGGGCCCGGGTAGACGACCGTGTCGGTGTCCGCCCCGCCGTCGAGGAAGTCGTTGCCGCCGCCGCCCTTGAGTGTGTCGTTCCCGGCGAGGCCGCGCAGGGAATTGTTGCCGCTGTCGCCGGTGATGACGTTGTCGAGACCGTTGCCGGTGACGTCGACATTGGCGCCGAGGCCGCTCGCATAGTCGGCTAGCGTGACTTGCTTCACGCCGCCATCCGCGATCGAGCTACCGTCGGCGAACTCGGTCGCAAGCGTCAGGTTGAGGTCGGCCGAGTGCTGCGTCGCCTTGATCGTCAGGTTGTCGACCATGACCGACGAGTTGACCGGGCCGGCATCGCCGCTTTGGATGACGACGGTGTCGCCGGTCTGGAGATAGTTGCGCTGGCCGCCGAACACCTGGTCAGGCGTGATGTCGAGCGCCAGATTGAGGGTGTCGAGCGTGTTGGTGACGGCGAAGCTGTGATAGGGGCCCGAGCCGTCATTGCGATCGGCGAGACGCAGATCGCCGCTGCCGTCGAGCACATAGGCGTAGGTAGTGTCGCCGTCGCCGTTCGCCGCCAGAATTGTGGCGATCTCGGCGGCGGTCGGCAGATTGGCCGGGTCCTGGTCGCTGCCGCGCAGCAGGAACGGCGTCGTGTTGTTGGCAACGGTATTACCGCTGATCGTCGGGATATCGTTCGGCGCAAGCAGCCAGCCGATGCCCGGGACTTGGCCGTTCAACACGATGGTGTCGTAGCGGCCCAGGCCGGTGCCGTTGTCGAAGGTGCCCTCGAACAGATTATTCGTGATGAGCTCGCTCGCCGCGACCCCCGGCGGGTCGCCGATTCCGTTGGAATCGTCGATGCCCTCATTGAGGATGTTGTGATCGATCTTGAAGGCGCTGATGTCGCCCGGTGTCGTGCCATCGCCGTTGAAGTAGACCGCGATCGCGCCGGTGTAAGTCGTGCCGCCTTCGTTGACGTCGATAAAGCTGTTCTCAACCGTCACGTTGTCGGCCCAGATCTCGAGCAGCTTGTTGTCGGTCTCGGGGCCGGCTTGCAGGTGCAGGCCCTCGATGGTCACGCCGGAGCCGTCCGGCCCCACAAAATGGTTCGAACCGAAGTCGGTTTCGTGGGCGGAAATGACCGTCGGCCCATAGGCTTTTGCGTCGGCCGCGGCCGTGATCAGCGAGCCGTCGTTCGCGCTGTAGCCGAGCAGCGTCAGGTTCGGGGTGTCGATGTACAGGCCGCCCGGCGTGCCGGATATCGGCGTCGGTGTCTTGCTTTCACTGTAGGTCCCGGGCGCGACCAGGATGAAGTCGCCCGCGGAGGCAGCGTCGACCGCGTCCTGGATGTGGGCGTAGCCGGCGTTCCCGGCGGCGTCGACCAGGCGGAAGGTGTGGCCCGCGCTGTCGGTCACGACCTCGATGCCGGTGAGCGTGTCGGTACCCTCCGTGCCGGCGTCTACGACCCATCGGTCGTTGGCGGCATCGAAGGTGAAGCTCGCGGCGGTGAGCGCGACGCCATAGGTCGCGGTATCGGTGCCGGCATCGCCCACGAGCGTATCGTTGCCGGTGCCGCCGGCGAGCACGTCGTTGCCGCTGAAGCCCTCGATGTAGTCATTCCCGGCCAGGCCGTTGAGGTGATCAGCCGCGGCCGCGCCCTCGAGATCATCGGCCTTGTCGCCGCCCGAGAACGTGTAAGGGGTAGTCGACGTGGTGTCGGGATAGAAGCCGACATTCACGGCACTCAGGTCGGACGGATTGAAGATGTTGCCGGTGTGCGACAGCGGCGTAGTGAACGTGCCGTCGTCGATCAGCCCGTAGGCCAGGTCGGTGAGCGTATTGTTGTTCGCAACCGCGGCGTCGGAATCGATGAGATAGATACCCGCATCGCCGTCGCCAGTCGCACCGGTGATCGCGTTGCCGCTGACGATCACGCCCGGCGCATCGAACACCAGGATCGACGTCGCGACCACGGTCGCGGGCGTATAATCGATGCCGCTGACCGTGTTGTCGGTGATCGATCCGGTCGCCCCGCCGAAGAGCTCGATGCCGTTCTGTGCGGTCGTGGTGATCGCGCCGGCGCCCGTGACCGTGTTGTGGTTCACATCGACGGTGAGGCCCTCTCCCGCCAGGACGAAGCCGTTCTTCTGGAAATTCTCCACGATGGAATTGCTCATCGTGAAGCTGCGGTCGTCGCCGTCGGTGTTGTCGATGATGACTGCCGAGTTGTGCTGGACGCCGGACGGCTCGGTTGGATGGACGTTGTCGAGCTCCTGGATGCCGGTCACCGTGACGTGATCGGCGTCGACACTCGCATTCACGCCCTCGATGCCGGCGAAGTCGTAGGCTGGATCCGAGATTGTGCCGTGGTTCAGCCCGTCGATCGTCAGCCCTTCCAGCGTGAGGTGCGCGTCATTGGTCGCGCCGACGAGCGCGAACTTGTCGGGCCGCGAGGACGCGGAATCGTGCACGTTCGCGACGAGGCTCGCGCTCGGCGGTGCGTCGATGAAGGTTTGGTCCTGCCCGGCGCCCTTGATGGTGATGTCGAGGCCGTCGACGGTGACCTGCTCCTGGTAATGTCCGGGGCCGACCAGGATCGTGTCGCCGTCGTGCGCCGCATTGACCGCCGCCTGGATCGTTTTGAAATCGCTGCCGGGGCCGACCAAAAGCACGTTGTGGTCGGCAAAGTGCAGCGTGCCGACATTGGTGACCGTGTCGGTGCCCTCTGGTGAGCCGCCGCGCGCGTCGGTGACGGTCGCGGTCGTGCCGTTGAATGCGACCGTATAGGCGGCGGCGTTCCCCGAATAATTCGCGACGTCGAAGCCGGGGCCACCGTCGAGCGCGTCGTTGCCGGCGCCACCAACCAGGTTGTCGTTGCCGCCGCCTCCGTTGAGCGTGTCGTTGCCGCCAGCCCCGCTCAGCGTGTTGTCGCCGGTGTTGCCGGTGATGATGTTGTCGAGCGCGTTGCCGCTGCCGTCGGTGTTGTTGTAGGTGGCGGTAGAGACATTATCGATGTTGAAGCCGGCGTCGGCCGCGCCGCCTGGCCCGTCCTGCGGCGCACCGTTGGCGCTGCCGCGGAAGAAGACGCGGTCGGTCAGGTTTGCTTCGGCGTTGGCAGGATGCGTGCCTCCGAGCGCGTCGTGGTAGTTCTCGAACGTCGTGGTCGTGCCGATCAGATTGCCGTCGAGATAGATCTGGATCACGTCGTTATCGGCGCCGTCGACGTAGTCGAGGCGCATTTCGAGGTGATGCGTCTGCGTCGGATCGACATGGCTGATGAGCTCGCGCCAATCGTTCGGCGCCGGCGAGGAATTATCGCCGCTGAAATTGCCGGAGAGATCGGGCTCGCTGACCGCGATGCGGATGCCGGTCGAGCCGAATGACTCGATCGCGAGGAAGTTGTTGCGATCGGTGCCGTCGGCGTTACCGAAGTCGATCTCCAGCCGCGATCCGTCCGGGATCGGGTTGACGGCGGAGAAGTCGAAGCTGATCGACTGGCTGGACGCGAGCGCGCCGGTCTCGGGCTCGCCGGCCGCAACCGCGAGCTCGGGCGAAAACGGACCGGAGAAGTCGGCGACACTCGGGTCGCTCGACATGCGGAATTCGTGGTTGCCGCTGATGCTGACGACCTGCTGGTCCTTGCCGGAGCCGACGAATTTCCAGCCGTTCTCGCCGTCCGTGATCGGTCCGAGCGCCATGTCGTCGAAGGTCTGGAGGCTCGATGCTGCGTCGGCGAGCGTCAGGTTCGCGGCGGTCGGCACGGTCGAAAGGTCGAAGCTGCCGACCGTGACGATGTCGGTGCCGGCGCCGAAGGCGGTGAAATCGTTGCTGGAAGCGACCGTGTCGCCGCCCTGCTTGAGCACCAGCCCGGCCGCGCCGTCGCCGCCGAACGTGTTGCCGGTCACCGTGCTGGTGTCCGCGTCGAGGATGACGTTGGTGCCGCCGCTGGTGACGGTTCCAGTGAAATGGTTGCCGGTCAGCAGGATGTCGTGGGATTGCGGGGCGCCGCTGACCTCGCCATTGACGCGCAGCAGCTCGTCGGCCGTCCCCGAGAACACGTTGTTCTCAATGTTGATGTTGCCGTCGCCGCCGGACGCGATCAGATCCTGCGTGGCAAGGCTCGCCGCCGCGGTCGCGTTGCCAACCAGCGTATTGCCTTCGATATGAACGTTGGACACCGCGCCGAGAGACAGCGCGGCGGTCTCGCTCGCGGTCGGCTGGATCGTGAAGCCGTGATCGCTGTCGCCGAAATCGACGTTGCTGGCCGTGATGTTGACCGTGCCGTCGATGAAGGTGGTGCCGGCGCCGTCGAGAGAAATGATGTTGAGCGATTTATTGATGGTCAGGTCTTCGGTGAAGACCCCGGTTCCCACCATGATGGTGTCGCCGGCGCTCGCGCCGTTGATGACGTTCTGGATCGACTGGCCGCCATTGACGAAGAAAAAGCTTGGCATGATCACGCGCTCCCTCTGCACGACGCCGTGCTTTGGGCGCGCGAACGCTGGCCGCAGATCGCAGTTACGAAGGCCTCCTGCCGCGGCAGGCAGCCCTCGTCAGATCAGCCGTTTGAACTGGAGCTTTCGGAAATTACGCCCCGTGACCAACGCCAACCCCTGTGTCCGCCATCGACCCTGCTTCCCGGAGATCGATGCTCGCCGTGCTCGTTAGCCGCGCTATTCGCGCGCCCCGTGCTGCGTTAAGGCAGCATTAACCAGCGATAGCATCAACCTATCCGAGTGTCCAATCTCCGGCATATCCAAAACGTATATGAAACGGCAGAGAGCTTCATGTCCATAAGCTATTGTTGCCACTTCATTTATTTCACTTTTCTAAGTCGACGCATCTCTTAGGTTGCTTTCCATATTGTATTGTCCATAAGCGGGTACTATCCGAAAAGTTGTGCTATATCATCATCTTATAAGGGCATTACAATCTGCATACAATTTTCTAGTGCATTCGGACTCAACCTGCGAATTTTTAGCTTTGGTTAACCGCGCTGGCGGCGGCCGGAGCCGGATGATAGGCGCTGTCCTCCGGACCGCGCGCTCGCGCGGACCCCAGAAAACCCGGCGCCTGGCGCGCCTGATCGGAGGGAAATCCATGCCGCGGCGCATCGTCGACATATCGGTCGCGTTGAAGGCCGGGATCGTCTCGGACCCGCCCTATATGCTGCCGTCGATCACCTATCTCGATCATGCGGCCGGCGCGGAGAATTTCGTCCAGGTCTTCCCGGGGCTACGGCGCGACCAGCTCCCTGACGGCGCAGGAGCGGCGGTCGAGAACGTGGCGATCTCGACCCATAACGGCACCCACCTCGACGCGCCCTATCACTTCCATCCGACCATGGACGGCGGCAAGCCCGCGATGACCATCGACGAAGTGCCGCTCGAATGGTGCTTCAGCGATGGCGTCAAGCTCGACTTCCGCGCAAAGCCTGACGGCTATGTGTGCACGCCCGACGACGTGCAGCGCGAGCTCGATCGCATCGGCTATGCGCTGAAGCCCTTCGACATCGTGCTGACGAACACCGCGGCCGGGAAGGCTTATGGCCAGCCCGACTTCATCCATCGCGGCTCCGGCATGGGGCGCGAGGCGACGCTGTTCCTCACGCGGCAGGGCGTACGCGTGACCGGCACGGATGGCTGGAGCTGGGACGCGCCGTTCAGCCACACCGCCAAGCGCTTCGCCGAGACCGGCGACGCGAGCCTGATCTGGGAAGGGCACAAGGCCGGGCGCGAAATCGGCTATTGCCACATGGAGAAGCTGTCGAACCTCGAAGCGCTGCCGGCGTTCGGATTCAAGGTCGCGTGCTTCCCGGTCAAGATCGAAAAGGCCTCGGCCGGATGGACGCGGGCGGTAGCGATATTCGACGAATGACCTGTCAGAATTCCCAACCGATCAGCCGATCGAGCGAGATCGCTCCGCCGCCGTTCGCCAGGAAATAGAGCGCGCATGCCGCCCAGAGCAGCGGATACTCGATGCCGAGCGTGTTCCAGAACCAGCCGTCGCGCCAATGCGCGACAACCGAAAGGACGAGCAGGACCACGATCGGCACGCAGGCCGGGCGCGTGAACAGGCCGAGCGCGAGCAACGGCCCGCCGATCAGCTCGGTCGCGACGATGATGGCGGCCCAGAACAGGCCCGGCCGATAGCCGGCGGTGGCAGCCGCCCGGCCGAGCCCAGCTAGCGAATGGATCGGCAGGCCAGTATCGGGAAAGAAGCCGAGTACGCGCAGCCCGTGCGGGACGAGCGCGAGCCCGGTGATCGCGCGCAGCAGCGCCTCGGCGAACGGACGCGCCGCCTGGTACACGCCGTCGAGTTCGGGGAACGAAAGCGCAGCCATCATCGGCCCATTGTACAGAAGGCCGATCAAGCAGTTACCATGTCTTGTTCAACCCGGGACCAGCCATGATCGCCTTCGGCATCTTCGACCACCTGGATCATTCCGGGTCGCCGCTGCGTGAATTCTACGAGAACCGGCTCAAGCTGATCGAGGCCTATGACCGCCTCGGTTTCTACGCCTATCACGTGGCCGAGCACCACGCGACGCCGCTCGGCCTGGGGCCCTCGCCGAGCGTGTTCCTGTCGGCGGTCGCGCAGCGCACGCGGCGGCTCAACTTCGGCCCGCTGGTCTACACCCTGCCGCTCTATCATCCGCTGCGCCTGATCGAGGAAATCTGCATGCTCGACCAGATGAGCGGCGGGCGCTTCCAGTTCGGCGTCGGCCGTGGCATCTCGCCGATCGAAACGCGTTTCTACGGCATCGATCCCGAGCAGGCGCCGCATATGTTCGCCGAAGCCTTCGAGGTGGTCATGCGCGGCCTGCAAAGCCGCACGCTCGATTTTGACGGCAAGTTCTATCGCTTCGACAAGGTCCCGCTGACGCTCGAGCCGCTGCAGAAGCCGCACCCGCCACTATGGTACGGCGCCTCCACGCCGGCGAGCGTGGAGCGCCCCGCGCGCACCGGCATGAGCATCGTCACGAATGGCAGCGCCGCGGCCGCGCGCGGCCTGTTCGAGCGCTATCGGATGCTGCGCCGGGAGGCTGGCGCGGGCGGCGAACCGAAACTCGGCATCGGGCGCCACATCGTGGTCGCCGACAGCGACGAGGCCGCGCGCGTAGCCGCGCGCCGCGCCTACCGGCGCTGGCATGCGAGCTTCATGAAGCTATGGCTCGACCACGGCGTGAAGCCCGCCGGCGTGGTCTATCCGGCAGAATTCGACGGAGATGGACAGGACGGCCGCACGATCGCGGGCGCGCCGCAGACCGTGCTCGCCGCGCTGCAACGGCAGATCGATGACAGCGGCGCCAACTACGTGGTGGCGCGGCTCGCGTTCGGCGACCTGACGCTGGCCGAGTCGCTCCGTTCGGTCGAGTTGTTCGCCGAGCACGTGATGCCGCTCCTGCGTGCGAAGGAGCAGGTTGCGGCCGAATGACGGTCAGAGGCTCCCGCCGAGGGTGATGCCAACCTCGTGCGCCGATAGCCCGTTCTTGCCGACCGAACCGATCGCCGCGGCATGCTCATGGCCGGCGCCGCGTAGCGCGGCGACGCAGGCCTGCGCGCGCTCGGCGGGGACTCCCGCCAGCAGGCCACCGGAGGTCTGCGGATCGAACAGAACCGCACGCGTCGCCAAGTCGGTGTCGTTGCGTAGCAGGCGGACAAGCGAAAGGTTTTCCGGCAAGAGCGTCGAAGCGATCCCGGCGCGGGCGAGTTCGAGCGCGCCGTCGTAGAGCGGCAACGCGGCGACGTCGACAGTGGCGTCCACGCCGCTCGCCGCCAGCATCTCGCCGAGATGGCCGACAAGGCCGAAGCCGGTCACGTCGGTCATCGCGTCCGCACCATGCGCGACCAGGATCGCGGCGGCCTCGCGGTTCGATTGGCGCATCGCGGCGAGGGCCGCCGCGATCCATGGCGCGCGCGCCTTGGCGCGCATCGCGGCCGCGAACAGGATGCCGGTGCCGAGCGGGCGCGTGAGCACGAGTACATCGCCGGCTTTCAGGCCGCCCTTGCGCAGGATCGCTTCCGGCGCGACGTCGCCGGTGACCGCGAAGCCGAGCGCGAGCTCGCCTTCGCCGGAGTGGCCGCCGACCAGGGCAACGCCCTCGCGATCAAGGCAGGCGCGCGCGCCAGCAAGGAGCTGGAACAGCGTCTCCTCGACCTTGCCGGGCGCATCCGGCGGCACGATCGCGGTCGCGAGCGCGTGGCGTGGCGTGCCGCCCATCGCGAACACGTCGTTGAGTGCGTGGTTCGCGGCGATCTCGCCGAACACGTAAGGATCGTCCATGAAGGCGCGGAAGAAATCCACGGTCTGCACGAGATGTCGCGACGACGGCGCGATCACGGCAGCATCGTCCGGCGCGTCGAGCCCGACCACGACCCCTTCGGCGCTCACGGGCGCAAGCCGCGCCAGCGCGCGCGACAACGGACCCGGCCCGACCTTGGCGGCGCAACCGCCGCAGCGCATCGCCTCGATTGTTGTGTCGGTCGCCGCAATCGGCGCGCGCGCGGCCATACGCGCGGTCATGCGGTCGACGTCCTGGTACATGCGCATCCAGCGCCGGTCGATCCAATCCTTCAGCGTCCAGAGCCAACGTCCTTCGAGCGCCAGTCCGCCGCGCGAGGCGACGGCGTAGCGATCGCCGGTCGAGATCAACGCAAGGTGGCGGCGCTGCGGACGCCAGGCTTTCAGCGCCTGTCCTATGGCGCGGCCGGCGCGCCGGCGCAGGTTCGCGGCGAGCGGCGGCCCGGCGCGCACCGCATAGACGCCGGCCTTCTCGCGTGGCGTTTCAACCAGCGCCGCGCAATCCCCGGCCGCGAACACGTCCAAATCGTTGCGCGCCTGCAAAGTCGGACCGACCGCGATGAAGCCGCCATCGAGCGCGAGGCCGGTGTCGCGCAGCCAGGGCGGCGGCGCCGCATCGGTCGTGACCAGCACCGCGTCGGCGGGAAGCGGCGGGCCGGAGTCGAACTCGATCGCGCTGCCGGTCAGCGCGCGCGCCGCGCGCCGCTCGTGCAGCATGATACCGCGCTCCGCCAGCACGCGGCGGAAGATACGCCGCACGCCCGCGTTGTGGCTTTCCAGGATGTCGCCCGCGGTCGCGAGCGCGAACGAGAACTCCGACGCGCGTTCGCCGGCTTCGGCAATGAGCCGCGAGCGGACCGACAGCAGCAGCTCCACGCCCCCTGCCCCGCCGCCGAGTACTGCGATGCGGCGCAGCCCGCCCGGCGCGCGGCAGCGGGCAAGCAAAGCGTCAAACTTGGCGAGAAACGATCCGATCGGCTTCACCGCGATGCCGTGTTCGGCGGCGCCCGCGATCGAGCCGAGCGCCGGCGTGATGCCGACATCGAGCGACACAAGGTCGTAGGCAAGCGGCGGACGTCCCTCAAGCAGCACGCGCTTGGCGGCACGGTCGAGGCCGATCGCCTCGGCGTGGATCAGCCGCGCGCCAGTCGCTGCCGCCAGACGCGCCAAGTCGATATGCGCTTCTTCATGCCTGTAGAGCCCGGCGATCAGGCCCGGCAGCATGCCCGAATAAGGCGTCTCCAGGTCGCGCGCGATCAGCGTCAGCCGCACGCGCGGCGCGGGCCGCATCGCGAAGGCCGTGAGCACATGCACGTGCGCATGCCCGCCGCCGACGAGCACGATATCGGTACGGACGGGCGCGGTGCTTCTCATCTACGAGGCGCGGTTCTTGTAGGCGTCGGTCGTGAGCCACGCCTCGAATGCCGGACAGATCGCCGCGCCAGTGACGAGGCCATCGCGCCAATCCGTCCGCGCCGGCTTGACGATCAGCATCCAGCCGGCGCCGAACGCGTCCTCGTTCAGAAGCTCGGTCTTGCGCATCAGCGTCTCATTGTGCGCGATCACGATGCCGTCGAAGGCCGCGCGCGCGGACCCGATCCACTTGCCGCCCTCGACCACCGCGAACGAGCGCCCCTTCTCGAAGTCGCGGTTGAGGCGCTTCGGCGTGAACACCAGCACGTCGCCCATCAGTGACGCGGCCCATGAGGTGAAGCCCGCCCGCACCGTGCCGTCGGCGAGCGGCTCGTACCAGATCTGGTTCTCTATGTCGTAATAGAGACGATCGGGAAACTCTCTATCCTGGACCTTGACCACGGCTCGCTCTCTCAGAACGTCAAGACCCTGCACTCGCCGTCCATGATATCCTGAATCATCGCGGCCGCGCCCATCACGCCGCTGCATTCGGGGATCAGGTCGGCCTCGCTCTTGTCGAACAGCTCCAGATTCGCCGGGCACGCCCAGAAGCGCGCGCCTTGCTCGTGCGCTTCCTTGATCCAGTCATAGATGGTCTTGGGATCGCTCGCCTTGGCTCGTAGCGCCTCCGCCACGCCCTTGAGCATCAGTCTGCCGGCGGTCGCGGTGCACAGCACATCGACCTGATGGTCCATCGCGGCCGCGACCGCCGCGTAATAGAACGGCGCGCCCAGCTCCTCGACGTTGCGTGGGTCGGTGTTGGCCAGCACGATGATCAGCCGCCGCACGGCCGTCATTGCGTTTCGACCTCCTCGATCTGCAGCCGCCGTCCCCATTTATCGAAGAATTGTCCCTCGTTGAGCACGAGGCGGTCATCGTCAAGTCGCGCTTCGAGCTCGCGCAATTTCAATCGCGCATTCGGGTTGTCGAGCGGGCCGCCGTCCGGCGCCATGGCGGGAAAGAACGACGCGCCGTCCCATTCGCGCCCGGCGCCCGCGAACAGCACCGTCATCTCGCCCCAGTCGATTTCCTCGCCGATCACGTTGAAATAGGTCGAGCACAGCGGCGTCACCGTGATGCCGGCGATCTCGACCAGCACCACCAGTGCCGTAAAGGCGCCGGTTTCGCGGAACGCGGCCGCGATCCAGCGGTCGAAATCGGTGCGGCCGTCGTTGCTGTCAGAAGTCGACAAGGGGCGTCTCCGGCATGTAGTGCTCGAACAGGACCCAGAACGCGTTCTCGTGCGTGCTCGCGTACCACGCTTCGAAATCGGCGAGCGACTGTTGCACGTCCATCTCCTGGGCTTCGGCCTCGGGCGGCGCAAGACTCGCGAAAGCCGCCTGCGCGACCGGCACAAAACGCACCAGAACGGCGTCGCGCGCTTCGCTGTCGCTTGCCCAGCCAAGCCTCGCGCGCAATGTCGCGGTCGCATTCGCGACCGCGATCTCCTCGCTCTCGGCCGATGCGATCGCGTCGGCGACCGCGCGCATCAAGTTGAGCCGCCGGAACGCGAAGGCGCGCTCGCGCTCCAGCGCCTTGGTGCGCCCCGCGATCTCGCGGCGGAAACGAGCCTCGGCGGCTTCGGCCTCGTCGGCCGCAGCCTTGAGCGCATCGAGGAAGGACGTGGCCGTCATCATGCGCTCCTCGAATGTGGCGGAAGAGAGTGGGAGTCGAACCCACCAAGAACCGGCTCGCGGCCCTTCCCGGATTTGAAGTCCGGACGCCCCACCGGGGACGCTTCTCCTCCCGACATCGGCTTCCCGGCTTCGTCGGTCGCGCGGCGAAACAGATCGAGCCGATGCTTATTGATGCGCCGCAGGTCGCCGCGTCGCAGCGTCACGCCGTGGCGATCGAAGAATTCGAGGATCTGGATTGCGACCTTGCGGCCGTTGTCGAGCCGGTCGCGCAATTGTGCCGCCGTGAACTCAGCCCGCGGCGCAGCCGCGGCAAGCTCGACCGCGACGCCGACCATCTCGGCGACCGTGCCGCGCAGGAAGAAATGATCGTGCGCAACCTCGTCGACCTTGCCCATACGCGACAGCAGCTTGAGCAGGCGGCGCACGTCGGCCTCCGGCACCGCCAGCGTGGTCGCGATGTCGCGCACGCGCGGCGGACGGAAGCGCTCGACCTTGTCGATCATCGGCCGGATGCGGCCCCACAGCTTCTCGTCGGGCGGCGTAAGCTTCACTTCATGGCCCGGCAAGCGGACCCAGGCGCCGTCGAGCGCGACCTCGCCCGCGCGCGCGAGCTCGTGCAGCATGGCGGAGAAAGCCGGTGCCGGGAGGCGCGGATCGAGTTGCAGGCGGAGCCGCTCGAGGCCGAGGCCTGGCAGATCGGGATTGTCGGCGTGGAAGGTTTCGAGGGTCGCGGCGAGGCCGCGCTTGAGCCGCAGCCACGTCGCGGGCGCGAGGCCGAGCGTCGTTCCGGCGATGCGCACGACCGCGCCGCGTTCCACGAGCGCGTCCGCTTCGCTTGCGGCCAGCGCGCGGTCGCGCGCGAACGCCGCAAGATCGATGTAGCCGGGTGCCCGGTCGAGCAGCGCCGCGAGCGCGGCACCCGGATCGGCGATGGCTTGCGCGTCGAGCTGGGCAAGGCGCTCCGGCGTGCGACGCTTGCGTGAGGGGGCGCGCAGATCGAGGAAACGCCCGCCGGCGATCGTGCGCTGCGCCGTCGTATCGCGCAGCACGAAGCGATCACACGAAGCCGCTGCCATCGGATGATCGAGGACGAGTTGGACGTATGCCTCTGCGCCGGGCGCGATCGGCGCGTCGCCAAGCAGCACCACGCGCGCCGCGACATCGCTCGCGGCGTGATGCAGCCGCACCGGCATCCACTGCGTGATCGGCTTTGCCTCGCTCGAAAGCACGCGCAACGTCGCATCGATACGCTCCGCCGGCGCGTGCAGATCGGGATCGAGCACCACGTCGCCACGTCGGACCACGTCCTTGCTGATGCCGTCGCCCGCAAGGTTGAGCGCGCAACGCTCGCCCGCCTCGCCGCGCTCGGTCGGGCGATTCTGGGCATGGATCGAGCGTACGCGCGCGGAAAGCCCCGACGGGCTGATCGTGACGCGGTCGCCGACCGCGACCGCGCCGGAGAGCACGGTGCCGGTGACGACCGTGCCGGTGCCCGGCAGCGTGAAGGAGCGGTCGACCGCGAGGCGGAAACGGCCTCGCGATGCGCGCGGCCCGAGCGCGTGCGTGGCCGCGAACAGGCGCGCGCGCAGATCGTCGATACTCTCGCCGGTGACCACAGACACGGGCACGATCTCGGCATCGGCGAGTCCGGTGCCAAGAAGCGCGTTCGCGATCTCGGTTTGAAGCTCCGCGCGGCGCTCCGGACCGGCAAGGTCAGCCTTGGTGAGCGCAACGACGCCGCGTGTGATGCCAAGCAGGTCGATGATGGCGAGATGCTCTTTCGTCTGCGGCATCACGCCGTCATCGGCGGCGACCACCAGCAGCACGAAGTCGATGCCGGTCGCGCCGGCGAGCATGTTGTGCACGAACTTCTCGTGGCCGGGCACGTCGACGAAGCCCAGCACCGCGCCATCCGGCGCCGGCAAGTACGCGAAGCCAAGATCGATCGAGATGCCGCGCGCCTTCTCTTCCTTGAGGCGGTCGGTGTCGACGCCGGTCAGCGCCCTAACGAGCGAGGTCTTGCCGTGGTCGATGTGGCCAGCGGTGCCGATGATCACGACGCGAGCTCCGGCAATGGCGCGGTGGACCGGCGCTCCGCTTCGATTGCTTCATCGGGTGAGAGCACCGCGCGGGCCGGCGTCAGGAACGGATCGGCGAGCGCGCTGCCGCCGGCTCGCGCGCGAACGAGCCACGCGAGGGCCGCGACGCGATCGCGCGCAACGCCGGAGCCGAGATGCAACGCCGCGCCGAGCATCGCCTGCCCGTCGGCATCGCCGCGCACAGCAGCCTTCTGCCACCACTGCGCCGCAGCCGTCGCGTCGCGTTCGACGCCGAGCGCGTTGTGGAAGATCAAGCCGAGGCGCGTCATCGATGCGGCGATGCCCTGCGCGGCGGCGGCTTCGGCGAGACGCCGCGCCTCGGCGTAGTCGGTCGCCGCGACCTCGCCTTCGAGCAGCATCCAGCTCAGCATGTCCTGCGCGGCCGCGTCGCCGGCGTCCGCGGCCGCGCGATAGAGTTCGGCGGCGCGACCATAGTCCTGCGCGACGCCTTCGCCCTTGAAATTGGCAGCGGCGAGGTTGCGTTGCCCCACCGGATCGCCGCTCGCCGCCGATGCCGCGAGCCACTTCGCGGCGAGGTCGGCGTCGCGTTCCACGCCGAGTCCTTCGGAGAAGCACGCGCCGATGTTGTTCTGCGCGCGCGCGACGCCCGCATGCGCAAGCGGCGTCCAGATCGCGAGTGCCGCCGCATAATCGCCGCGGCCGGCAGCCTCGTAGGCGGCGGCCATCCGCTCGGCGACCGAGGGTTCCTCTTCTTGCGTCTGCGGACGCAGGCGCCGCGCGAGCCCATCA
This sequence comes from uncultured Hyphomicrobiales bacterium, assembly GCA_964479515.1. Classification (GTDB taxonomy): domain Bacteria; phylum Pseudomonadota; class Alphaproteobacteria; order Rhizobiales; family Xanthobacteraceae; genus PALSA-894. The sequence continues at coordinate 916 of CAYZMR010000075.1, read as the reverse complement.
AGCCAGCGCATCGGCGGCTCCAGGCTCGAGCGTGGTCAGATTCGCCAAGAAGCCGTTCTCGTCTTCGAGGCAGCGCAGATCGAGGATCAGCGCGTTCTCCTCGACCCGACCGATGACCGGCACCGCCAAGCGCCGCAGCGCCGCGGCGAGCGCGCTAAGCGCGCGCCCTCCCCCGCGCGCGGCTTTCGGACGGATCGCAAGCCCCGCGCTCGGCACAGTCTCCATCGGTAGCGCGCCGGAGCCGATCTGGCTCGCGCACGCGGTCACCTCCACGTTGAATGCGGCACCGACCGCGGACGCGACCGCCGGCATGAACCTGCGCGCGAGCGCCTCGATGTCCTCTCTGCTGCGCGCAAGAAGCCGCACCGTCGGCAGGCGCTGTACCAGCCGATCCGGATCGCGATAGAGCTTCAAGGTCGCTTCGAGCGCCGCGAGGCGCATCTTGTCGACGCGCAGCGCACGCTTCATCGGATTGCGGTTGATCTTCGCCAGCAGATCCTTGCGCCCGACGATGAAGCCCGCCTGCGGGCCGCCGAGCAGCTTGTCGCCGGAAAACGTCACGAGGTCGGCGCCGTCGGCGACGGCTTCCGCGACCGTCGGCTCGTGCGCGAGGCCGAAGCGCGTCAAATCGACCAGCGTGCCGGAACCGAGATCGTGCACCAGCGTCACATCGCGTTCGTGCGCGATCGCCGCAAGCTCGCGCGGGGAAACCTCCTTGGTGAAACCCTCGATACGGTAATTCGAGGTGTGCACCTTCAGCACCAGGCCGGTCTTCTCGCCGATCGCCGCGATGTAATCCTTGGCATGCGTACGGTTGGTGGTGCCGATCTCGACCAACTTCGCTTCCGCGCGCGCCATGATGTCGGGCATGCGGAACGCGCCGCCGATCTCGATCAGCTCGCCGCGCGAGACGATC
>CAYZMR010000074.1:0-15487 GCA_964479515.1 uncultured Hyphomicrobiales bacterium | reverse complement strand
ATCTGCTGCTGATGACGCTGGTGACGCTGTTCTCCGGCATCCTCAATTCGATCGGACGGTTCGCCACCGCCGCGGCCGCGCCGATCCTGCTCAATCTGACCATGATGGTCGCGTTGCTGCTCGCGGCGTTCTTTCCGACCGCTGGTCATGCGGCAGCCTGGGGCGTGCTGGTTGCCGGCGTATTGGAAGTGCTGCTCGTCGGCGGCGACGCGCTGCGCAACGACGTGCTGACCGCGTTCCGCTGGCCGCGCTTCGACCAGGACGTCAAGCGCTTCTTCAAGGCGCTGGTGCCCGCGACCATCGGCTCGGCCGGCGTGCAACTGGCGCTCTTCGCCGACACCATCATCGCGAGCCTGCTCGCCGCCGGCGCGATCTCGGCGCTCTATTATGCGGACCGGCTCTACCAGCTGCCCGGCGGGGTCATCGGAATTGCGGTCGGCACCGTGCTGCTGCCCGAAATGGCGCGCCGGATCGCGTCCGGTGACGAGGCCGGCGCGCGCGCCGCGCAAGCGCGCGCCGTCGAGTTCACGCTGCTGCTCGCCGTGCCGTGCCTCGCGGCCTTCCTCGTGGTGCCGGACCTGATCATGCGCGCGCTGTTCATGCGCGGCAGATTCACCGCCGATGACGCGCACGCCGCCGCGATGACGCTTTCGGCCTATTCGATCGGGCTCGTCCCGTTCGTGCTGATGCGCAGCGCGGTTGCGACTTTTCTCGCGCGCGGTGATACCGCGACGCCGGTCAAAGCGGCGTTGAGCGCCGCCGCGGTCAACATCGCGTTCAAGGTGGCGTTCCTCTACCTGACCGCGCTCGCCCAGGTCGGCCTCGCGCTCGCGACCTCATTCGGCACATGGATCAATTTCGGGCTGATCGTGTGGTTCGCGACGCGCGCCGGCCGGATGGCGCCGGACCGCGAGCTCATCCGCGCGGTGACAAAGCTCGCGGCGGCGGGGCTGATCCTGGCGGTGGCGCTGTGGCTCGCGCACGCCGGGATGTCAGGCCTCGGCGACGTCGCCGCGCTGATCGCGCTTGCGATCCTCGGCGCGCTTGTCTACGCGATCACGATCCTTGCGCTGTTCGGCAAGTCGTGGCTCACCGGTCTGTGGCGCACGGTCCCGGTCACGCCGCCTTCTTCCGTTCCTCCGGAACCAGCGTGAAGCTGCGCGGCTTGCCGAGCCGCAGCACGTCGATCGTCACCGACCGTCCGATGCGCTCGCCGGTGAGCAGCCGGATCAGGTCGTCGGCGCCGGTCACCGGCTCGCCATCGAGCCGCACGATCATGTCGCCGGTGAGCAGGCCCGCCCGGTTCGCCGGGCTGCCCGGCTCGGACGCCGAGATGGTCGCAGCCGACGCCTGAGAGAGACTGGCCGCAAGCTGCCAGCGGCGCGGGATCGCGGTCTGCTGCGCGCCGATCCCGATGAAGGCGCGGCGCACCCGGCCGTGCCGCACCAACTCGCCGAGAACAAATTTGGCCGTGTTTGCCGCGACCGCGAAGCAGATGCCTTGAGCGCCGAGGATCACCGCCGTGTTGATGCCGATGACCTCGCCGCGCGAGGAGACGAGCGGCCCACCGGAATTGCCCGGATTGAGCGCGGCGTCGGTCTGGATCACGTCGTCGATCAGGCGGCCGGTGCGCGAGCGCAGCGAGCGGCCGAGCGCCGAGACGACGCCCGCCGTCACGGTCGATTCGAACCCGAGCGGGTTGCCGATGGCGACGGCCACCTGGCCACGCTTCAGGCGCTTCGAATCGCCGAGCGTGGCGGCCGGGAGGGTGACCGGGGCCTCGACCCGCACGAGCGCGATGTCGGTATCCGGGTCATCACCAACGACGCGGGCGGTCAGGTTACGTCCGTCGACCGTCGTCAGTTCGACGCGCGCGGCGCCGCCGACCACGTGGCTGTTGGTCAGCACCAGGCCGTCCGGCGCGACGATGACGCCCGAGCCCGAGCCCGCGCCCGAGGCATCCTTGTGGCGGACATCGATCCGAACCACGGCGGGGCCGACGCGCTCGACCACGTCTGTGATCGTGCGCGAATACACGTCAAGCAGGGCATCGTCGTCCGACGGCGGCGTGGTTGGCGGCGCTGCGGGGAGGGCGGACAGTTCGGGGCTCTCGTCCAAAACCTGGTCGATCGGGACGAGATCGGCGGTGAAATCGAGCATGGCTTTCCGGGGGATGGACTTGCAACTCGTTCGCAGATATGGGGTGCCGGTCGCCCCTAAGGAAGACCGGGCCTCCGCGGCTCCGGTTTGCCACGTTTGCGTGATCATGGTTCGCCGTGGACGCAGCCGTGTATGGTGACCAACAAACTCCGGGCTTTGACGGTGGACTCATGCCGAAGCGGCTAGCCGCACGCGTTACGTTGATTTGCCTTGGCCTCGCGCTGCTGTTGGCGGGCTGCGGGCAGGGCGCTCCCCAGCAGGCCGCGCCGCCGCCGCCCGCCGTGACGGTCGCCAAGCCCACCCGGCAGACCGTGACCGATTTTGACGAATATGTCGGGCGATTCGTCGCGGTGGACATGGTGGAGATGCGCGCCCGCGTCTCGGGCTATCTCGACAAGGTGCATTTCCAGGACGGCCAGATCGTCAAGCAGGGGGACCTGCTGTTCACCATCGACCGCCGCCCCTACGAGACCACGCTTGCGCAGATCAAGGCCGCGCTGGCGCAAGCCCGCGCCAATCTGGCATTTGCCGAGAGCGACCTTGCCCGCGGCCAGCAACTCGTCCGCGACAAGACCATCACCGAACAGACCTTCGACCAGCGCACGCAGGCCAAGCGCGTCGCGGAGGCTTCCGTCGCCGCCCAGGAGGCGGCCGTCCGTCAAGCCGAACTCGACCTCCAGTTCACCGAGCTGAAGGCGCCCGTCGGCGGCCGGATCGGCGACCGGCGCGTCAGCGAAGGCAACCTGGTCACCGGCGGCACCGGGACCACGACGTTGCTCGCGACCATCGTGTCGATCGACCCGATCCGCTTTGAGTTCACCTTCGACGAGGCGTCCTATCTGCGCTACGAGCGCCTCGCCACCGGCGGACCAGATGCCGCATCCCGCGGCAAGGGCGTGAAGGTCTCGCTTCGCCTGATCGACGAGCCGGACTTCGCCCACGAAGGCACAGTCGACTTCGTCGACAATGTCATCGACCGGTCGAGCGGCACCATCCGCGGACGCGCGCAGATGCCGAACCCGAAGGGGCTGTTCACCCCCGGCATGTTCGCACGCGTGCGCGTTCCGGCCTCGGTCCCCTATGATGCGCTGCTCGTGCCTGACGTCGCGATTGGAAGCGAGCAGGTGCGCAAGTTCGTGATGGTCGTGGGCCAGGACAACACCGCGACGCAGAAATACGTGACGCTCGGCCAGATCGTGAGCGGCGGCTTGCGTGTCATCAAGGACGGGCTGTCGGCCGACGACAGCGTCGTCGTCAACGGGCTCGCGCGCATCCGGCCAGGAATCAAGGTCGCGCCGCAGCAGGCCAAGCCTCCAGAGGCCGCGCCGCAGGCCAAGAACTGAGCCATGCGGATTTCGCACTTCTTCATCGACCGGCCGATCTTCGCCTCGGTGATCGCGATCGTGATCATCATTCTCGGCGGCGTCGCCTATTCGCGCCTGCCGGTCGCGCAATATCCCGAGATCGCGCCGCCGGTGATCAACGTCGTCGGGCAGTACCCGGGCGCGAGCGCCGAGACCGTCGCCGAGACCGTGGTCGCGCCGATCGAGCAGCAGATCAACGGCGTGGAGGGGATGCTCTACATCTCCTCCAACTCGACGGCCGACGGGCGCTTCTCGATCTCGGTGACCTTCGACCTCGGCACCAATCTCGACACCGCGCAGGTGCAGGTCCAGAACCGCGTCGCGATCGCGCAGCCGCGCCTGCCGCTGCAGGTGCAGCAGGTCGGCGTCACGGTGACCAAGAGCTCGCCCGACATCCTGATGGTGGTGAGCCTCTTCTCGCCCGACAAGTCGCGCGACGCGCTCTACATCTCCAACTACGCCAACATCCAGATCAAGGACGTGCTCACCCGCGTCGACGGCGTCGGATCGATCACGGTGTTCGGCAGCCGCGATTACGCGATGCAGGTCTGGCTCGACCCGACCCGGCTGCAGTCGCTCAATCTCACCGCGACCGACGTCACGGCGGCGCTGGCGACGCAGAACATCCAGGTCGCCTCGGGCGTCCTCAACCAGCCGCCGGTGCCGAACCAGCTTGCCTTCCAGGTCGCCGTGCAGACGCTCGGGCGCCTCACCAATCCGGACGAATTCGGCAACATCGTCGTCAAGCAGACCGCGAACGCGGTGGTGAAGCTGCGCGACGTCGCCCGCATCGAGCTGATCGCGCAGGATTATTCGTCGAATTCCTATCTCGATCGCTACGAGTCGGTCGCACTTGCGGTGTTCCAGCGGCCGGGATCGAACGCCCTCACCACCGGCGACAACATCGTCAAGACGATGCAGGAGATATCGAAGGACTTCCCCTCCGGCATCCAATACGGGGTGTTCTACAATCCGACTCTGTTCATCAAGCAATCAGTGAACGCCGTCGTCGAGACGATCTTCGAGGCGGTGCTACTCGTCGTCATCGTCATCATCCTGTTCCTGCAGACCTGGCGTGCCGCGGTCATCCCGCTGCTGGCGATTCCGATCTCGCTCATCGGCACATTCTTCACCATGACGCTGTTCGGCTTCTCGCTGAACAATCTGTCGCTGTTCGGCCTCGTGCTGGCGATCGGTATCGTGGTCGATGACGCGATCGTCGTGGTCGAGAACGTGGAGCGCAACATCGCGGCCGGCAGGTCACCGCGCGAGGCGGCGCGCATCACGATGGACGAAGTTGGCACCGCGCTGATCTCGATCGCGCTGGTGCTCTGCGCGGTGTTCGTGCCGTCGACCTTCATCACCGGCATTTCGGGCCAGTTCTACCGCCAGTTCGCCCTGACGATCGCGAGTGCGACCGTCATCTCGCTGATCGTCTCGCTGACCCTGTCGCCGGCGATGTGCGCCCTGCTGCTCAAGCCACACGACCCGGAGCATCGCGATAGCTGGTGGGAGAAGCCGATTCACGGGTTCTTCCGGCTGTTCAATCGTGGGTTCGAGGGCTTCGCCAACGGCTTGGGCTGGGTCGTCCGCAGGGTCGTGCGCTACGCGGTCGTCATGCTGATCCTCTACGTGGCGATTCTGGCGGGCGGCTTGACCGAATTTCGCCGCACGCCACAGGGCTTCATCCCGCAGATCGATCGCGGCATCTTGATTCTCGCGTCGCAGCTTCCGCCCGGTGCATCGCTGCAACGCACCGACGAGGTGATGCGGCGCGCGGCCGAGATCGTGCTAGCCACGCCCGGCGTCGCGCATGCGGTGAATGTGGTCGGCTTCTCCGGCGCGACGTTCACCAACGCGTCGAACGCCGGCGCGATGTTCATCGTGCTCGACCCGTTCGAGGACCGCGCGAAGGATCCGTCGAAGTCGGGGCCCGCGATCCAGCGGACGCTGATCCAGAAGCTGTCGTCGATCCAGGATGCCTTCCTGATCGTGGTCATGCCGCCGCCGGTCTCCGGAATCGGCAATGCCGGCGGCTTCCGCATGATGGTCGAGGATCGCGGCGGCCTCGGCCTGCAGGCGCTGCAGCAGGCGGTCGGCGCCATGATGGGCCGCGCGGCCCGGACCACCGGCTTGCAACAGGTGTTCTCGCTGTTCGAGACCTCGACGCCGCAGCTTTATCTCGATATCGACCGCAACAAGGCGCAGCTCCTCGGCATCAACGTCGCCGACGTGTTCAACGCGTTGCAGATCTATCTCGGTTCGGCCTACGTCAACGACTTCAACCTGTTCGGCCGCACGTTCCGGGTGCAGGCGCAGGCGGACGCGAATTACCGCCTCGAGCCCAAGGACGTGCTGCAACTGCGCGTGCGCAACGCGGCCGGCGACACCGTGCCGCTCGGCTCGTTCACCACCGTGCGCGACATTTCCGGTCCGTTCCGGGTCCCGCGCTACAACATCTATCCGGCAGCCGAGCTCGACGGCAATTCGGCGCCCGGATACAGCCAGGGCCAGGCGATCGAGATCATGCAGAAGCTTGCGGCCGAGACGCTGCCGCCAGGCTTCTCCTACGAGTGGACCACGCTCGCCTTCCAGCAGATCCGCGCCGGCGACACCGCGATCTTCGCCTTCACGCTCGGCGTCGTGTTCGTCTTTCTCGTGCTGGCGGCGCAGTATGAAAGCCTCACGCTGCCGCTCGCGGTCATCCTCATCGTGCCGATGTGCCTGGTCGCCGCGATCCTCGGGGTCATCATCCGCGGTCAGGACAACAACATCCTGACGCAGGTCGGTTTCATCGTGCTGATCGCGCTCGCGGCCAAGAACGCCATCCTGATCGTCGAGTTTGCAAAGCAGCTCGAGGACCAGGGACGCGATCGCTTCGAGGCCGCGATCGAGGCCGCGCGGTTGCGGCTGCGGCCGATCATCATGACGTCGCTCGCCTTCGTCCTCGGCGTCTTTCCGCTCGTCACCGCGATCGGCGCGGGCGCCGAGCTGCGCCAAGCGCTCGGCACCGCGGTGTTCTCCGGCATGATTGGCGTCACGGCGTTCGGCCTCATCTTCACGCCGGTGTTCTATGTCGTGTGCCGCTGGATCGCCGGATTCGGCGAGCGGCGTGCGAAGCATGCGGAGCCGGCGCCGCATCCGGCGGAATGAGGATGTCATGACCTCCATTGCCGCGAGCGAGCCGCAAAGCCTGATTCGTCTCCATTATCTTTGGTACGTCGCGGCGGCATTCGCCGTGATGGTCTGGGCGATCATCAGCCACGATCTCTGGTTCCTGAACTGGGTGCACGTCTTTACCGGTCTGATGTGGACTGGGATCGACCTGTTCATGGGTTTCATCCTGGGTCCTATCTTACGCCGCGTGGATATCTCCGTGCGCCGCGAGATCGCGTTGCGGCTCACCCCGCGCACGCTGTTTCTCATGCCGACGCTCGCGATCATCACCGGCACGACCGGCTGGTATCTGGCGCAGGCGCGCGGCTTCACCGAGATGCCGTGGCCGCAATATGCTTGGGTTGCTGCTGCGCTCGCCCTTGTCATCGCGATGACCATTCAAGGCATTGGATACCTGCTGCCGACCAACCTGCGCGTCTGCCTCGAATTGCAAAAGGCGGCCCCGGACTTCGACAAGATCGGTCGACTGATGAAGAGCTATTTTCTTGCCGTGGCCGGGCAGGGGCTAATGCAAGTCACGATCATCATCATCATGGCGCGCTTTGCGACCGGAATTTGATGCGGCGAGGACTTCGACGTGACGCGCGGCATTGACTGACCCCTGACGCTGCAGCCGCTGTGGCAAAGCATCGCAGCCGCGAGCTGTACGTCGTGCGCGGGCTCACGCGATCGTGATCCGGCGGTTTCCGACGGCCGTGATCTCCTCGGTGGAATAACAAACAACGACCGGGGTTGTGCGAAAGCCGGCTTCCGGCGGGCTTTACCAGGGGGAAACAGATGCTTCGTACCGTGCTGGCCGTGGCGGCAATTGCTATCGGCGCAACCGCAGTCGTTGCCCAGTCCGATCCGATCGCGACGCGCAAGCAGATCATGAAGGACGTCGGCGCGGCGGCGAAGACCGGCGGCAGCTTTGCCAAAGGCGAGGTGCCGTACGACCAGGCGAAGGCGCAAGCGATCTTCGCGACCTTCGCCGATGCCGGCGCCAAGATGCCCGCACTGTTCCCGGAAAACTCCAAGACCGGCGGCGAGACCGCGGCGCTTCCGGCGATTTGGGAAAACATGGCCGATTTCAAGGGCAGGTACGACAAGTTCGCAGCCGACGCCAAGGCCGCGCAGGCCTCGATCAAGGACCTCGACAGTTTCAAGGCCGCGTTCAGCGGGGTCGCGAAGAATTGCGGCGGCTGTCACGAGACCTATCGGGCAAAGAAGAGCTGAAGTCGCGGGATTAAATCCGAAGGGCGGCGAGTCATGTGATGGCGCGCCGCCCTTTTCTATTGTGCGGCGGGTGGCTCGCGGCTGCGCCGCGCGTGATCTAAAAGGTCGACATGCTGCGCAAGGTTCTCATTCTCGTGGTCCTGATCGCGCTCGCCGGGGCGGCCGCGTTCTGGTTCGTCACCGCGCCGGTCGTCGTGCCGGCGAGTGCGCTTCCCGCCCGCACGCCTGATCTCGCCAACGGACGCGAGATGTTCTACGCCGGCGGCTGCACCGCGTGCCACGCGACGCCCGGGCAGGACGACAAAAGCAGGCTCGGCGGCGGGTTCGCGCTGAAATCGCCGTTCGGCACGTTCTACGTCCCCAACATCTCGCCCGATCCGGACGACGGCATCGGCAAATGGAGCGAGGCCGATTTCGTCACCGCGATGCAGAAGGGGACCTCGCCCGACGGGCGGCATTATTTTCCGGCGTTCCCTTACTCGTCCTACCAGCGCATGCGCGTTGAGGACCTGCGCGACCTGTTCGCGCACCTGAAGACGCTTCCCGCCGTGAAGGGCCGCGTGCGCGATCACGACATGGCGTTCCCGTTCAACATCCGCCGCCTCGTTGGGGGCTGGAAATTCTTGTTCCTGGATGGCAAGCCGTTCGTGCCGGACGCGTCCAAATCCGCCGCCTGGAATCGCGGCGCTTATCTGGTCAACGGGCCCGGCCACTGTGCCGAATGCCATTCGCCGCGCAATCCTTTGGGTGGGATCATCGCGGCGCAGCGTTTCGCGGGCGGGCCGAATCCGGAAGGCGAGGGCTGGATCCCGAACATCACGCAGAGGGGCATCAGCGATTACTCCGAGAAGGATCTGGCCTATCTGTTCGAGACCGGCAACACGCCGGAGGGCGATTCGGTCGGCGGCTCGATGACCGCGGTCGTGCGCAATACCGCGCAATTGACGGCCGAGGATCGGGCCGCGATGGCGGCCTACATCAAGTCGCTGCCGCCGATCGAAGGCCCGAAGCCGCCGCAGAAGAAATAGGCGCGCGGGCGCCGCCTGCGTTAGCATGTCGGCCTCCCGGGCCGACTCAGCGATGAACATCCTCAAAGCCGTTCTGCTCAAGCTCACGTCTGCGCTGATGTTCTCCGTCATGGCGGCGTTCGTACGCTATGTGAGCGACGTCACGCCACTCGGCGAAGTGGTATTCTGCCGTTCATTTTTCGCGATCATTCCCGTGATGGTCATCTACGCGCTGCGCGGCGAGCTCGCCGCCGCGTTCCGCACGGCGCGGCCGTTCGGTCATCTGACGCGCGGGATGATCAGCGTCGCCGGCATGTTCTTCAATTTCGCGGCGCTCGCGCGCCTGCCGATCGTCGATGTCACCACGATCACGTTCGCGTCGCCGCTCATCACCGTGGCGCTGTCGGCGTGGATCCTGAAGGAGCGCGTGCGGATTTATCGCTGGAGCGCGGTTTGCGTCGGCTTCGTCGGCGTCGTCGTGATGCTGTGGCCGCATCTCGACGTCGCGCGCTACACGTCCGCGAACGCCGCGGCCACGCTCGGCGCGCTGTTCGCGCTCATCAGCGCATTCACCAATGCGGGCTCGGTCGTGCAGACGCGGCGGCTGACCGACACCGAGACGACATCCTCCATCGTGCTGTATTTCTCCCTGTTCTGCGCGCTCGGCGGCCTGTTGACGCTGCCATTCGGATGGATAGTGCCGAGCCTGCCGCAGCTTGGCGCGCTGATCGGCCTCGGCGTGTTCGGCGGGCTCTCGCACATCCTGCTCACCGAGAGCTATCGTTACGCGCCCGCCTCGCTCGTCGCGCCGCTCGACTACACGGCGCTGCTGTGGGCGTTCATCATCGGCTACTGGTTTTTCGGCGAGCTGCCGTCGACGACTGTCTATGTCGGCTCGACGATCGTGGCGGGGTCGGGCCTGTTCGTGATCTGGCGCGAACGCCGGCTCGGTCTCGAACGCGCCCGCGCCCGCGCCGCCGCGGGGCCGCCCACGGGGGCGTAGCCGTTGTAGGCGTTACCCGAACGCCTTGAAGGTGATGATCGTCCTGGTGTCCTGGATGCCGGGGATGACCTGCACCTTCTCGTTCACGAAGTGGCCGATGTCGGTCGCCTCCTCGACGTAGAACTTGACCAGGAGGTCGAAGTCGCCGGCGGTCGAATAGATCTCCGAGGCGATCTCGGCGTCGGCGAGCGCGTTCGCCACCTGATACGACTTGCCGAGATGGCATTTGATCTGGATGAAGAAGGGGACCATCCGCGCCTCCGCGTTGCGTTCGCAATCCAGCAAAAACAGGGCGCCGTGGCAAGCATGGCCTCAGTTTGCTGCGTCCTGAGCCACGATCAGCGCGTCGAGGGCGAGCACGCCATCGGGATAGGCCATCAGCGGATTGATATCGATCTCGCCGATCTCGGGCTTGGCGCGCATCAGCGCACCGATATTGGCAACAACGTCGGCAAGGGCGCCGATGTCGGCGCCCGGCGCGCCGCGCAGGCCCGCAAGCAGCCGCGCGCCCTTGAGCTTGCCGATCTCCTGGATGATGCGCTCGCGCGGTAGATCCGCCGGCATCAGCCGCACGTCGCCGAGCGCCTCGGCCCATATCCCGCCGAGCCCGATCATCACCACAGGGCCCCAGGCGGGATCGCGCTTCGCCCCGACGATCAGTTCGATTCCCGGCGCGGCCATCGCCTCCACCAGCACGCCGTCTAGCGCGAGCCCCGGCCGCGCGGCGGCAAGGCGCGCGTGCATCTCCCGCCACGCTTGCTCCAGCCCGGAGGCATCGGTGATCCCGAGCGCAACGCCGCCGGCGTCGGTCTTGTGCGCGAGCGCGGCAGCTTGCGCCTTGAGCGCCACCGGATCGCCGATCCGCGCCGCGATCTCCTGCGCCTCGCCGACATCGCGCGCGAGCGCACCATGGGGAACCGGGATGCCGAGCGCCGCGAGATAAGCCTTGCCGACATGCTCCGGCAGCGTGCCGCGCTGCGGCAGCGGCGGAAACTCCCGCGATGGCGGCGCGGCGCGATCGGCCTCCAGCGTCCGTCCATAATCAGTCGCGTGCGCCAGCGCGCGCAGCGCGCGCTCGGGCGAGCGCAGCACCGGAATGCCGCGATCCCGGAACGCCGCGACGAATTCGGCCGGCACCGGATGCTCGTCGCCGAGCACGGCGATCACGGCGGGCTTGCCGCCGGCCTCGATCGCGGGCAGCAGCGCGTCGACCTTGTCCATCGCGTTCTTGGGCGCGCCCGCCACCATCGGGACGCACAGGCTGCCGATCGCCGGATCGGCGAGCAGCGCCGAGGCTGTTTCCGTCCAGATGAACACGTCGCGGATGACCTGCGCGGTGACGTCCACCGGATTGTCGATCGACGCGAAGGCCGGCAGGCTCGCCTTGAGCGCCGCGAGCGTCTGCGGCGCAAGCGCCGGGATATCGAGGCCGACCTGGTCGCCGAAGTCGAGCGCGAAGCCCTTGATGGCGCCCGAATTGGTGATCACGCCCGCGCCCGCGACCGGCGCCTCGAAGCGTGCGAGCAATTCGGTCGTGTCGATGAGCTCTTCGATCGTGTCGGTGAGCACGACCGCTTCGTGCCGCAACAGCGCCGCCATGACCGCGTAATCGCCCGCAAGCGCGCCGGTATGCGAGCCCGCTGAAATTTGCGCCCGTCGGCTCCGGCCCGGGTGCATCAGCACGATCGGCTTACGGGCGTCGCGCGCGCGCGCCGCGAGCGCGAGGAAATCCCGCGGGCGGCGGATTTGCTCGATGAACAGCGCGATGGCGCGCGTGTGCGTGTCGGCGATGAGGAATTCGAGAAAGTCCTCGGCGGTCAAGTCGGCCTCGTTGCCGCTCGAGATCGCATACGAGACGCCGAGGCCCTTGGCGGTGAGCGCCATGCGCAGGATCGCGGCGAATGCGCCGCTCTGCGCCACGATCCCGATGTGTGGCTGCGCGCCAGTCTCGACGCGCTGCGCATTGGGCTCGAAGGTCAGCGCGATGCCGTCGACCTGGTTGATGAGGCCGATGCAATTCGGGCCGAGCACCGCCACGTTCGCGGCGCGCGCGGCCTCCGTGAGGCGCGCCTGCGCGGCGCGGCCTTCCGCGCCGACCTCCGCGAAACCCGACGCGAAGACGATCGCTGCGCCGATGCCGCGACCGCCGCAGGCCGCAATCGCGTCGATCACGGCGGACTGCGGAACGATCAGGATCGCGACATCCGTCCCCTGCGGCAATTCGCCGATCGAGGCGAGGCATTTGCGGCCTCCGATCTCGGCGCGGCTGCGACTGACCAGGTGGATCGCGCCCGTAAAGCCGCAGCGTTCCAGGTTGGCCAGCGAGGCCGCCCCCATGGAGCCCGGCTGATCGGAAGCGCCGACGATCGCCACCGATCGCGGCCGAAGGAGGCGGTCGAGCCGTGCTGCGCCTGTCCCCGGCATGGGTGTCAGCGGTCGCGCCGATAGGCCGCAAGGCCCGGCTTGTAGGACTTGTCGTCGAGAAACTGTTTGAGGCCCTGATCGCGCCCGCGTTCCTCGTCGAAAAGCCGCACCTGGTCCATCTTCGACATCAGGTAGTCCTCGGCGTCGTCCCAGGCGAGGTTGCGGACACGGCGATAGGCGTGCTTGGCGGCGCGCAGCACCGTCGGGTTCTTCTTCATGAGAACCCGTGCGAGCGCCGCCGTGCGCGCGCGTAGATCCTTCAGCGGCACGGCTTCGTTCACGAGCTTCATCTCGGCCGCCTTGCGGCCGTCGAAGGTCTCGCCGGTCATGATGTAATAGAGGCAATCGCGCTGGCTCATCACCTGCGACACCGCCTTGGTGACGACGCCGGCCGGGATGATGCCCCAGTTGATCTCGGAGAGGCCGAAGGTCGCTTCTTGCGCCGCGATCGCGAGATCGCACGAGACGAGCGGCGTGAACGCGCCGCCGAAGCACCAGCCGTTAACCATCGCGATGGTCGGCTTGGGATAGAACTGGAATTGGCGCCATTGCCAGGCGGCGTTGGTGCGGTAGATGTGCGCGCGCTCGTTGGGCGTGAGGTGGTCGTTGTCGCGGAAGAACTCCTTCAGGTCCATGCCGGCCGAGAACGAATCGCCCGCGCCGGTGAGCACCAGCACCTCGCAGCGCCGATCGGTCTCGAGCGCGGTGATGACGCCGAGCATCTCGGCGGCAAGCGCCGGATTGATGCAGTTGCGCTTATCGGGCCGGTTCATCGCCACCCAGGCGATGCCGTCCTCGAACTCGACCAGCACGGTCTTGCCGCCTGGAATCGACGCGGCTTTGGACTTCGCGCGTTGCATTGGGGTTCTCGTGAAAGTGTGGGAGCGTCCTCGCTCGGAAGGGTATCCGATTTACGGGCGCTCCACTATCATGGCATGCCGGTCATAGAGCCAAACCGGCGGGACTTTGCGGGAGGCGACATGGTCCGGCTCGCTCGGGTTGCGGCTGCTGCGGCGCTCGGCGTTTGCGTCTCGATGACGTCGGCCTTGGCCCACTATCCGGAGCGGCCGATCCGCTTCATCGTCACCTTTCCGCCCGGTGGTTCGACCGATTTCGTCGCGCGCGTGCTGCAGCCCTATCTCGAGAAGGCGCTCGGCCAGCCGATCGTCATCGACAATCGCGGCGGCGCGGGCGGCGTGCTGGGCGTCGATACCGCCGTCAAGTCCGCGGCCGACGGCTATACCATCGTTCTCGGCGGGGCGGGCGCGATCGCGATCAACACCGCGCTTGGCGAGAAGATGCCCTACGACCCGCTGCGCGACCTGATCCCGATCACGAATGTTGCCACATCGCCGTTCATCCTCAGCGCGTCACCTTCGCTGCCCGAGAAGACCTTGGCGGAGGTGATCGCGCGAGCCCGCCGCGACCCGGCGACCCTGTCGATCGGCCACGGCGGCAACGGCACCGCGATGCACCTGACCGCGCTCCTGTTCAGCCAGATGATCGGCGCCAAGGTCGGGCTTGTGCCATATCGCGGCAGCGGGCCGGTCATCAGCGACCTCATCGGCGGCCACATTCCGCTCGGGATCGCCGATGCGGCCTCGGCGCTCGCGATGATTCGCGCCGGGCAGGTCAAGCCGCTGGCGGTTTCGACGCTGCAGCGTTCGCCCCTGTTCGCCGATGTGCCGACATTTGCCGAATCGGGCTTGCCGGGCTTTGAATCCACCGGTTGGTTCGGAGTCGAGGCGCCCGCAGGGACCCCGCATGATGTTATCGTCAAGCTCAACGCGGCGTTCGTGGCTGCACTGAAGGATCCGACAGTGGTCGAGCGTTTCCGTTCGGTCGGTGCCGAGCCCGACCCGATGACACCCGACGAATTCGGCGCCTTCATCCGGCGCGAGATCGAGAAGTGGTCGACGCTGATGGCAACCGTCGGCGCAAAGGGGAATTGATGCAGCGTAAGCTCGAGGCTCCAAGTCTTGTGGAGCTTTTCGCCGGCCAGATCGCCGATACCGACGCCCAATGGAGCCTCGGCACGTTCGGCGCCATCGCGGAGTTTTCGCGCGGCCCGGACGAGCCGGCCGAGATGGCGCAGACGGAAACGTCCGTGTCGGCCGTGACCGCGCGCGGCGGCATCAGGCTCGACGCGGTCGCGGGCCTGCGGCCGATCGCGTTCGAGACCATCACGACGCAGTCCTGGAGCCAGCGGGTCGCCTTCTGCCTGCCGCAACAGGCGAGCGCCATGGGCCAGCGCACCGCGATGACCGAGCTCGGCCCCGACAAGCATGCGCTGCGCCCGCAGGACCGCGCGGCGATCCTGTTCGATCTCGGCCTCGACACGCTGCAGGTCGATGCCTGCATCCGGACCGACGACAAGGGCCTCGTCGCGAAACTGCGCGAATGTGCCGGCCACGGGCTGTTCGAGCCCGGCAACCCGGCGATGGGATTGATCCTGGGCGCGAGCCCGCACCGGGTGTTCATCACGCGCTGCGGGCGCGCGGAGGTCTACCAGCCGATACCGCCGCCCGGCGCCGTCAGCCCGCCGGGGCCGCACACGCACGTCTTGCCCAAGCTGCTGGCGCATCGCCGCACCCATGCGGCCACCGAGCCGATCCCGCGCGGCTGGGTCTCGTGCGCGCATCTCTATCCCGCGCACCCGTTGCGCGACGGCGCCGGCCGCAGCCGGCCGTTCGACGTCGCCCGCTACGGCGCCTTCCAGCGGATGCTGTCGCGTTATGGCGACATCGAGAAGCTCCGGTTCAAGCGCAATGTCGCGAAGGCGATCGCGTCCGGCGTCGGCCCCTCGGCGATCGCGGTGCCGGACGATCGTTACGCGCAGGCGGCCATCCGCGTGGCGCTGCGGCAGATCAAGGCCGCCGACGGTCCGTCGGACAATCTGACGGCCTGGTTTGCGGCGCACGACCGCGGCATGGACGCCGACGAGGACGAAACGCACTAGACACCGCGGGTTCGCGCGCTTGAATAGCGGCTCCCGCGCGGCTACATTTCCCTCAGCAATCTCAATGGGGTGTCCGGCGCAGCCCGCGCCGGGCTGAGAGGCATTCGCCAACCCATCGAACCTGATCCGGGTCATGCCGGCGGAGGGAGCTTGAGATGCACGCGCCGCTGAGCGAACT
>CAYZMR010000073.1:4706-15494 GCA_964479515.1 uncultured Hyphomicrobiales bacterium | reverse complement strand
ATCGCCGGGCGCCGCCGCGTCTCCGGCTCGATCAAACCGAGGCCGGGCCCCAATAGCGAGCCGCCATGCACGAGCGTCGCGCGTGCGGCGCGCGTATCGAGCGCCATGCGCACGAGCCCGATCAGGTCGCGAGGATTGCGGACAAGCGACCGCATGACGGCGAGAGGATCGATCGTGCCGTCGGGGCGCGCACCGGCCAGCGCCGAGCGCGGAATCGTCCGCTCGACCGGATCGACCACCACGCGGATGGCGGCCACCGGCACGCCGTGCTGGGCCGCGGCCCGCGCGACCACGTGGGATTCCATGTCCACCGCGACCGCGCCGGTCTCGTCGTGGAGGGACCGCTTTTCCGCCGCGTTGGCGATCGGCTCGCCCACGCCGAGGATCGGCCCGTGCACCGCGCCCGGAATCATGCGCAGCAGACGCTGCGCCCAGCGCGCGTCGGTCGGACGGCTCTCCTCGCCGTCGAGGATCGCGGAGCCGACCACGCATTGGCCGGGCCGCAGGTAAGGCGAAAGCCCACCGGCGACGCCGAAGCTGATGAGACCACCGCAGCCCGCCGCCATGGCGCGCGCGAGAGACGACGGGAGATTCTTGCCGTCGCCCCCGCAGATCACCGGCACGCCGAGACTCGCAGCGATGCGTGCCTCGAATGCCATTCCCACCACAACAATCATCAGGCCCCCGCCCAATCCCCCGGCACTACATCCCGAAGGGCACCACCCGGCTGTTTCCGCTCTTCAGGTTACGATAGCGCGCCATCGCCCAAAGCGGAAAGAATCGAGGATACCCGTGATAACGCAGATAGAAAACCCTTGGAAAACCCGTAGCTGTGTACCGCTGCTCAGTCCATAGGCCGTCTTTGCCTTGATTCCGGGCAAGATAGGCCACGCCGCGTCCAACAGCCGCATGATCCACCTCACCTGCCGCCATCAGACCAAGCAAAGCCCATGCCGTTTGTGAGGCCGTGCTCGGGGCCGGCTCGTAGCCGCGATAATCGAGCTTGTAGCTGGTTGCATCCTCGCCCCAGCCGCCATCCTCGTTCTGAATCGAGACAAGCCAGTCGACCGCCCTGCGGATCTCCGGCGAGCGGTGGTCGACGCCAGCGGCATTGAGCGCGCACAGCACCGACCAGGTTCCATAGACGTAATTCATGCCCCAGCGGCCATACCAGCTTCCGTCGGGCAACTGGTCGCGCTTGAGCCATTCGATCGCGCGGCGCATCGGCACGCAGCTTTCCGGCCGCTCGCCGAGCTGTGCGAGCATCGAGATGCAGCGCGCGGTCAGGTCGGAGGTCGGCGGATCCAGCAGGGCGCCGTGATCGGCGAACGGAATGTTGTTGAGGTAGTGGTGGGCGTTGTCGGCGTCGAACGCCGCGAAGCCACCATCGCGGCACTGCATGCCGACGATCCATTCGCGCGCGCGCGCGATCGCGCCGTCGAATTCGGCACCGCGATCCTTGCGCGCTCGGTCCATCGCCATGGCGACAACGGCGGTGTCGTCGAGATCGGGATAATAGGCGTTGTTGTACTGGAACGCCCAACCGCCTGGGCGCAGGTTGGGGCGCTGCTCCACCCAGTCGCCCTTCAAGTCCAGCACCTGCAAGGGTTTGAGCCAATCGAGTCCCTTGTTGGCCTGCGCCACCGCTTTGTCGCCGCCCGCTTCCAGGAGCGCGTGGGTGACGAGCGCCGTATCCCAGACCGGCGAGACGCAAGGCTGGCAATAGGCTTCGTCGTCCTTGACGACGAGCAGCTTGTCGATGGCGGCGCGCACGATCATGCGATGCGGATGATCCGGCGGATAGCCGAGCGCCGCGAACATTTTCAGCGAGTTGTCCATCGGCGGATAGATCGCACCGAGCCCGTCAAGGCCGTTCAGGCGCTCGGTCACGAAGGCGACCGCCTTGTCGATCGCGCGCTTGCGCGGGCCTTTCGGCATCATCGGCTCGAGCGCGCGCAGGACGATGTCGACGGCGCTGAAGAACAGGAACCAGGACCATTTCTGGTGCGCCGCCTTGGCGGGCGGACCGACAGACGAAGGCTTCTCGTGGAACAATTCCTCGATTCCGACGCCGCGCGGATTTTGCGCGCGCGGCTTCAACGCCTGGAGCACCAGCAGCGGCACGATCGTGGTGCGGGCCCAATACGAGATCTTGTCGATATGGAACGGAAACCACTTCGGCAGCAGCATGATCTCGACCGGCATCACCGGCACGCTGCGCCAGGGGATCACTCCAAAAAGCGAGAGCAGCGCGCGCGTGAAGACGTTGCTCTTGACCGCGCCGCCACGCGCAAGGATCGCTTCGCGTGCACGGCGCATGTGGTCGGCATTGACGTCGTCGCCGATCATCTTGAGCGCGAAGTAGGCCTTCACGCTCGCGCTCATGTCGAAGTCTCCGTCGTGGAACAGCGGCCAGCCGTCATGGCTGCCGCGGGTGCGGAGCAGGTAGGCGCGGACCTTGCGCTCGATCTCGAGATTGGGCGTTTCACCGAAGTAGTGCGTCATCAGCACGTATTCGGCCGGAACCGTGACGTCGCCTTCCAGTTCGAACACCCAGTGCCCGTCGGGCTTCTGGTCCGCGAGGATGGCATCGGTCGCGGCGCGGATGCAGTTGTCCACCGCCGGATCGACAGTCTGGCGCGCGGGCGCGGACGAGAACATGGTGGCGTCGGTCGTCATTGGTTCAAACGTTCACGCGAGTTCGGCGGCACGATTTCCGGATCGAATGGCACCTTCGATGGTCGCCGGCAAGCCCGTGTCGGTCCAGTCGCCCGCGAGCGTGAGATTGCGCCACGCGGTCTTCGGTCCCGGGCGCTTGGCGTTCTCAGCCGGTGTCGCCGCGAAGGTCGCCCGCCGCTCGCGCACGATCTGCCAGGCTGGCAAGTCGCCGGAAAGTCCGGCAACCTGCGCGACCTCGCGCCAGATCGTCGCAGCAAGCGCCTCGCGCGGCTGATCGAGCAGGCGATCGGCCCCGCTGATGGTGACCGACAGGCGCTGCGGGAAGGTGAAGATCCATTCCGTCGTTGCGTTGAGCACGCCGATCATCCGCGGAAAATCCGCCGGCGGATCGACGCGGAAATGCGCGTTGACGATGGCGCGATATTCCGACGGCGCCGCGACGCCGGGAACGAGCGACGGCGCGATCCACGGCGGCACCGCCAGGATGACGGCATCGGCCGGATCGAGCACGACGCGTTCCGCGCCGAAGTCGAGCGACGCGACCAAGCCCTCGCCAAAGCCGAACGCGCGCAGTTGATGGCCGAAGTGAACCTCCGCGCCCCGTTCCTTGAGCAAGCGCAACGCCGGATCGACAAACACCTCGGTCAGCCCGGCCGCGATCAGCGGCCGGCAGGCGCGCCCGCCCGCGAGGAGCGTCTCGCGGACGATGGCGCCGGCGAGCGCGGCGGAACCTTCGGGTGGATCCACGTTGAGCGCGGCGAGCAGCAGCGGATGCCCGAGCCGTTCATACACAGGCCCGCGGCAAGACATCACCGCGCCGACGCTCTTGTGGCCCGACGCCCACAAGAGCGGCGCAAAGGCCAGGTAATCCGAAAAGGTCGTGCCGGGGATGCGGCGGCGCGCGTCGAAAATCCACCACGGCAGGCGGCCGTCGCTGATCCGCACCGTCCATCGCTCGCTGTTCGCCAGATCGACGAACGGGAAATCCGCGCTTGCCGGCCCCACCAGGCCGGCTTCCGATCCAAGCGTGTGGAGATAAGACAGCGCCGCGTGATTGCCGGACAGCAGCAGATGGTTGCCGTTGTCGATCGTAAGCCGGGTCGCGGCATCGTAATACGAGCGGCAGCGCCCGCCCGCTTGCTGCAGCGCCTCGTGCACGATCACGCGCTCGCCGCGCCCGGTCAGGCGGACCGCGGCGGCAAGGCCGGCGAGGCCGGCACCGACGACATGGATCGTGCGCGGCATCAGATGAACGCGTAGCGCAGGATTGTCAGGATCAAGAGCGGCTTGCTCACCTTCACGGGCCGGCGTGGGACTGAGAAGCCGCGCGCGACGAGCTTGCCGAGGATCGCCTGGTAGGCCGCCGACATGATGCGCGGCGCGCGCACCGCGCGGCGCGGCGAACGCGCCATGATCTTGTCGGCCTCCGCGAAGTGCGTGTGCGCGCGCGCGATGACCGCGGCGCACGCCGTTCCGATCGCCGGATGCGCGATGACGGTCGCCGGATCGATGCTGTTGATGCCGGCCTGCTGCAGCGCCTCGCGCGGCAGGTAGAGGCGCCCGACCTCGGCATCCTCATCGATGTCGCGCAGGATGTTGGTGAGCTGCAAGGCGCGCCCGAGGTGATAGGCGAGCGAAATGCCGGCCTTCTCCTCCATGCCGAAGACGCGGACCGAGAGCCGCCCGACCGCGCTCGCGACGCGGTCGCAATAGGCGTCGAGCTTGATCCAGGCGGGCGCGCGGATGTCGTCGACCACGTCCATTTCCATGCCGTCGATCACTGCATGGAAATCCTCGCGCTTCAGTCCGAAATTGCGGACCGGGACCGCGAGGCCGCGCGCGCGCGAGACCGCGCTGCCGGAATAGAGCGCGTCGATATCGGCGCGCCAGACCTTCAGCTGGTCGAGGCGCTCGTCGCGCGGACCGGACGAATCCGCGATGTCGTCGACGCGGCGGCAGAATGAATAGATCTCGAACATCGCGTCGCGCTGCGCGCGCGGCATGATCCGCATCGCGGCATAGAACGAACTGCCGGAGGCGCGCCGCGCGGCGTTATCGTGGGTCTCAGCGACAGCCACGATCAGCCCCGTGCGTCCTGAGGTTTGCCGGCAGGGCTCGTCCGTCCGATGCGGCGCAGCGAGTGGATGAGGATGCTGGTCACCCCGTGCAGCGCGAACCCGGCCTTGGAGAGATGCACCCGCTCGCTCAGCGGATCGCGCGCTTGAAGCATTGCGACGATGCGACGCGCATAGGTGTGGATGACCGAGACTTCGAGCGCGAGCCGCGTGTTCGCGATCAGCGCCGCGAACGGATCGCTCTCGGCCAGCAACGCGGCATTGCGCGCCGCGAGGCGATGGATGCTGCTAAGCAGCGCCGGCGAGGCGCGGTCCTTGCCCAGATCCTCGACCGCGGCACCCGACGCCGCGAAGGCATCGAGCGGAATATAGACGCGGTTGAGGTCGCGATAATCCTTGCCGCAGTCCTGCAGGTGGTTGTTGATCTGCAGCGCCGCGCAGAGCGCATCGTTCGCCGGCCAGGTGGCGCGGCTCTCGCCGTGCACGTCGAGCACGAAGCGGCCGACCGGCATCGCCGAATAGGCGCAATAGGAGATCAGATCGTCCCAATCGCGGTAGCGCAGCTTGGTCACATCAAGCCGGAACGCGGTCAAGAGATCCTGTGCGTGACGCGGCGACAGCGCGCGCTCGGCGAGGACCGCGCGCAGCGCGACCGCTTCGCGATTATCCTCGCCTTCGCCGAGAAGATTCTTCTCCAGCCGATCGAGCTGGTCGAGCTTGTCGCGCTCGCTCAAGGTGGCATGGTCGGCGATGTCGTCGGCGACGCGCACGAACTCGTAGAAGGCAAGGATCGGCCCGCGATGCCGCGCGTCGATCAGCCATGAAGCCACCGGGAAATTCTCGTCCCGATGTCCCTTGCCTGAGCGTAGTTCTCCAGCCGTCGTCATTTCGATCCGGATGCCTTCGCCTGCACGCGCCCTTTCCAGGTTCCGCCCTTGCCGGCGGCGTACTGGTAGGCGGAATCCAGCGTGTAGAGCACGTAGAGGAATGTGATAGCGGGCAGGGCAAGACCCCACAAGGGCGACACCCGGTAGAACCTTAACGTCGGCTGGAACGCCAGCGCCATCAACAACCACGCTGCGATTCCAAAGACTTGCGCCCAGCCGGTCGCAAACAGCGCCATCGCGGGCGGCACCAGATACGTGAGCGTCATGCCGGCGACGGTTCCGATCAGCATCAGCGGCGAATAGTGGAGCTGCGCGTAGGCCGAGCGCGCCACCATGCGGCGGATGTCGCCCCAGCTCGTATAGGGGCGGATGCTGTGCACGCGCTCGGTCAGGCCGAGCCAGATCGGGCCTTGCCGCTTGAGCGCGGCCGCGAGCGCGCAGTCGTCGATCAGCGCGTCGCGGATGACGTCGATGCCGCCCGCGGCCGCGAGCGCATCGGCGCGAAGGAGCATGCAGCCGCCGGCGGCACCCGCTGTCTTGCGGTCCGGCCGGTTCACCCAGCGGAAGGGGTAGAGCATCTGGAAGAAGAAGATGAAGGCTGGAATGTGAAAGCGTTCCGCAAGATTGTCGCAGCGCCATTTGGCGGTGAGCGAGGCGAGC
The DNA here is from genome assembly GCA_964479515.1 of uncultured Hyphomicrobiales bacterium. Lineage (GTDB taxonomy): Bacteria > Pseudomonadota > Alphaproteobacteria > Rhizobiales > Xanthobacteraceae > PALSA-894. The sequence goes on along the minus strand of CAYZMR010000073.1, from coordinate 9,193 downwards.
ACGAGGGCGTGCGCCTCGGCATGCGCGACGAGCCAGCGCACGGTGTCTCCCGCGTGCACGATGTCGGCATCAGTCAGCAGCAGATATTTCGGCGAGTTCGCGGTCGCCGCCGCGATCCCCTGCTTCACGGACCAGAGCTTTCCGGTCCATCCCGCCGGCAGGGTGCGGCTGGTCACGATCGCGAGGCGATCCGCGGCGCCGAGGTTCGCGGCCGCGCGGCGCGCGATGTCGGCGGTGCCGTCGTCGCTGTCGTCGTCGACCAGCACGACCGAGAGCGCCGGATAGTCCTGGCCGAGCAGCGACGCGATGCTCTGCGCGATCGCATCCGCCTCGTTGCGCGCCGGCACGACGATCGTCACCGGCGGCCATATGGCGGGCGGCGGCGGCGCGCCGTCGTCGCGTTCGCGGCACAGCCAGAAGCCGCCATGCGCGAACACCAGATAGAGCCAGACCGCGAGGGCCGCCGCCGCGAGCGTGAAGATGATCATCGGGCCGCGACCATAGCGCGCGGCCCCGGTGGGTCAAACCGGCCGGCATGGTTGCGGCGCCCGCGCGGATGCCATACGACTTTCGCAATTAACGACGGCCCCTCATTCCGCTTGCACCGCCCTCCCCGAACTGGTGACTTCGCCCGCATGAACGACGCCACGCATGCGCAGAGCCTGTTCCGGCAGCGGCTCGATCAGGTCGCGGCCGATACCGAAAGCCTGCTCGACCGGCTGCTCGGCACCACGCCGCTCGCCGAGGAACTCGCGCGCCCGCAGCGCCTGATGGACGCGATGCGCTATGTGGCGCTCGGCGGCGGAAAAAGGCTGCGGCCGTTCCTGGCAGTCGAGACCGCCGCGTTGTTCAAGGCGCCGCGCGAGCGCGCACTGATGGCAGGCGCTGCGCTCGAATGCGTGCACTGCTACTCGCTCGCGCATGACGACTTGCCCGCAATGGACAATGACGATCTGCGCCGCGGGCGGCCGACGGCGCACAGGAAATTCGACGAGGCGACCGCGATCCTGGCGGGCGACGGGCTGCTGACGCTTGCGTTCGACATCCTAGCGCGACCCGAAACGCATCCCAGTCCAGCGGTGCGCGCCGAACTCGTGCTCGCGCTTGCGCGCGGCGCCGGACTCGGCGGCATGGTCGGCGGGCAGATGCTCGATCTCGCGGCGGAGGGCCGCTTCGACGGCAAGGCGCAGAAGCTCGGCGCCGCCGACGTGAAGCTGTTGCAATCGATGAAGACCGGCGCGCTGTTGCGCTTTGGATGCCTCGCGGGCGCGATCCTCGGCGAGGCGAATCCGGCGCAGCGCGACGCGCTCGATCGCTATGGCTCGGCGCTCGGTGAGGCCTTCCAGATCGCCGACGATCTCCTCGATGTCGAGGGCGACGCCGCGACCGTCGGCAAGGCGACCGGCAAGGACGCCGCCGTGAACAAGGGCACATTCGTGAGCGTGCTCGGCCTCGATCAGGCCAAGGCGCGGCTCAAAACGTTGGTCGTAGAGGCCGAACAGGCGCTGAGCACGTTCGGGTCGGATGGCGACGTGCTCAAGATGGCGGCGCGGTTCGTAGCGGAACGCAAAACGTGACGACATCCAAGACACCCAGCGGGCAAATCCCCGGCGTCTACCGGCGGCGGATCGGCGACATCGTCGTGACCGCGATCAGCGACGGCTATCTCGATGCGTCCTACGAATTCATGCGCAATATCGTGCCTCAAGACGCCGAGCGCATCCTGAAGGACAGCTATCGTCCGGCGCCGCCGCGCGTGTCGATCAACAGTTTCGTCATCCATTCGGCCGGCCGCATGGCCCTGGTCGATACCGGCTCGGGCAACAGCATGGGCCCGACGCTCGGTCACATGCCCGAAAATCTGGCCGCGGCGGGCATCGACACGAAGGCGATCGACACGATCCTCCTGACTCACATGCATCCGGATCACTCGAACGGCCTGACCGACGAAAACGGCGTCGCGAAATTCCCACACGTGGAACTGGTCGTCGCCGAACGCGACGTCGATCATTGGTTCGACGATGCCGCGATGTCGCGCGCGACGGAGCGGCAGAAGATGCGCTTCTTCCGAGCGGCACGCGAGCAGATCGCGCCGTACCAGAAGCAGCGGCGCAACGCGAGCGGAGAGGTGTTTCCCGGCGTGACCACGATGCCGCTGTATGGGCACACGCCCGGCCACACCGGTTATCTCGTTTCATCGAAGGGCGAGCAGCTTCTGATCTGGGGCGACATCGTTCACATCCCCGACATCCAGACGCGCCGGCCGGACGTGTTCATGGAGCCGGACACCGACGGAGAGGCCGCAGTCGCGACGCGCAAGCGCATGTTCGACATGGTCGCGACCGACCGCCTGCTCGCGGCCGGCATGCACATGCATTTTCCGGGATTCTTGAATCTCGCGTGGCGGCCTGACGGCGGCTACGAACTGATTCCGGAGCTTTGGGATCAGGCGTTCTAGCGGCGCGCCCGCGTCACCGCGATCAGCGGACCAGCGATCCGTTGGCGGTCGCGACGCTGATCATGGTGCTCGCCTTGACGACCGGAACGTAACCGTGCGCGCCCGCGATCTCGGCCTTGCCGCCGCCGAAACCCGACACCGCCGCCATGAAGACCAGCGATACGGTCAGAGCGAGAAGCGCGATCTTCGCGTGGGTATGGCCGCTCGCGTTGATCAGGGAATGGTTGTCCATGGGGCGCTCCCGCGACTTCGATTGTCGAGGAGTAGCGCAGCCGCGTTTCCGGCGGATGTTGCGATTGTGTCGTGTGTATCGCGCGCCGTGCCGGGCATTGCGTGCGATCCGCGCACGCCGCAGAGCGGCCATGCGCAAGGCCGCCTTGCATTGCGCATTGATTTCGCTTGAGAATTTCGCTTTGGTGGACCGGGCCGCGGCGCCTATGGCTTGACGCGGAGGCCTCATTCGGCCGGATGATGCTGGCAGCCGAACGCTGAAGAACTCCGACAAGACAGAGGAAACCATGCCCGATCGCGTCGTCCGTGGCGTCCATATCAATTACGAGATCATCGGCCAGTCGGGCCCGGTCATTGCGCTCACCCCGGGCAGCCGCCGCGCCTATGGCGAACTCGCCGACTTCGCGCGGCGTCTTGCGGCATCGGGCTATCGCGTTCTGCTGCATGACCGCCGCAACTGCGGTGCCTCCGACGTCGCATTCGACGGCTCCGCATCGGAAAACGAGATCTGGGCCGACGATCTCTACGAGCTTGGACGGCAGCTCGATGTGCTTCCGATGTATGTCGGGGGCTCTTCGTCCGGCGCGCGGCTCGCGATCCTGTACGCGCTACGCCATCCGGCGGCGCTGCGCGGCATGCTGCTGTGGCGGGTGACCGGCGGCAAGGAAGCGGTCGATAAGCTCGCGGAGAGCTATTACGGGCAGTTCGCCAGGATCGCGCGTGCGGGCGGCATGAAGGCCGTGTGCGAGAGCGAGCACTTCGCCGAATGCATCAAAGCACGGCCGTCGAACCGCGAGCGGCTGATGAGCACCGACGTCGACACCTTCATCGGCGTGATGAATACGTGGCGCGAGATGTTCCTGGCCTCGTCCGAGCTGCCGATCGCCGGAGCGACCGAGCAGGATCTCAAGGGGATCAAGGCGCCGGTCTGCATCATCGCCGGCAATGACGTGATCCATTCGCCGATCACGGCGCGCAAGGCTGCGGCGCTCATTCCGCACGCCGTGCTGCATGAGAACGTCGTCGAGAAGCTCCACGACGACAAGCTGCGCAAGGAATGGGACCGCGCCGAATGGCGCAATGCCGAGCCGCGCATCGCGGAAATTTTCTCGGCATTCCTCGCGCAAGCCGACGATGCCAAGCGCGTCGCCTGAGCCACGCACCCCAAGCGACAACCGAGGAAATCCGATGAGCTTGAACGTTCGCCGCGTCGTGACCGGGCACACCGCCGACGGAAAGGCTGTGGTGAAGATCGACGAGATCGCCCGGAACGTGAAAATCGGCCGCCCCGGCGCATCCTCATGCGTGATCTGGTCGACCACCGGGTTTCCGGTCGACAATGACGGCGACGTCGAGCCGAGTACTGCGCCGATCGGCACGACAATCGAGCGCGGCACCGTTTTCCGGGTCGTCCGCTACGAGCCCGGCGTCGCGCCGCGCAATCACCGGACCGATTCGATCGACTACGCCGTCGTCATCTCGGGCGCGATCGAGATGGAGCTCGACGACAACGTCGTGGTGAAGCTCAATGCCGGTGATCTGTTGGTTCAGCGCGGCACGATCCACAACTGGGTCAATCGCGGGACTGAGCCTTGCCTCGTCGCTTTCGTCCTCGTCAGCGGCAAGCCCGTGACAACGGCGTCCGGAAAAAGTCTGGCGGCGATCGGTTAGTTCGCCTCGATCTTGGCGGCCTTCACCAGTTCGCCGGTCCGCTCGACCTCCTCGCGGAAAAACGCGGCCGTTTCGGCGGCATTGCGATGGTCGGGGAAATAGCCGTCGCGCTGCATCACCTTGGCGA
>CAYZMR010000073.1:0-4606 GCA_964479515.1 uncultured Hyphomicrobiales bacterium | reverse complement strand
CTTGTAGACAAACGGTGTCGAGGTAATCGATGAGCTCGTGAACAGAAGCGTGTGGCCGTCGGGGTCGGATTGCGCGACCGCGCGCGCCGCGATGGTACCGTTCGCACCCAGCCGGTTCTCGACGTAGAAGTTCTGTCCGAGCGCCTGGCCGAGCTGCTGCGCGACGGTGCGGGCCTGGATGTCGGGCCCGCTGCCGGCCGCAAAGCCAACGACGACGCGGACCGGACGCGATGGATAATCCTCGGCCTCGCCGCGCGACGGGGCGACGGCGAACGAAACGGCCGCGAGGCAAAGTGACGCCAGAGTCCGGATCATGACGCATCCTGTCCGTTGCCGGGACGCAAGGTGCCGGCACGGACGCGGTCGATCAAGCGAGCCTGCGTCGAATTGTGATTGAAAGCCGCCAGTCATGCCAGGGATGCACAAGAGGCGGCGCTGCGCCGCGATGGCGGCGTTTGGTACAGCTGGGTGGCTTCGAACCACCGACCTCCGGTTCCACAGACCGGCGCTCTAACCATCTGAGCTACAGCTGCACAGGGCCTATGCGGCGCGGCGGGACCGTAGGAGCAACGTCGCTTTTTGGCAAGAGTTCGGGAGCGTTGCGTGCGATCGACTGCCCGCCGCGCGGCGGCGCTCAATAATAAAGCCCGGGCAACCGGCCCGGGCTCGATCAACGCAACTCAGACAGACGCTACGGGAAACGCAGCAACCGCCTCAGGCGACCTTCTTCATCGCCTTCTCGACGCCGGACTTGATCGGCTCGGCGGTATCGGTTGCGACCTTCTGCGCGAGCGCGGAAAGCTCCTTGCCCTGCGCGGACAGCGTCTCGAAGTGCGAGCGCGCGTGGCTGGTCGACAGCTCCACCAGTTCGGACGGCGACTTCACGCCGAACAGGCTCTCGAAGAAGTCGAACATCGTGTTGGTGTTGGTGCGCGCGATCTCGATCACCTTCTGGCCGTATTCGGTCGCGCCCTTGGTGGCGGTCGAATAGACCGACTCGATCATCTGGTTGTGCTCTTCGGCGGCCGCCTTCATCTTCTCGTAGGCCTCCTTGCTCTGCGCGACGCCCTTCTCGGCGAACTCGCGGAACGCTGCCGGCACTTCCATCGTCGGCATGTCGAACTTGGGCATCTCGAATTTCGGCATTTCGAACAGTGGCACCACCGGCGCAGCCGGCTTGCCCTTGAATGTGGCCTCAGTCATGGGATGTATCCTCGCTTGTGCGGCGCCTGATGGTTCAAAGCTGCCGCCATCTTCGATGACCAGGATATAATGCCGATCATGGTGCGATGCAATAGAAATATTGCAGTGCACAATGGTAAAATATTACTTTAGATAGCGTCGGGCAGACCGAGAATTGGAGCTTGCGCTGACCAGGTCACGGTGACGTCTTGGGCTTGGCGGCATCCACCGCGGTTTTGGTCGCGGTTGCGCCGAGCTCCTTGGCCTGCGCCGACATGGCCTGCATCTGCGCCTTCAGAAACTCGCTCTGCAGCGTCATGATCTCCTGGATGTCCTTGGCGCGGACAAGCTTCTGGGCGAACTCGAACGAGTTGGCGATGTTCTGCTCGGCAAAGCCCATGGCCTTCTGGCCCATGTCCTTGGCGCCGGAATGTGCCGTGGTGGCGTGCGTTTCGAGCGCGGCGGCGGTCTTGTGCGCCGCGGACATGAAACCATCGACGGCCTTCTTGGCCTGCTCCACGCTCTGCTCGGCGAACTGCCGCATCTGCGTCGGAATGTCGAAGTTCCACATCGGGTCATTAGCCATAGTCGTCTCCTTGGAAGCGCAGGGCTGCACCGGCATCCGAGCTTGCCGCCATCATGACGACAGGGCAAGTTTTTGCAATGCAAACGGCCGTGAGCCGAGCTGCATCTGCGTTAACGTTATCCGCGAGTAGCGATTCGGCGCAGGGGCGCGAAGCGTGGACGGGGCTTAAGCCACGGCCTATTAAGGCTTTCTTTACGCTGTGACCGAGTGGGTCGTCGACCGGCCGATTGTGAGTGATGACTGCATCCGCGCCCTTCTTCGCCCTCGCCCGCGACCCGCGGCTGTCGTCCTACGCGACGAGCGCGGCCGCGGCCTGGCTGTGGAAGGCGGACGGCAGCGGGATCCTCTGGGCCAATGCGTCCGCAGCCGCGCTGTTCGGCGCCGCGGACCCTCTCGCGCTGACCAAGAAATCCTTTGTGGGGCATGATCTTGCGGCGCAGATCGCGCGGATTGGAGCGGAGCTGCCCGCCGCGGGCGCGGCGCAGCCCGAACGGCTGACCGGCGCGAATGGAGCCGACGCACTTGCGTGCCTGTGCTCGCGCATCACGCTCGGAGCCGATGCCGCGATCCTGATCGTGGCGGCGCAACCGGTTGCGCCGGTGCTCCCGCTGGCGCAGCGCGCCGAGCGCCTGTTCGCCGCAAGTCCAACGCCGCTCGCGGTTTTCTCCGGCATGGGAGCGCTGCTTTACGCCTCGGCCGCGATCGCGGACCGCGTCTCTGCGACGACGCTTGCGGCGCTCGGGGCCGGCGCCTTGATGGCGGAGGCGATCGCATCAGGCCACGCACGCGGGGATAGCGCGCTCGGGCCGCTCACGCTGGAGCGGATGGGAAGCGGCGGCGCGACGGTGCTGGTTGCGACCCTGAACGACGAGATCAGCCCAGAACTTGCTCCGGACATTCCGGAAATCGTGGCCGAAACGGCAGAACACGAGCCGGAACCCGAAGACATTCGCGAACCTGCCCAAACGTTGGCCGCGGAGCCCATCCCGCCTCCCGCAGAGTCCGCCGAGGCCGTCACGGCGGCCGAGGTGGAGCGCGACCTCGAGACGATCGCGGCAGCCGATGCCGCGCCGGACGTGCTGTCACCGACGCAACCGGCGCCGCCGCAGGAGAGCGCGCCGCCCGTCACCGAGGCGGCTTTCGCCGACGACGACCTGCTCGATTTTGCGCCCCCGGTCTCGCCCGCCGCTGCGGCGACTCCGACAACGGACGACGCGCCGGCCGCCGAGGAGCCGGCTGTTGCCGCCGAGCCGCCGCTGGCGACGGAGCCCGCGTCGAACGGCAAGCGCTATCCGCTGCGCTTCGTCTGGACCATGGATGCGGCGCTGCATTTCACGCTCGCGTCGTCCGATTTCGCCGACGCGGTCGGACCGCGCACCGCCGCGCTGCTGGGGCGGCCCTGGGACGAGATCGCGGCTTCGCTCGCGCTCGACCCGGAGGGACGCGTCGCCCGCGCGGTCGCCTCGCACGATACCTGGAGCGGCATCACCATCGACTGGCCGGTGGACGGCATCGCCGAGCGCGTCGGCGTCGAACTGTCGGGGCTGCCGATCTTCGACCGCGACCGCAGCTTTCTCGGCTATCGCGGCTTCGGCGTGTGCCGCGACACGGCGCGCCTTGCCGCTGCCACGGCTGCGCGCGGCACCGAGGCCGCCGCGACGCCGCAAGCAACACCGGCCGGCGCGGACGTGCGCCCTCTGCTCACGGTCGTTCCGGCGGCAAAGAACGTCGTGCCATTTCGCGCGGCGGCGCCCGCGACGGACAAGCGGCCGTCGCTGACGCCGGTCGAGCGCACCGCCTTCAGCGAGATCGCGGCCGCCCTCGGGGGCACGACCCCGGCGCCGGCCGCTGTTCCGGCCAGCAGCGCGGCGCCCGCCGCGCAGGCCGCCCCACCGGCGACGCTGCCGAGCGCCTTCGCGGTCGGCGCGGACGCAGACATCGGCCCCGAGGCGACCGAGACCGAAGCGCTCGCGCTGCTTGAACGCCTGCCGGTCGGCATCCTGATCCATCACGGCGAAGCGCTGATCTATGCCAACCGCGCGCTGCTCGAATGGACCGGCTACGGCGACCTTACAGCGCTCGCCGAAGCCGGAGGGCTCGAATGCCTGATGGTCGAGCCCGGCGAGCCGCTCGACCGCCACAACGGCACCGGCAAGACCTTCACGATCGCGACGCGTAGCGGCGAGAACCTCACCTGCGAGGGCCGGCTCTACACCGTGCCGTGGAACGGCGAGACCACGCTGATGCTGGTGCTCACGCGCACCACGGCCGACGAGCGACTGAAGGCCGCCGAGCTCGCGCTGCGCGTCGCCGAGACGGAAACGCGCGAACTGCGCTCGATCCTCGACACGGCAACCGACGGCGTCGTCATCGTCGACCGCGAGGGCCGCATCCTGGCGCTCAATCGCGCCGCGCAGGCGCTGTTCGGCTATGATTATCACGAGATGGCGCGCCGCCCGTTCACCGAGCTGTTCGCGCCGGAAAGCGAGCACGCCGCGCGCGACTCTCTCGAAGGGCTGACGCGCGGCGGCGTCGCGAGCGCGCTCGATGACGGACGCCAAACAGGACGCGAAGTGATCGGCCGCGCGCGGACCGGCGCGCCGATCCCGCTGTTCATGACCATGGGGCGCATCGGCGAGGGCTCCGACAAGCTCTGCGCGGTGTTGCGCGACATCACGCCGTGGAAGCGCTCGGAGGAAGACCTCACCAACGCCAAGCGCAGCGCCGAGCGCGCCTCCTCGGCGAAGTCGGATTTCCTCGCCAAGATTTCCCACGAGATCCGCACGCCGCTCAACGCCATCATCGGCTTCTCCGAGGTGATGATGGAGGAGCGCTTCG
>CAYZMR010000072.1:0-15549 GCA_964479515.1 uncultured Hyphomicrobiales bacterium | reverse complement strand
AACCGGTCTCCTCGCCCATCTCGATCAACCATTTGGCGTTGAAGCCGAGCTTGCCGCGGACACCGAGCACCGCCGCCTGCGCCGCGATGTTGATCGTGTGCTGGCCCTTGTTGTCGACGACGCCGCGCCCGTAGTAGCGGCCGTCTTGCTCGACGAGAGTCCACGGCGAGAGCCCCGGCTTCCAGCCGGCGTCGAGCCCGCGGATCACGTCGCCGTGGCCATAGCCGAACACGGTTGGGAGTGCTGGGTCCTCTTGGCGCTCCGCGAACAGGAACGGCCCGCGCGCCTTCGCGTGCGTCAGCGTGCGGCAGGTGAAGCCGAGCGCTTGCAGCGCCGGCGCGATCTCGCTGTCGAGATAGCGCGCAAGCTCCGCCTTGCGCTCCGGGTTCTGGCTCTCGGTCGGGATCGCGACGCGGCGCGCAAGGTCGGCCTTGAACGTGCCGGCATCGAAATACGCGGTGGCAGATGCGATAGCGTCGGCGCGGGTCATCCGGATGTCTTTTCTACGACTGGCGGAGAGGGTGGGATTCGAACCCACGAGAGGGTTGCCCCTCTGGCGGTTTTCAAGACCGCTGCCTTAAACCACTCGGCCACCTCTCCGGCTGAAGGTCTTTGGCGGCACGGGCCGACAGATAGCGAACGAAACAAAGATTTGCCACCGGAATTGCCACCTTCAGACGCCGAGCGACACGCGTGAACGGATGTCGGCGAGGGGCGAACTGTCGAGGTGTCGCTCCCGAGCCGTCCCTCCTGTTTCGTGGGGCTTCACACTGCAACCAAAAATGGCCACAATGCTTTCCGCCAATCGGTGTTGGCACGGACTATCTTCTCTCTTGTTACCTGATCGCTTCAGCCCGGATGGGACGACCTTGTCACATCCATGTTCAGCATCGTTCGCCTCAAGCGGGCGTGCGAGGATCGAAGGGCCATGGCTCAGGACGTGTGGGGCGCGCTCGTCCAAGGACTGCTGACATTCGCGCGTGCACGCGCGAATGATCTCGTCGGCGCGGCGTTCAAGGACGCGGGCGCGCTCGTCGGCGCTTTGCTTGCAGCGTCGCCGGCCGGCACCGTCAAGACCCGCCTGCAGCAACTCCAGACCGACGTACAGACGGCGACCGCGGCCGGGACCGCGCTCGTCGCCGCACTCAAGCCGCAGGTCGACAAGGCCGCGACGGCGGTGCAGGCGATGGGCACTGCGCTGGGCGTATCCCCGCCGACGCCGACCTCGATCGAGCAGGCCGCATCGAGCCTCGGCGACGTGCTCGCGGCCTACGACGCAGCCGTCGGCATCGTCGCCACGACGATCGGCCAGGGGGACGCCGGCGTTGCCGAGCAGGTGCGCGACATCGCCGAGCCGTGGAAAGCGCCGTTCCGCAATCTCGCGGCGGGTGTCTCGCAGGGCTTCGACGCGCTCTGCCAGGCGCTGCTCGGCATCAACAACGCCGGATCGAGCCTCGTCGATCATCTCACCTGGGACCCGACCGCCGGGCGCGTCGGCGCCAAATTCGGACCGGGCGCGGCCTCGCAGATCGGCCCGCTCGCGTTCGACAATGCGAGCGTCGAGGCGTTCGTCGGCTATCACAGTCCCGCGACGCTCGGGATCACCGTAACGGCAGACGTGAAGGCCGGGCTGCGGTCGGACAAGCTCTTGGAACAGATCGTTCCCGACACTGCACCGACCGCCGACGCCGACCAGGTCTCCGTCACGCTCGACACAAGCAACGGTCTGACCTTCGGGGGTGGGCCCAACAAGAAGCTGACGCTTCCGGCGCGCTTTTCGTTTCCCGGGCTCGAGCTGCGCGAATTCGCGATCGCGCTGCCGGATGGAGCGGACGCCGCGAGCGGCCGCGTCGATCTCACCTTCGGCATCGCCGGCAAGCTCGGGGACGTGATCGCCATCGTGGCCGAAGGCGGCGGCATCAGCGTCGCGTGGAAAGATGCAGGCGGGTTCGACGTCACGCCGAAGCCGCCGGATCAAGGCGGCCTCACGGTCGACGCCGGCATCGTCAAGGGCGGTGGCTATCTCAGCTACAAGCCTTCGACGCACGAATACGGCGGCGTGCTCGACCTGCGCTTCACCGAAATCGGCGTTACGGCGATCGGGCTGATCACGCCGGACCCGTTCTCGTTCGTCATCGTCATCGGCGTGCACTTCCTGCCGAAGATCGAGCTCAGCTTCGGATTTACGCTCAACGGTCTCGGCGGGTTGCTCGCGATCGAGCGCGGGCTTTCGACCGACGAACTGGTCAAGGGCTTGAGCGACGGCGCGGTCGCCTCGCTCTTGTTCCCCGACGACCCGGTGACGGCGGCGCCCGGCATCCTCGACCGGCTGAGCAAGGTCTTTCCGGTCGAGGCGGGCGGCTTCGTGGTCGGGCCGATCGCGGAGCTCGGCTGGGGCTCGCAGGCTGGCTTCGTCAAGGCGCGGGTCGGAATCGTGCTCGCGCTGCCGGATCCATCGATCGTCATCATGGGGGCGCTCCAGGTCGGCGTGCCGTCGACGGACGTGCCGGACATCCTCAAGATCGTCGACCTCAACGCCGAGGTGTTCGCGCAGGTCACGCCCGATTACTTCCTGACACGCATCAGTCTCGCCAATTCGAAGATCGCCGGCATCGTCGTCAGCGGCGACCTTGGCATGCTGATCCGCTGGTCCGGCGGGCCGGAGTTCGCGTTCTCGGCCGGCGGGTTCTTTCCCAAATACACGCCGCCGCCCGAGCTTGCCGATCTGCGGCGCATCGCGCTCGAGATGTCGCCGCCGATCGACATCATCAAGCTGCATGCCACGGCCTATTTCGCCGTCACGGCAAACACATTGCAGTTCGGCGGCAGCGTGGAGCTTTCGGCCGATCTCGGCGTCGTGTCCGGCAAAGCCTCGCTCTCGGTCGACGCGCTGTTCCAATGGTCGCCGCGCATCGCGTTCGATTTCCTGATCGATGCCAGCGTCGAGATCAAAGCCTTCGGCGAGACCGTCGCGGGTGTCTCGTTCCACGGCGAATTGTCGGGCATGAAGCCCTGGCATCTCGAAGGCACCGCCAGCGTCGACATCCTGTTCTGGACCGCGCATCTCGACATCGGCCCGATCGAGTGGGGCGACCACGACACGACGCCGCAGCCGACCGTCTCGCCAGTCGACATCGTGCATGCGGCCTTGAGCGAGGACGCCGCCTGGACCGCACAGCTCCCTGCCGGCGCCGACATGATCGCGCGTTTCGTCGCCGACGACACGACGCCGCTGCTCGTCCATCCGCTTGGCGCGCTGGAAGCCAAGCAATTGCTGGTGCCGCTCGAAATCACGATCGATCGCATCGGCTCGGCCGCGGTCGATACCCATCGCGTCAATCTCGCCGATCCCAAGGTCGGCGGGCAGGACGCCGCGGTGGTGTCTCACGCGACGGACGATTTCGCTCCCGGGCATTTCATCGAGATGAGCGCGGACCAGCAGGTCGCACGCCCCGACTTCGAGGAATTCCCCTGTGGCATGCGGCTAGGCGCCTCGAAGGGCGCGGTCAATGGCGCGCAGACCGGCGTCGTCTACGAATGGCATACGGTGTTTCCGCCCAGCGTCGTCTCGCTGCCGCGGATGAAATGGGCTATGGCGGCGCTGGCGGGCGGCGCGACGCGCAACTCCGCGGTCGCGGCCGGGCTGCGACAAGCCCGCAACGCCTATCTGCCGGTGCGCCCGAGTGTCGATCTCGGGCTCATCGCGCTTAACGACGCGGGTCGCGTCAGCATTCTGCGGCGTGACGACATGACCCAGCCGGCCGGCGTGCCCGCCGTCATGACCACGACCGAGGCGGCACGGCTGATCGATACGTTGCCCGAGGGGCAGGACAACAAGCTGCAACTCGTCGCCGTGGGGTTCGCCGCATGAGCAACTCCCTCGGCAGCGCCAAGAACTTCGTCGCGGACGCATTCGTGCTGGCGCCGACGACTCCGTTCGTTCCGGAAAACACCAAGCTCGGCGAATACACGTTCCTGCCGTGGGTGCGCAGTGGGCTTGCGGCCGCCGTGACGGCGCCAGCATCCGGGACGCGCGCGACCGCGACAATCGAGGTCACCGTGCAGGGCGACGGCGTTCCGTCGCAGACGGTTCAGAAAACGGTCACCTTGCGCGGGCCGGGCGATGTCGTCGGCATCGACGCGGCCGAGATCGTGCGCCGCGTACCCGCGCCCAACACGTCCGGCGCGGAAGAGAACTTCCTGCCGCATATCGAGTTCAACCGGCCGGAATTGCCCTGGCTGTTTTCCCCCACCGCGCCGGATGCCAACGACCGGTTGCAGCCGTGGCTGGCGCTCGTCGTGTGCGACGTCGCGCGTGCGCAATTGCAGCCGGGCCCGACCGGTCTGCCGCAACAGCTCGTGACGCGCATGAGCGAGTTGCAGCCGCTTAGCGACGCCTGGGCATGGGCGCATGCGCAACTCATCGGTCCGCCCGACAAGGCGCTGACCCCCGACGGAAAGCCGGCCGCCGACGACCGGCTGACCGAGGACTACGCGATGGTGAACCTGTCGCGCATCCTCTGTCCGCGCAAGCTCGACCCCAACACGAGCTATATCGCGTGCCTGGTGCCGACCTTCGACTGCGGCGTTAAGGCGGGACTTGGAAGCAGCGATCCGGGCACGCTCGGGCTGGCCTGGACGCGCGCCGCCAATGACGACGACAAGCAGATCACACTGCCGGTCTACGACACCTGGCGCTTCTCGACCGCCCCGGCGGGCGACTTCGAATCGCTGGCCGAGAGGATTGCTCACATACCGGCTCCCTGGCAGATCGGCCGGCGCATGATCGACGCCGGCGATCCGCGTGGCGGCATGCCGACGCTGCCGCAAGGCGCGCAGGGCGAAATCCAGGTGCTCAAGTGTGCGCTGGTCTCGCCGGCGCCGAGCCCGGGTGAAGGCCCGGACCCGGAGCAAAGCGCTTGGCCGGCGACGACCCGCGACACGCTCCGCTCGATCCTCGACGCGGGCGCGGGAACCGCCGATCTGCCGCGGGTCGGCCCGCGCATCTACGCGCAGTATCAGCGCGCGCAGAGAACGATCGGCACTGTGTTCGGCACTCCGCCGGCCTCGGTGGCGGCGGCCGACCAGGACTGGTTCTCGGCCCTCAATACCGCGCCGACGAACCGCATCATCGCGGGGCTCGGCACACGCGTCGTGCAGAAGGACCGCGAGCCGCTGATGCAGGCCGCGTGGCAGCAGGTCGGCGACGTCAACGCGGCCAATCAGGTGCTCAGGCGCATTCAGTTCGGCCGCTTTCTCGGCCAATCGGTCATCGATCGGAACGTCGCGACGCTCGCGCTCGGCGAATTGGCGCAGATGATGCGCGGCGTCCAGGGCAAGATCCGCATGAGCGGCTCTGCGCTGACGGTCGCGGGCGTGGTCGCGCGCAGCCGCGTGCCGCCGGCCGCGATGACCGGCGCGTTCCGCCGCGCGACGCGCGTGCGCGGACCGGTCGCACGCTTTGCCGCCAACGTCGCGGCGCTGCGCCAGCTCCTCGCCGCGGCCAACACATTCAAGGACATGCGCCTGACCTACGTGGAACCCGACGGGGTGTCGTCGCTGTCGAGCAGCGGGATTGCGGCGATTTCGATCGCCGTGGTCGCCAAGACCTTCGGCGTGCCGACGCAGAGTGCGCTCCAGACCGCGGCGCAAAAGCTCACCCGCGCGCCTGGCGCCCTGAATGCCGCCGACCGCGTCCTCGCACCCGTGGCGAGTTGGCGCGTGCCGTCCGGCACCATCGATCTTGCGACGCTCGCCGCCAAGCAGATCCAGCAGGAGATCGATGCCGCGCCGACGCGGCTCGCCAATGACGGCGTGCGCGCCGAGGCGGTGGCGCCGCTCCTCGTCGGCATCGCCAATGGCGGGACCGGCGACGTCGCTCAGAACGCGAAGCTGAGCGTCCAGCGCATCAACGACAAGCTTGCCTTCGCGCCGCCGGCCGCCGCCGCGGTTCCCAATGTCGGCCATGTCGACGGACCGACCCTCGGCGGCACGATCGCGGCCAATCGCGCCGTCATCGCGGCGCGCGCGACCACGAGCGCGGCGGCCGCGAACGTGCAGGTCGCCGTACCGGCGAACCTTGGCGCGCATGTTACGGCCGCGGTGACCGCGCCCGCGGCTCCCGACGCGCTGCATCGGTTCGAAAATGCCGAGGCCCGCTTGCTCACCAGCGCGATGGCCAGTGCAAAGAGTGTTGCATTCGGCACGATCGCGACCGCGCTGTCGCAGTTCGCCGCCGGATTGGGCGTTTCCGGCATGAAACCGACGCCGGATCGTCCAGCCTTGACGCTGTCGCGCGCGGCGCTGCTCGGCGCGGTGGCGCCGGCCGTGACGGCGACGGCCTACGCCAAGTCACGCTTCAAGCAGTTGCCAAGCTGGCTGGCGGCGACATGGTTCGACGACGGCATGATCACGCCGATCATGGCGGCGCCGCATTTCGATCGGCCGATGTATCAGGCGCTTTACGACTACAGCCACGATTGGCTGGTTCCGGGTCTCGGCTCCATCCCCAACCCCGACTTCGTCACCGTGCTGCTCACCAATCCGGCGTTCACCGAGGCATTTCTCATTGGTCTGTCGGACGAGATGGGACGCGAACTCTTGTGGCGCGATTATCCGACCGATCAGCGCGGAACCTATTTCCGCCGTTTCTGGGACGAGAGCACGGACGAACTGACGACCGACATCAACCGCTTCCCGCCGACGCCGTTGAGCACGCACATCGCCCATAGCGGCACGGCGACCGAGGGCCGGCTGGTGCTGGTCATGCGCGGCGAACTGTTCCGCCGCTACCCGGACGCGATCGTGGTCGCGGTCCGCGAACAATCGCGCCAGCAGGCGGGCGGACAGAGCGTTCCGGTGTTCAGCGATCCGCCGGCAAAGGGCCAAGAGGGCGCGATCCTGTTCGACGTGCCGCTGGATCCGAATTTCCGCCTGGTCGGGTTCGATCTGACCGAGACGCAAGCGCTCAACGAGTCGTGGTGGTTCCTCGTCGCCGAGCATCCGAGCGCGCCGCGTTTCAGCCTCGAGCTCGGTGACCCGCAGACGGGCGCGCTCAAGCGCGCCGACATGCATTGGACCGACCTCGGCGCGCTCGCCTTCGGACGGTTCCTTTCGCCCGGCGCGCTCGGCCATCCGGTTTCCATCTCCGATCCCGACAGCGATCCGCCGTCCACCGGCTGGCCGGGCAATGCGGCGATCATTGCCAGAACGCTGCTGCACGACCCGGTACGCGCCGCGTTCGACGCGGCGTCGATGATCAAGACGACGAGTTGAGCGCCATGCCCGACAGCCCCGCGCTCACCAATCTTCGCAACAGCGCCGCGGCGCTCACCGCGCAGCGCGCCGGCAAGGTCGCGAGCATCGCGCAGCAGGCCGCGCAACAGACCGCGTTGCGGGCGCAGATCGCACAGCGCGCGCTCGTGGGCGACACTGCGGGCGCCGCGGCGGCCCGCGCTCAGCTCGATCAGGTGACAAAGCAGCGCGCGCAGGATGCCGCTGCCCTGACGCAGATCGACAATTCGGCGCGCGACACGATCGGACGGTTGATCGCGACCATCGATGCGTGTGACGCCGATCCGCAACTGCCGCTGCTGCTGCTTCCGGTCCGACTCGAGACGCGCTACAGCGCCGATCGCGCCTCGCTGCGGGTGCGCATCTTTCCCGACGACATCCACATCGATCAGGTCGCCCGCGGCGTCACCGACGCCGAGAACGCGGCAGCGGTCGCCTATTGGACGGCGGTCTGGCGCAGCGCGGATACCGACACGGCGTGGAGCGCATTCGTCGCGGCGGTCGGGCGCCGCCGCGCGCTCGCTGTCGCGCTCGCGACCCAACCGACCAACATCGCGCGGCGACAGACTGATCCATCGCCAGCCTTCGCGGTGCCGACGCCGCTGACGCGGACCGGTGCGTTTGCCCGGCTGTTGCCGGACCGCTTCACCGTCGTCGCCGTGCAGGGTACCGACAGTGCCAGCAAAGTCGGCAACCCGGTCGCCGCGACCGTGCCGGTCGCGCTCTACGCCGATGACGGCTCGGACCTCAAGGTCGTCAACGGCGTGAAGGTCGCGGCCGGACGGGAATGGCTCGTCGACTATGCGGAGGCGGAGCGCATCGGCATGGCGGTGACCGTCACGCTGAAGCGGCCGGGCGTGCGCGTCGATCGGCTGTTGGTTTTCGGCGTCCGGGTCAGTCTCGATCCCGCGGCGGCGGCGAGCGAGCTTGCCGCCCTGCTCGACGCGCACCGGTGCGGCGACGGACTGGCCTTCGTGCCGCAGGGCACGCCGACCAACAACACCGAGACCGACCGCGCCGGTTGGCAAAGCGCCATCGCGCCGCTTGCGCCCGCGCGCGACCCGCTGCCGGCGCCCGACGCATCCTCGAACGCCGCGGTGCTGGCCGCGGCGCTTGGCCTTGCGCCGACCGCGCTCGCGGAACTCGATCACGCCGGCGAACGCGAGCAGTCGCGCGCCCAGTCGATGAACATCGCGATCTGGGGGCCGTCCTGGGGCAGCTTCCTCGACAAGATCAACAAGGTCGGCGCCAACGGGGCGACGCTCTCCGACGATACGCGGGAAGCAGCGCGCGTGCTGCATCGCGACGTGGTGCGCGGCCGTGGCCCGATGCCGGCGATCCGCGTGGGCGACCAGCCCTATGGCGTGCTGCCGGTCTCGAGCCTCGACAAGCGCTGGTCGCCGGTCGAGGGAACGTTCGAGAGCGGCCTGCTCGACCTGTTGCGGCGTATCCGCGCCAAGTGGCGAAGCTGTCTGCCCAACGTGCCGCAGGTCGGGCAGGGCGCCGTTGACACGATCCTCGGTGATCTTCTCGGCTCGACGGCCGTCTCGGAGGGCCTGCGCGTGCGTCCGGTCGTGGCCGGTCCGCTCGTCGGGCTGATGACGCAGGCGGCAGGCGGTTCGACCAGCGACGCCTTCATCCAGACCACGATCGAGCAGATGATCTGGGCGGACTTGATCGCCAACGCCTCGTCGGTGCTCTCCGTCGGCACGCTCGCCAGCAAGAGCCTGCCGCTGCCGCTGCCGATGGTCGACAACTCCGATCCGGATTTCATCAAGGCCACGATCGCGGGCCAATCGCCGGGTGCGGTCAGCGTGCTCCAGGTCCTGATCGGGCTCGCATGGGATCGCGCCAGCCAAGACGTCATTCGCAACGGCGCCTCCGGCCAGATCGCCACGATCGTCGCGCAGGTACCGGGGCTTGCGGCCAACGACCGCGAGCAGATCCTGGCGCTCGCGGCGCGCGCCGACACCGTCGCGCCGAAAACGCTGGCCGACACGGCCGCGCGCGTACGGCGAGCGATCGCTGCACCCGCGACGCCGACGCTGATCGAATATCAGCCGGTCGGCGCGTTCCGGCAGTCATTCGCCGAGATGGCGATCGGCAGCACGGCGGCGGCAAACCGCGCGCAGCTCAGCGGCTTCGCGCTGCAGGCCTGGCTCGACGCGCGCGCGCGCCTCAATGAGCTCAGCGCGGCGCTCGCCGATATCGCCACGACCGGTCTCGACGAGCGACAGATCCTGTTCGCCGAGTCGCTCGACATCGCGTCGCATCGCGTGGATGCGTGGCTGACCGCGCTGGTGGAAAGCCGCCGGCGGACGCGGCGAACAGCTCATCCCCAAGGCCTATCGATCGGCGCCTATGGCTGGGTCGAGAACATCGATCCAACCGGCCAGCGCGATCTCGACGGCGGATACATCCACGCGCCGAGCCTCACCCATGCGGTCACGGCGGGCGTGTTGCGCAGCGCCTACCTGTCGCACAATCCCGACACCAACGGGGATGGCGCGCTCACGTTCGACCTCACGAGCACCCGCGTGCGCGATTCCATGCATATCGTCGACGGCACGCGGCAGGGCCAGCCGCTTGGCGCGCTCGTTGGCTACAGGATCGAGCGCGCCATGCACGAGCAGGGGCTCGATCGCTTCATCCTCTCGCTGCGCAAGATCGCGCCGCGCTTCCAGGGCAAGCTGACGGATCGCGGCGACACCCTGGACCCGGCCGCGCTCGAAACCGTCACGGCCAACAACATCACCGACGGCGTCGCGCTGGTGAACCTCTACAAATCGGGCTCCAATATCCGCCAAAAGCTCGACGAGACGCCGACCGACAATCCCTATCTGACGCTTGGCGCTTGGATGTCGACGGGGGCGGACTGGCCCAAGATCACCAAGATATTGGATGACGCCGCGCAGATCATCGACTCCGTCAGCAGCCTGATGCTCGCCGAGTCGGTCCATCAGATGGTCCAAGGCAACATGGCGCGGGCGTCAGCGGCACTCGATGCGGCAGGCACCGGCGACGCCGTCCCGCCGAAGCCGCAGGTGTTGACCACGCCGTCGAGCGGCCTGCCGGTGTCGCACGCGCTGATGCTGGTCGCGGCCGGCACCGGATCATGGAACGCGAGCCGAGCGCGGGCTGCAGCGGAGCCGCATCTGGAGGCGTGGGCGACGGAGCGGCTCGGAGACGCGGCGACGATCGTGGTCGCGATGGATGCGCAGAACGCACCGATCATGCTCGCGTCGTCCGGTCTGTGTGCGCTCGATCTGATCTATGACGCCGCGGATCGTGCCAGCTTCGAGCGGCGGCTGCGCGCACACCTGCCGGCGCTGCCGGCCGCGACCGCGTTCGCCGAGACGCGCGCCGCCGGCTGGCCGGCCAGCCAACGGGCGATCGGCGACGTGTTTCAATTGGCCGCGTCGTTGCGTGCGCTCCTGGTCGCGGCACGTCCCGCGACGCCGCTCGATCTGGTCCTGCCGAGCGCGAGCGGTCCCTCGGCGCCTCCGACACGGCAGATCACCGCCGCGGCGCTCGCGGAGGCGCGTGGGCGCGCTCAAAACGCCCACGACCTGCTGCAGCTTCGCACCGCCGCACTCGGCACGCTGTTGACGCAGGCGACCGTCACCGCGGCGGCGCTCGGCTCGGCGATCGAGGCGCTCGCCGAATACGGCATCGTCGCGCCGTCGACCGGCAGCGACGACCTGAGCGCGCTCGCGCATCTGGCGTTTGCGGAGGCGACGCGGCGACTGACCGTCGCCGAGGCCGCGCTCGGCCAACCCGCGACGTCCGGCACCATCACGGCCGCCGGCCAGGCCCTGTTCGGCGACGGCTTCTGGATCCTGCCGGCGATTGCGGCGAACACGGCGCCCGACGGCTGGGATGCGGCGCTGGCCACGCCGCCGCCCGGCGCCGACGTGGCGGCGGTGCGGACCTTCCTCGCCGACCTTGCGTCGGTGCGCGATGGCGTGCGGCGTTACGCCGAGGCTGCGCTGCTCGCCGAAGCGGTCGGGCATCCGCCGTCGCCGCGCGTTGCCCAGCTTGCGGGTCCCGGCAAAGTGCCGCCAACGAGCTGGATCGACGGCGCGCTTGCCGCCAATACACCGACGCCAGATACGGCGGTCAGCAGCTATGTGCTGGACGTCGCCGGCGCCTACGGCCCGAACCAGCCCACATTCGCGCTTGTGCTCGACCAATGGGTCGAAGTGCTGCCGATCCGCGCGCAGCGCGGCGAGGCGGCGGGATCTCCCGTCGACGCACGCCAGACGACCGGCGTCGCCTTCAACGCCATGACGCCGGTCGCGCGCGCGCCGCAGGCGCTGTTGCTCGCGGTCGCGCCAGACGACCAGCGTTGGACCACGCCCGCCATGATCGACCTGCTCGAGGACACGCTCGACCTCGCCAAGATCCGCGCCGTGACGCTCGAACGCACCAATGGAGCGGCGCGTCTCCTTCCGGCGCTGTACGAGCAGAGCTGGTCGCTGCAGGGCGAAAAGGCGTTCGACCTCGCGGCAACGCTCCAAGTCGCGGCGAAGCCGGAGGCCATGATGGCCTACATCAAGGAAGGATGAGGCGATGACCGCGATCAATGCGCTCACGGTGCGGCCGCTTCCCGCGGCGCTGAGGGTGATCGCGCTCGAACCGCCGGGCTGGACGCGGCTCGAACCGCAATCACGCAGCGGCGATCCGGCTCCCGGCCTTGAAGCGCGCGTGCACGATCCGCTCTGGCTGCTGGCGCGACAATGGCAGTTCGGCGAATTCCACGGCGAGGATGCCGGCACGCCGCTGACCGCGCATGTCGAGACGACGAGCGCGCGCGTGACCGCGTGGCAACCGGGCGCGCCGGGCGGCGCAGCCTCGGTTCGGGCGTGGAACGCGGACGATCCGATCGACCCGGTGGTCGAACGCGAGCCGCCGGCGGCGCAGGGGCCGGGCCTGCGCCAGCGCGCGGAGGCGGGCGCGTTGCTGGTCGCGCGGCTCACCGCGGCCGGGGTCGATGCGCGCGCGAACCTGCTCTCCAAGTGCCCTTTGTTCAATGCCGGGGAGGCGGCCCAGGCGCCGCGCCTGTTCGCGACGCTCGCGCTCTCGTGTCCGGACGGCGAGAAGGCGGCAGCCCTGCTGGAAACCGGAGCCGCGGGCCTCGCATCGGTCGCAGGCGCGAGCGCGGCCGCCACCGCGACCGCGCAGGCGTGGCTTGCCTGGTATCGCGGCAGCGTCTCGCCGCGCCAGGCCGACGCCGCCGACGCCTGGAACCCGCAGCGGCTCGAACACCAGTTCTCGTTGCGCCTTGGCAGCGGCGCCACGCAACGCGTGCTGACCGCTCCCTCGCACGACAGCGACGGCGTCGACTGGTACGCGTTCGACCACAGCGTCGGCAGCCACCTCGATATCGCCAGCGAGCCGGCCGGCGCAGCCGACCAAGCGCGCCAATTGAACGTCATCGCCGCGCCGCTGCGCTATGCCGGCATGCCGGCGGACCGGCTCTGGCAGTTCGAGGACGGAGAGGTGAACTTCGGCGCGCTCGAGGTGCAGCCGCATGACCCCGCGCGGCTGTGCTTTGCCGAATTCGCGATGATCTACGGCAACGATTGGTTCGTGGTGCCGGTCGACGTCGACTACGGCAGCCTCACGCAGGTCACCAAGCTCACCTACACGACGACGTTCGGCGAAGTGCGCCAGGTCGCGGCGGCCGACGACACCCGCCGCAGCGGGCGTTTCCGGCTGTTCGAGATCGCGGTCGCCGGCCAGCCGGACGCGACCTTGCCGGGCCTGTTCGTTGCGCCGGCGACGCACGCGCCGGTGGCGGGACGCGTCCTGGAAGACGTGGTGATGCTGCGCGACGAAGGCGTGCACATGGCCTGGGCGGTGGAGAAGACCGTGCAGAGCGTATCCGGCGATCCGCGCAGTCGGTCGGATGAGCCGCGCGCCAACCCGCCGGCACGGCCCATGCGCAAGGGCGCCGATTATCAATACACGCTGGAGACATCCGTGCCGCTCAACTGGATTCCCCTGGTTCCGGTCCCGACGACCGGGAGGGGAGGGTTCATCCTGAAGAACGGCACGATGACGGACAAAGACGAAGCGCTCGGGCGGCTGCTGGCACCAACGCCGTTCACGCTGCAGGAAGAGGAAGTCCCGCGCGAAGGCGTCCGCGTCACCCGCGTTCCGCATCTCGCGCGCACCGCGGACGGCAAGCGCCTGCGCTGGGTGGCACGGCGCGTCGGCATCGGACGTGGCGAGGGGTCAAGCGGGCTCGCCTTCGACAGCGCGGCGCGGTGATCCTCAAACCGGCCCGCGCCGGCCGAAACGGTTCCGCAGGATGCCAACGGCGATCAGCGCGAACACGATCAGGATGATCGCCGGCACAATGATCAGCACGGTTCCGACAAACAGAACCGCGAGCACGATCCCGATGACGCCGAACAGCAGCGCCAGCAGGATCGCGGCGAAAGGTCCGAGACGCGTGACGTGGATGTGCTGCTGCCCGCCATCCTCGATCGAGACGAAGATGCGGGACGCGCCGCGCCGCTGCTCGCCGCGCGTTCGATCCGGCGGAATGATCTCCGGTTCGCTGCGCGGGGCGGTGCCGTCGGCCGGTGGGTTCGCCATCATGCGTGTCCTCGATCAACGCGATTCAGTTGTGCTGCCGACGAGACATTGGCAAGCGCGCCGCCTTACTGCCGCCACAGAGTCGCAAGCACCCGTTTACCACCCGGAACGACTTGGCGTTTGCCTTGTCGCCGAACGGCGCTATTTTAACCGCCATAGGGTAGGGGTCGACCCTATGGCAGCCCGGCAGGCGGTCTGCACGATACGGGGAAAGCCTCGCGAATGGGGTACGGGGACAAAGCGGCAGTAGCCGCGCGGCTGGGCGTGGTTGCGCTCGGCTGCCTCGCGCTTGCCAACTGCTCGTCGAGTTCGCGCGTCAGCCGGCTTGACCCGAAGCTCGGCGTTTCGGCGAGCCCGCGCGTGGTCGAGCCGGGTCAGCCGATCCCGAAGGGCACCGGCCTCTATCGCGTCGGCAAGCCCTATACGGTCGCCGGCCGAACCTATGTGCCGGAAGAGAACGTCCGCTACCGCGCCGAAGGCCTCGCCTCGTGGTACGGCGACGATTTCCACGGCCGCCTCACCGCCAACCGCGAAATCTACGACATGAACGCGATCTCGGCCGCGCATCCGACGTTGCCGATGCCGAGCTATGCGCGGGTGACCAACCTCGCCAACGGCCGCTCGCTGGTGGTGCGGGTGAACGATCGCGGGCCGTATCACCAAGGGCGTGAGATCGACCTTTCGGCCAAGGCCGCCGAGTTGCTCGGCTACAAGGACCGCGGAACGACGCGCGTGCGCGTCGAATATGTCGGCGCGGCGCCGATCGAGGGTAGCGACGACCGGCAACTGGCGGCAACGCTGCGTGACGACGGCGATCCGGCACCCGCGCCGGCCAATATCCGCATGGCGAGCCGGTCTTCGATCTTCGGCGACGCGCCGTTCCGGTCCAGCCCGGTCATCCGCAGCGGCACACCGGTGCCGCAGGAGCGACCTTACGATCTGGGGCAAGACGATCGCGTGCCGAGCGAGCCGACGCCGTTCCTGCGTGCGCGCACCTTCGAGGCCCGACGTCCGCCGTCGACCGAGACGGTCGCAACCGCGCCGCTCGCCGATCCGCCGGCACCCTCGACCGTCTCGCCGGTCAGCGCCTATGCGCCTGCCCGCGAGGACGGCTCGCTGGCTCTGACGACCGGCCGCGGCCTTTACTGAGCCGTCGATCCACACGTTTTCGACAATCAGGTTCGGCCGCCGGGCCAAACCACCATAATTGCTAGGTTTTCAGGTGCCCGCCTGGCCGGCGGGGCGCGCCTCGACATTGCCGAATGGGCTTGGCAAGCCCATGGCCGGATCGTTACATCTGAGCGGGGCGTGCAGGCGCGCCCAGCGGAGCAGTCGGATGCCGGCCTCGCCATCACTCAGGCTCGTGCTGCGACAGGCAGCCATGGTCGCCGCGCTTGTGGGCGTCATCGCTGTTGCCGCCTCGCCGGCTGCCGCGCAAGCACCGAAGAAGGACGACGCGGCGTTCCAGATCAGCGCGCCTTACGCCATCCTGATCGACGCCGACACCGGCACAGTCTTGTTCGAGAAGAGCGCCGACAAGCTCAATCCGCCGGCCAGCATGTCGAAACTGATGACCGTCGAAGTCGTCATGCATGCCATCAAGGAAGGCAGGATCAAGCTCGACGACGAGTTCACCGTCAGCGAGCACGC
>CAYZMR010000071.1:9492-15769 GCA_964479515.1 uncultured Hyphomicrobiales bacterium | reverse complement strand
GCGCCGCGGTGCTCGAGATTGCACAGGATCGCGATCGCATCCTCGACGATCTTGTGCGACTTGCGGCCCTTGATGTCGGCGATGAAGCCGACGCCGCAACTGTCCTTGTCGAGGCGCGGATCGTAAAGGCCATATTGCTCCGGCACGCCAGGCCAGAGCGGGAACGTCGGCGCGGAATCGTTCACGGTCCGCTCCGCAGGCGAAGCGCTCGGCCCCAATCCCACCTGGTCGAACCGTTGCGTGCTCATCGTCTACCCCGTTGATCCGACCGGCGTTGGAGCCGGCCCGGCGCACCGTCCGCGCTCGCGGCACAGGCCGCGATGCAAATTCCGAGCCTTCGCGTGAGGGGCGGCTTTGAGCCGCTCGCCGGCCCCTCACGGGACCGCTTGCCGTTTGCCTGCCACTGGCCCGCGCTGGCGGGCTGTGAATTGGGACAGCAATGCTGTCCTAATATGCCCAAATCTTGCCACTTGGGCAAGAGCGCGCGGCGCGAAATTCACCGTCTCCTTGCCGTTTGTTGCCCCGCCCGCTCCCGGCACGTAACAAGAGGACCATGGAAGATGCCGCAGCGCAACAGAATTGCATTGTTCCAGCGTAGCGGCGCCTGGGACGCGCATGCCGGGAGACTTGATCGATGAACTTCGCAAGCGACAACACGGCCGGCATTGCGGCGCCGATCCTGGACGCGATCTCGCGCGCCAACGCCGGCTATGTGCTCGGCTACGGCAATGACGACCTGACCAAGCGCGTGGAGAAGCGCTTCGCCGAGGTGTTCGAGCGCGAGGTTGCGGTGTTCCTGGTTCCGACCGGAACGGCCGCCAACGCATTGGCGCTCGCGCACCTGACGCCGCCCTGGGGCGCGGTGTTGTGCCACGCGGAGTCGCATGTCGCGACCGACGAGTGCGGCGCGCCGGAGTTCTTCGGCGGCGGCATCAAGCTCGCAGGCCTTGCCGGGGAGGGGACCAAGATCTCGGCGGCGACGCTGCGCGCCGCGCTCGATGACGGCCAGTGGGGCGGTCCGCATCACGTCTCGCCGAGCGTGCTCTCGCTGTCGCAGGCGAGCGAGAGCGGCACGATCTATCGTGTGGCCGAGATCAAGGAACTCGCCGACATCGCGCATCAGCGCGGGCTCGCGGTCCATGTCGATGGTGCGCGCATCGGCAATGCGCTCGCGCGCATGAACGTCTCGCCCGCCGAGGCGACCTGGAAAGCCGGCGTCGATGCGCTTTCGTTCGGCGCCACCAAGGGCGGCGCGATGGGTGCCGAGGCGGTCGTGTTCTTCGATCCCAGGCGCGGCGCCAACATGCCCGACCGGCGCAAGCGCGGCGGCGCGCTCCTCTCCAAGCACCGCTTCATCGCGGCGCAGATGGAGGCCTATCTCGAGGGCGACCTCTGGCTCGAGCTTGCGCGCCACGCCAACGCGATGGCGGACGCACTTGGCGCGGGCTTGGCGGAGGCGGGCGCGGCGCCGGTGTGGCCGGTCGAGGCGAACGAGGTCTTCGCGCCACTGCCGGCGGCAGTCGACAAGCGGCTCAAGGCCGCTGGTGCCGCCTATTATCCGTGGAAGAGCGAGAGCCTGCCGCGCGGCGTTACGATCGGCGCCGGCGCGACGCTCGTGCGGCTCGTCACCTCGTTCCAGACCACCAAGGAGGACGTCGACAGGTTCCTTACCATCGTGCGTGCCCAGTAACGCCTCAGGAGCGCCCAAGCGCCGCCCGATTCATTGGCGAAGTTCCTGCCGGGCGGCATCCATGGCGTTGTCACGCCGCGTTGGAGGTGTTCGATGAGGCTCTTCACGCTAGCGCTTGCAAGCGTCGTCGCGAGTACGGCCGTCGCGTCGGCGCAACCGCTGTGGGGGCCCGACCAGGGCCGTTTCTACGGGCCGAACCGCGAGCCGCTTTGGGAGCGCGACAGAACCGTGAACGGCGAGCTGCGTCCGCACCAGATCGCCTATCTGGTCGAGGCGATGGGCCTCGATCCGGTCGGGCCGCCGGTCCGCAGCGGCCGCCTGTTCGTCCAGCGCGCGTCCGACGAATACGGGCGGATCGTTCGTGTCACGGTCGATGCGTGGAGAGGCGAGATCGTCTCAGTTGCGCCGGCTGTGCCGGCCGGTGCACCGCTGCCCGTTGAAGGCGGCCCTTATAGGGCCGGACGGCCTTACGGACCGGGGCCTTACGCATCGCCGCCACCGGACGATGACGATGAATTCGCACCGGCCGCGCCGCGGATGGCGCCGCGTGCGGGTCTGCCCCCCGCGGGACCGCCTGCCCCCGGCTATCCTGGCGCCGAACCGCCGCCGCGCTCCGCCGCCGTAACGCCGCCCGGCTCGCCCTTGCCGCCGGACGTCGCGCGGCGGCCGGCAAAGCCCGCCACCGCGACCGTGACGCCGGCGACGCCCGCGAAGCCACCGCTGCCGCGCAAGCGGCCGGAGGCCGCGGAGGCGGCGGCCAAAAAGACCGAGCCCGGCGCGGTCACGCCGCTAGCGCCAACTTCCACAACCACGGCTCCGCAAAGCGTGACGCCTCCAGCGGCCCCGGCCGAAAAGCCCGGAACGCCGCCGATCAATCCGCTGTACTGAGTTCAGCGACCGATCCAAAAGAAAAGCGCCCCGGTCTGACCGGGGCGCTCCCATTCATTCGTGTCGATGAAGCCGCCTGATTACGCGGCCTTCGCCTCGAGCACCTGACCGTTGCCGTTCTGCTTGCCGCCGCCGATCGGAATCTGGCGCGGCTTCTTGGCCTCCGGGATCTCGCGCACGAGGTCGACGTGCAGCAGCCCGTTCACCAGCGTCGCGCCGGTCACCTGGACGTGGTCGGCAAGCTGGAAGCGCCGCTCGAAGGCGCGGGCTGCGATGCCTTGATAGAGCACCTCGCCCTTCTTCTCGTCGGTCTTTTCCTGCTTATCGCCGCGGATCGTGAGCGTGTTCTCCTTCGCCTCGATGGAGAGTTCGCTATCGCCGAAGCCCGCGACCGCTACCGAAATCCGGTAGGCGTTCTCGCCGGTCCGCTCGATGTTGTAGGGCGGGTAGGTGGGCACTGCGGCGTCAAGGCCGATGCCGTCGAGCATCGAAAACAGGCGGTCGAAGCCGACGGTCGAACGATAGAGGGGAGCAAGATCGAAAGTTCGCATGGCATATCCTCCATAAAGCGACATGCATAAGGTCCGCCCGAGGGCCGGACCGGGGAATGCGCCGCCTGGATTGGCCGGCGCACACTCTATTTGGGACGCCTCTCGGCGTGTTCAAGGGCGCTCAAAGCAGCGTTCGGATCGGCGAATCCCCTGCTATAAGGCGGCACCCTGTTCCATTGCGATCCGATGCAACTCATTTCAATCCCTGCCAATCCGGTTCCCGACGGCGCGGTCGTCGGAACCGTCAAGACCTCGGACGGGGTGTCGCTGCGCTATGCGCGCTTCGACCCGCCCCCCGGCCGCAAGGGCACCGTGTGCGTATTCCAGGGCCGCGCCGAATTCATCGAGAAGTATTTCGAGGTGGTGCGCGATGCGCGCGCGCGGGGCTTTGCGGTCGCCATGCTCGACTGGCGCGGGCAGGGACTGTCCGAGCGCGCGTTGGACAACCCGCGCAAGGGCCATGTGTTCGACTTTTCCGAATATGACGCCGATCTCGAGGCCTTTGTGAAGGACGTGGTGCTGCCGGACTGCCCGGCGCCGCACTTCGCGCTCGGACATTCCATGGGAGCGGCCGTGCTGATCCGCGCCGCGCAGCACGGCCGGCGCTGGTTCGACCGCATGGTGCTGTCGGCCCCGATGATCAACCTGTCGGGCGCCGCCGGCTCGCGCTTCGCGCGCTTGAGCTCACAGGCGATGCGGATCGCACGCTTCGGCACGTCCTTCATTCCGGGCGGCGGATCGACCGCGATCGGGACCTTGCCGTTCGCCGGCAACCCGCTGACCTCCGACCCCGTGCGCTATGCCCGCACGGTCGCGACATTGGAGGCGCATCCCGCGCTCGGCATCGGCTCGCCGACGGTCGCCTGGCTCGACGCGGCGTTTCGCGCGATGAACGAATTCGCCAATCCGGTCTATGCGACCCGGCTGCGTCAGCCGCTCCTTCTGGTGGCGGCAGGACGCGATCAGATCGTATCGACGCGCGCGACCAGCGAGTTCGCGGTGCGCCTGCGCGCCGGATCGCATCTCGTCGTTCCGGGCGCGCGCCATGAGCTCCTGATGGAGCAGGACCGCTACCGCGAGCAGTTCTGGGCGGCGTTCGACGCCTTCGTGCCGGGCTCGCCGCTGTACGATTAGGCGCGATTCAGCAGCCCGAGCGCTTCTTTCCCATACGTCTGCTGCGCCTCATGGTGCAGCGGCTGCACCGCGCGCACGAACGCCTCATGCGCCGCAAGCGGCAGCGTGTCGAGCTCGCAGCCCTGCGCCAGGATCGCGGCGCGCGCTTCGGCGTCCTCGCGGATCGCTTCCTCGCGCTGAAACGCGACCGCCTCGCTGACCGCGTCTTGCATGGCCTGCTGCACGGCGGTCGGCCACGCGTCGAAGGCGGCGCGATGCACGAAGATCGGCCGCGAAATGTAGAAGTGGTTCGTCAGCGTATGGAAGTGATGATACTTGTGCACGCCGTACGTGACGGTGTTTGCAAGCGGGTTTTCCTGCGCGTCGATCGTGCCGTCCTTGATCATCGCGATCGCCTCGGTGAGGTCGAGCTTCAGCGGGACGGCGCCGAGCAGCTCGAACGTCTTCTTCTGCACCTCGCTCGGGAGCACGCGGATGCGCAGGCCGGAGAAGTCGGCCGGCTCCCGGATCGCGCGCAGGCGATTGGATACCTGGCGGAAGCCATTCTCGTACCAGCCGAGGATGCGGTAGCCGACGCGTTCCTCGATCTTGCGCGCGAGGAAGCGGCCGAGCGCGCCGTCCATCGCGCCGCGCGCTTCGGCGTTGCTGGCGAACAGGAACGGCAGGTCGACGGTCGCGAGCTCGGGGATGCGGTCGGTGAGGTAGCTGCTCGACTGATAGCCGAGCGTCAGGATGCCGTGCTCCACGAGCCACAGGATGTCCTCGGCGCGGTAGCCGAAATCCATGATGTTCCAGACGTACTTCACGTCGACCTGATCGCCGAGCGCAGCCGCGAGCCGATCCCCGATCAGCTTGAGCCCGCGGCTGAAGGACGTCGTCGACGGGCCGTATCCGCCCATCCGGATCTGTATCGCGCTGCTCACATCGTCCTCCCGAGGCCGCAGTGTCACGCGGTCGCCGCCACTGGTATCATCGGATCAAGCAAATGGAACAGGCCGGGGCCGACCTGCCGGGGATACCTGTTCGCGGGAGGGGCTCGTCATGCGCAAGTTGGCTTTCATCGCCGCGGCCATCGCGGCAACGCTCGTGAGCGCTGCCGCCGCGGCGCAGGGCTATCCGGCGCGTGCGATCACGCTTGTGGTTCCGCTCGGTGTCGGCGGCTCGACCGACGTGATCGGCCGCCTCGTCGCCGAAGGCATGCGCCAGGTGCTCGGCGTTCCGGTCATCGTGGAGAACACGACCGGCGCCGGCGGCACCATCGGCGTCGGCCGCGTCGCTCGCGCGACGCCCGACGGCTACACGATCGGCATCGGCCAATGGGGCACCAACGTCGCGACCGGCGCCATCTATCCGCTCCAATACGACTTGCTCAACGACTTCGAGCCGATCGGCCTGATCGCGACGCAGCCGTTTCTCATCGTCGGCAAGAAGACGACGCCGGCGAACGATCTGAAGGAGTTCATCGCCTACCTCAAGGCCAATCAGGGCAAGATCTCGCAGGGCAATTCCGGCATCGGCACGCCGAGCCATGTCGGCGGCCTGCTGTTCCAGAAGGCGATCGGCGCCACCTTCACGATGGTGCCCTATCGCGGCGCCGGGCAGTCGTTGCAGGACCTCGTCGCCGGCACGCTCGACGTGATGCTCGACACGCCGGCGCTGTCGCTGCCGCAGGTGCGCGGCGGCATGATCAAGGCCTACGCGGTTGCCGCCAAGACGCGCCTCGCGACCGCGCCCGACATCCCGACCACCGACGAGGCGGGGCTGCCGGGATTCTATTTCTCGTTCTGGCATGCGCTGTGGGCGCCGAAGGGCACGCCGAAGGCGGTCATTGCCAAGCTCAACGATGCGCTCGTCAAGACGCTCGCCGACCCGGTCATGCGTCAGAAGCTCGTCGACCTGTCGCAGGACATCTTCCCGCGCGACCAGCAGACGCCGGAGGCGCTCTACGCCTTCCACAAGGCCGAGATCGAGAAGTGGTGGCCGATCATCAAGGCGGCCGGCATCACGGCGCAGT
>CAYZMR010000071.1:0-9392 GCA_964479515.1 uncultured Hyphomicrobiales bacterium | reverse complement strand
GCCGAGATCGAGAAGTGGTGGCCGATCATCAAGGCGGCCGGCATCACGGCGCAGTGAGCATCGCCATCGCGGCCTGATGCACGCGCTTGTCGCCGGCCGCGATGATGCGCCCGCCGGCCGCCGCCGGTGCGTCGTCCCAGGTCGTAACGACGCCGCCGGCGCCGGCAACGATCGGAACGAGGGCCGCGATGTCGTGCGGCTTGAGGCCGGTCTCGATCACGAGATCGACATGGCCGGCCGCGAGCATGCAGTAGGCGTAGCAGTCGCCGCCGTAGCGCGAGAGCTTGACGGCATTCTCGACCCGTCCGAAGGCCGCGCGGTCCTCGGCGTTCATCAAAAGCGGGCTCGTGGTGAACAGGATGGCGTCGGACAGGCCCGCGCAGGGGCGCACATGCAGGGCGCGCGCACCGGCCGGCCCGCGATAGGTCGCAGCTCCCCCGTCGCCCGAGAAGCGCTCGCCAATGAATGGCTGATGCATCATGCCGAACACCGGCTCGCCCAGTCGCGTGAGCGCGATCAAGGAGCCCCAGGCCGGCATGCCGGAGATGAATGATTTCGTGCCGTCGATCGGGTCGAGCACCCAGACGTATTCGGCGTCGGCGCGCTCATTGCCGTATTCCTCGCCGATGATGCCGTGGGCGGGAAAATCGCGCTTGATCAATGCGCGCATCGCGAGTTCGGCGGCGCGGTCCGCCTGCGTCACCGGATCGAAGCGGGTGTCGGGGCTCTTGTCTTCGACGCCGAGCGCGGTGCGGAAGAACGGCAGGATGGCCTCGCCCGAAACGGTCGCGAGCTCGTCGACGAAGGCCGAGAAATCGATGGGCGCCATGGGTCTGCCGGTGGCCTCGAGAGACCCGGCCTATCCGAGACACCCGGGGCGGGCAACCAGTGCGAAGCCTAGTTCAGCGGGGCTGGGCGCGGTGTTGCCAGTGCGCCACGGCTATCGGCGTTTACCGGCGGAGAACGTTCTTTACGCGTTTTTCGGATTTATGGACTTGCGTTTTGTGCGTTGCGGTGTATCTTATTGCAGCGCGGTACGTGATTTGCGTCGCGTACCGCCGCCCTCCTTGGGCGTTTCCTCCCTAGACTTGGGCCGCTTGCTTGCAAGCGGCCCTTTTTCTTTTGATTTTCGGGCGAAATCGGACGGTTAGTTGGTCTGGCGCTACCAATGCGCTTCGCGCATTTCAGCTATGCAAGTCAAGTGAATTCGCCGAAATGCTCACTCCGCCGCGGCGCGATAGGGCTTGAGTTCCTCTAGCGGAACGGCGGCAAGCCGATCGGCGAGCGTCATGAGGTCGGCCGAGAGCTGATCGAACGAGGGGGTCCGCTCGTAGCGGCGCTCGTCCATGTAGAGCGCGCGATTGATCTCGATCTGGATCGAATGCAGGCCGGCGGCCGGGTTGCCGTAATGCTCCGTGATGAAGCCGCCGGCATACGGCTTGTTGCGGCTGACCGCATAGCCGCGCTCGCGGAACACCTGCTCGATCGTCTCCGACACGATGCCGACGCAGCTCGTGCCGTAACGGTCGCCGAGCACGATGTCGGCGCGCGGCCGGTCGTCCTTGGTGCCGGCGGTCGACGGCATCGAATGGCAGTCGACCAGCACGGCGGCGCCGAAGTCGCGGTGCACGCGGGTCAACAGCCGCCGCAGCGCGCGGTGATAGGGCTTGTAGAGGCCCTCGATGCGGCGCAACGCGTCGTCGATCGGGATACGCTGGTCGTAGATCTCTTGGGCGTCACCGACGACGCGCGCGACCGTGCCGAGGCCGCCCGCGACCCGCATCGAGCGGGTGTTGGCGAAGGAGGGGAGGCGGCCGTCGAACATGCGCGGATCGAGCTCGTAGGGCTCGCGGTTCACGTCGACATAGCAGCGCGGGAAGTGCACGCGCATCAGCGGATGGCCGCGCGCGACCACGCCGGCAATCAGGTCGTCGACGAGCGAGTCCTCCGAGCGGCGCAAGGTCGAAAGGTCGAGCTTGGCGGCGGAGAGGAACGCGCGCGGATAGATGCGCCCGCTGTGCGGGGAATTGAATACGACGGGAGCGCGCCATTCGGCGGGCTCGATGATCTCGAAGGGGGGGTCGAGTTCGGCCTCCACGGAATTGCTCATCGCGGTCAGGGCGCCCCTTTTGTCTTGCTTGGTCTTTGCTTGCTGTTCTTGCCGTCGGCGGCCCAGGCAGGGCCTATCGCGCCCCACATGTTCTGCCCTACACTTCCATGTGGGCGCGGTTCTGCCAAGATCACACCCCGGGTTCACCCCATATTTACCGCCAGCCCGGCTTATAGATAGCTCGCCCCGCAGGACCCCGTCGCCATTGCCCATGACCCAGCCGATCCAGAAGATTCTGCTCGCCGAAGACGACAACGACATGCGGCGCTTCCTGGTGAAGGCGCTGGAGAACGCCGGCTACGAGGTGATCGACTACGATAACGGCATGGCGGCCTATCGGCGCCTGCGCGAGGAGCCGTTCGAGCTCCTGCTGACCGACATCGTGATGCCGGAGATGGACGGCATCGAGCTCGCGCGCCGCGCCGCCGAGCTCGATCCCGACATCAAGATCATGTTCATCACGGGCTTTGCCGCCGTGGCGCTCAACCCGGACAGCAACGCCCCGAAGGACGCCAAGGTGCTGTCCAAGCCGTTCCATCTGCGCGACCTCGTCAACGAGGTGCAGAAGATGCTTGCGGCCTGAAACGCGCCGGTCTTGATCGGCGCCAGAGCCTTACCCTGAAGCTTGCCCCTGCGAGGGCGAGCCGATATAGCACCGCGCTGGAACGGGCGCGTAGCTCAGCGGAAGAGCACCTCCTTGACATGGAGGGGGTCACAGGTTCGATCCCTGTCGCGCCCACCATTCTCGTTCCTCCGGGCGCGTTGACAGTCAACCGGGGTGCCCTTAGAACCCGGGCAATCCCTTCAAACATCTGGCGCGTGGCGCCATGGAATTGGTGCCATGAAAGTCCGTAATTCGCTGAAATCCCTGCGCGGCCGGCATCGCGACAACAAGCTCGTGCGCCGCAAGGGCCGGGTCTACGTGATCAACAAGACCCAGCCGCGGTTCAAGGCCCGGCAGGGCTGATTTAAGGCAACAGCCTCACAAGCCTTTGATGACCTGGATGAATTTCCAGGTTGCGCTGCAGCGTGGAAGTTCTAGACTTCCTTGTCATGCGGCTCCGACTCGCCATGCCGGCCTTGGTTGCGGCTCTCGCCGCCGGGCTGGTGCTGCCGCACCCCGTGCGGGCCGAGCCCGGGAGTTGGGTTGATCCTCCCGATAAGCTGCCGCGCGTGCAGCGCGGTGACCGCACCAAGAACCTCGATTTCCTGTTCGAGGCGCTCAAGGTCGCGCCCGACGCCGACATCGCCAAGCTGGTCGAAAGCCGCATCTGGGCGCTCTGGCTCGCCTCGGGCAGCGACACCGCCGACCTGCTCATGAGCCGCGCGAAGGCCGCTGTCGACGAGAAGGACGTGAAGCTCGCGATCGAGCTGCTTGATGCCGTGATCGAGCTCAAGCCCGACTATGTCGAAGCCTGGAATCGGCGCGCCACCATCAACTTCGCCAACAAGGACTACGCCGCCTCCCTCGCCGACATCCGCCAGGTGCTGGCGCGCGAGCCGCGCCATTTCGGCGCGCTGTCGGGGCTCGGTGTCATCATGCAGGAGCTGGGCGAGGACAAGCTTGCGCTCGAGGCGTTCCGCCGCGCGCTCGCCGTCAACCCGTTCCTGCCGAAAGTCCCGGATTACGTGAAGACGCTGACCGAGAAGGTCGAGGGCCGGGATATTTGATCCCAGCGCTGTCGTCCCGGGCAAGCCGCCAACGGGTCCGCGCGAAGCGCGGACCGATGACAGGCTCCGCGGCGCGACCCGGGACCCATAGCCACGGAATGAGTTTATGGATCCCGGCTCTCGCGCCTTCGGCGCTTCGGCCGGGATGACCAGTCATCACTCGTCCGCCGCATCACCACCCACGAACGCGATCCGCACCATGTTGGTCGCGCCGGGAGTCCCGAGTGGCACGCCCGCCACGATGATGATGCGCTGGCCTGCCTTGGCGAAGCCTTCGCGGAACGCCATCCGGCAGGCGCGGTCGACCATGTCGTCGAGATCGCGCGCGTCCTCGGCGACGATGCAGTGCACGCCCCACACCAGCGACAGCCTGCGGCCGGTCGACTCATTCGGCGAGATCGCCACGATCGGGGAGTTCGGCCGCTCGCGCGCGACGCGCAGCGCGGTCGAGCCGGACGAGGTCCAGCACACGGTCGCCGGCAGGTCGAGCGTCTCGGCGATCTGGCGCGCCGCGTCCGCGATCGCGTCGGCGCCGGTCGCCTCGGGCGCCGTGCGCTGCGCGTGGATGATCGAGCGATAGTTCGAGTCGGTCTCGACCTCCTCGGCAATGCGGTTCATGGTCGCGACCGCCTCGACCGGATACTGACCAGCGGCCGATTCCGCCGACAGCATCACGGCGTCGGCACCTTCGAAGATCGCGGTCGCGACGTCGGAGACCTCGGCGCGGGTCGGCACCGGATTGGTGATCATCGATTCCAGCATCTGCGTCGCGACCACGACCGGCTTGCCGGCGGCGCGCGCGGCCCGCGTCATGTGCTTCTGAATCCCCGGCACCTTCTCGAGCGGCATTTCGACGCCGAGATCGCCGCGCGCGACCATCAGGGCGTCGGTGAAGTCCATGATCTCGTCGAGCCGCACGACCGCCTGCGGCTTCTCGATCTTGGACATGACCAGGGCTTGGCCGCGCGTGATCTTCTTGGCCTCCGCGATGTCCTCGGGCCGCTGGATGAACGAGAGCGCGACCCAGTCGACGCCGGCATGGAGGCAGGCTTCGAGGTCGGAGCGATCCTTTGGCGTGAGCGCCGAGGAGCCGATCGTGGTGTCGGGCAGGCTCACGCCCTTGCGCGCCGAGAGCTTGCCGCCGACCTCGACGCGCGTCACGGTGCGCTTGGCCGATGTTTCGAGCGCGGTCAGGCGCACCTTGCCGTCATCGAGCAGGAGCGTATGGCCGGGCTCGAGCGCGGCCAGGATCTCTGGATGCGGCAGGTAGACGCGATGCTCGTCGCCGGGCGACTTGTCCGAATCGAGCACGAACTCGGCGCCCTTCTTCAGCATCACGAAGTCGCCCTGGAAGGTGCCGACGCGCAGCTTCGGGCCCTGCAGGTCCGCCAGGATGCCGATCGGACGGTCGTAGTCCTTCTCCACGGCGCGGATCGCGCCGTGCAGCTTGCGCATCGCCTCGTGCGAGGTGTGGCTCATGTTGATGCGGAAGACGTCGGCGCCGGCCTCGAACAGGCGGGCGATCATCGCGCGTTCGGAGGACGCAGGTCCGAGCGTCGCGACGATCTTGGTGCGGCGCAGGCGTCTCATTTGGTCGGCTGCTTCTGCGGTGCCGGCGGCGTTGGAATGAGCGGCGTGTAGTTCGGCAGCGGCTGGGTCGGCGCCTGTTCGGTCGACTCGGTGAGTTGCACGGTCCAGGAGCGCTGCTCGCCGGTGTCGACCTCGAAAAAGCCGGTGCGGTCATAGCCGCGCGCGAGGCAATCCTCGATGCCGCGAATCGTGAACTCCTTGTCGCGCGTGCACATCAGATCCTTGCCCGACCACTCACCGCCGTGGTCGTAGTCGACCGCATAGACATAATAGAACCGCGCGATCAGCGTGCCCTTCACCAGGGTCTCGCAACTGCGCGGAGCAAGATTCCACCAGCCCTCGGTGGTCCAGCCGTCGGAGTCCTTGTAGCCCAGCGCGATGCCCACCTTGCTGCCGGTATTGTTGCACAGTCGGAAGTCGGCTGCCGCCGGATCGCACCGAAACGCCAGAATGACCAGCGCGAGGCCCAACGCCAGCCACGTCGGGCGCCATCGTGGGCTCCCGGCAAGGTAACGATCGGGTCTGTTGGGCCGTTCCCTCGTCATGCGAGCTAAAAACTTCGCGCCGGTTCGCCGTGGCTGTCAACGACGATGGCGCGAAAGTCATTGACATTGGTGAAGGTCGGGCCCGGCTCGACGAGATCGCCCAGGCGGGCGAAAAAGCCGGTCGAATCGTTGTCGGCGAGAAAGGCGGCTGCATCGAGGCCAAGTTCGACCGCCCGGGCGGCGGTGGTCCCATCGACGAAAGCCCCGGCGGGGTCGCTGGCGCTGCCCGCGCCCCCATCGGTGCCGTCGGTGTCGCCGGCAAGCGCCGCGATCCCGGCTGAGCCCGCGAAATAAGGCACGAGCGCGAGCGCGTATTCCTGGTTCGGCCCGCCACGTCCCGTGCCGCGGATCGTGACGGTCAGCTCTCCGCCGGAGAGGATGACGGCGCGGCGTCCGGCGGCGAGCAATTCGCGCGCCACGCGGGCGTGGGCGGCGGCGACCTCGCGCGCTTCGCCTTCGAGGCGATCGCCGAGGAATAGGCAGTCATAGCCGGCCGCGCGCACGGCCTCTTCCGCAGCGCGGAACGCATCCGCCGGCCGCGCGATCAGGCGGAATTCGCTGCCAGCGAATGCCGGCTCGCCCGGCTTCGGGCTCTCGTTTGCGGGGTCGTTGAGCGCGCGCGCGACCGCGTCGGGCAGTTGGAGCGCATGGCGCGCAACGACCGCGCGTGCATCGGCAAGCGTCGAAGGGTCGGGCACCGTCGGCCCGGACCCGATCACAGCCGGGTCGTCGCCCGGCACGTCGGAGATCGCGAGCGTCGTCACGCGCGCGGGATGCGCGGCGCGCGCGAGTCGCCCCCCCTTGATGCGCGAGAGGTGCTTTCGCACCGTGTTGATCTCGCCGATGTTCGCGCCCGAGCGCAGAAGCGCACGCGTGACCGCCTGCTTCTCGGCGAAGCTGATGCCCGCGGGCGCGATCCAGTTCGCCGACGCGCCGCCCGACAGCAGCACCACCACCTGATCGTCCGCCGAGGCGCCGTGCGCCAGCGCGAGCGCGCGCTCGGCCGATTCGAGCCCGGCCGCATCCGGGATCGGATGGCCCGCCTCGATCATCGGCACCACGCGGGTCGGGCGGCCGTAGCCGTGGCGCGCGACCGCGATGCCGGTCAAGCGGCTCGCGGGAAAGCCGGCATCGTCGAGGTAGTGGCGCTCCGCGACCTCGATCATGGAGCCTGCGGCCTTGCCGGCGGCGAGCAGGATGAGCCGGCCGGAGGACGGCGGCGGCGGCAGATGCGGCGGCAGGCACGTCGCCGGATGCGCGGCGGCGACCGCGGTGTCGAACAACTGTCGGAGGAATTTCCGCGGCGTCACGGGCCGGCCTCGAACGTCTCGCCGGCGCGCGGGCGGGCGACCGCGATGCCGATCAGGATCAGCACGCCGCCGAGTGCTTGCGCGATCCCGAGCGCTTCGCCGAGCAGCAGCCAGCCGAAGGACGCCGCCGCGATCGCCTCCAGGAAGATGACGAGCGATGAGAACGTCGCCGGCAGGGTTCCGAGCGCGACCGCGACGAGCCCCTGGCCGCCAACCTGTGAGATCACGGCGAGCGCGACGAGCGCGCCGAAGCCGTGCGGCGATTGCGGCAGCATGCGCGGCTCGAATGCGAACGCGATCACGAACAGGCAGGCCGCCGTGATCGCGGTCGAGGCGAACATGACGTGCGCGGCGCCGTGGCGCGCGCGCGCGGCGCGCACCGCCAACACATAGCAGCCGAAGAACACCGCGGTCGCAACGCCGTAGAGGTCGCCCATCAATCGCTGCGGCACGTAGCCGTAGCTCTCGCCCAAAAGCGCGAAGCCGCCGGCGATGCAGAGCGCGAGGCCGATCAGGGTGCGCGCGCCGACGTCTTCCGACAGGACCAGCCACGTGCCGAGCGCGACCCAGATCGGCGCCGTCGTGGCGAGGAAGGTCGCGTTGGCAACCGTCGTGCCGAGGATCGCGAGGTGCCAGAAGAACAGGTCGCCGGTGAAGAACAGGCCGGCGAGCAGGATCGGCAGGTCCAGCCGCGGTGCGCGCCGCGCCGCGCCACGGCGTTCGATGCGCATCCAGGCCCACAGGAACGGCAGCGCCAGAAACACGCGCCAGAACGCGCTCGCGTGCGGCCCGACATCGGCCCAGCGCACGAACAGCACCGAAGCGCCCATCGCGACGGCGCCGAGCACGAGCGCCGCGACCGCGCCGGCGAAGCGGCGTCTCTCGTCGGTCGCGATCCCGGCGGCCGTCATCCTGATCTGGCTCAGCTCACGTGAAACGGGGCCATGATGTGCCACGGATGACGGTCCCGTGCCAGATCGTGGCGATATCCCCGGGACGTCCCAGCGGAGCGCCCGCCCGGGACTTGCAAAATCGGCAGCCTCCGCCCCAACTTCGCGGATCGACGCCGGGAGACGCAATGCACACGCAGGTCGCCATCATCGGAGCCGGGCCCGCCGGCCTGTTCCTGTCGCATCTCTTGTTCCGCGAGGGGATCGACTGCGTCGTCCTCGAGGCGCGCAGCCGCGCCTATGTGGAGGACCGCGTGCGCGCCGGCGTGCTCGAGCAGGGCACCGTCGATCTGATGGCCGAGCTCGGCCTGGATCAGCGGCTGCGGCGCGAATGCATGGTCGACCATGCGATCGACATGCGCTTTGCCGGCAAGCTCATCCATGTCGACCTGCCGGGGCTCACCGGCGGCAAGGTCGTGACCATCTATGGCCAGCAGGAGGTCGTGAAAGACCTGATCGCGGCGCGCATCGCGGATGGCGCGCCGATCGAGTTCGAGGCCGAGGTGACGAGCTTTTCCGGCCTCGACGGCGACAAACCGACAATCCGCTACCGCCGGGACGGCAGCGAGCACACGCTCACCTGCGACATCGTCGCCGGTTGCGACGGCTTCCACGGCGTCGCGCGTCCGGCGATCCCCGACGGCGTGCTCACCACCTATGACCACGTGTTTCCGTTCGGCTGGCTCGGCATCCTGGCCGAAGCCCCGCCGATCCGGGAGATGACCTACGCCAACCACGACAACGGCTTTGCGCTGTGCAGCCGGCGCTCGCCGAAGATTTCGCGCCACTACCTGCAGGTCGCGCCGGACG
Source organism: uncultured Hyphomicrobiales bacterium (assembly GCA_964479515.1). GTDB lineage: Bacteria > Pseudomonadota > Alphaproteobacteria > Rhizobiales > Xanthobacteraceae > PALSA-894. Next base: position 406 of record CAYZMR010000071.1, on the reverse strand, counting down.
AGGACGCGGCGAACTGGTCCGACGATCGGTTCTGGAACGAACTGCACCTGCGCATGAACGACGCGGACAAAAGCGAGATCGTCGAGGGGAAGATCTTCCAGAAGGGCGTGACGCCGGTGCGCGCGTTCGTGACGGCGCCGATGCGCGATGGCCGGCTGTTCCTCGCCGGCGATGCGGCGCATATCGTGCCGCCGACCGGCGCCAAGGGGCTCAATCTCGCGGCCGCCGACGTGCGCGTGCTCGCGCGCGCGCTGACGCAGTTCTTCCGCCAGAACCGCGTGGAGCGGCTCGATCGCTATTCCGAGACCTGCCTGCGCCGCGTCTGGAAGGTGGTGCGCTATTCCTGGCACATGACCTCGCTGCTGCATCGCTTCCCGGCGCATTCGGCGTTCGAGCGAAATATCCA
>CAYZMR010000070.1:8734-15871 GCA_964479515.1 uncultured Hyphomicrobiales bacterium | reverse complement strand
CGCGCGCTGGCGATCCGCGAGAAGGTGCTCGGCCCCGAGCATCCCGATACGGCGAGGAGCCTTAACCACCTCGCCGTCCTACTGGAGGCCGAGGGCGACCTTGCGGAGGCGCGGCCACTTTACGAGCGCGCGCTGGCGATCCGTGAGAAGATGCTCGGTCCCGAGCATCCCGATACGGCGACGAGCCTCGGCAACCTCGCCCTCCTGATGAAGGCCCAGGGCGAGCTTGCGGGAGCGCAACCGCTCTTCGAGCGCGCGTTGGCGATCTCCGAGAAAGTGCTCGGCTCTGAGCATCCCAGTACGGCGGCGAGCCTCAACAACTTCGCCATCCTGCTGCAGGCCCAAGGCGACCTTGCGGCGGCACGGCCGCTTTTCGAGCGCGCACTGGCGATTTGGGAAAAGGTGCTCGGCGCCGCGCACCCGAACACAAATCGCGGGCGGTGCAATCTCGCGACCTTGCTCCTTGCGTCCGACGAGCCGGCCCAAGCGCTCGTGCTCGGTGAGATCGCGCTCGCTGCCCACAACAACGCGTTTGGACGAGATCACCCCTGGACCCAGGACTCCGCTTCCGTCACCGCCGACGCGCTCGATGCGCTCGGGTGCGGCGAGGAGGCCAGCGCCTTGCGGGAGAAGTACGGGATCGAGAATGCGGCGGCGTGAGGTGCGGTCCGTCATCCCGGCCGAGCGGGCGGCGCGCGCAGCGCGACGGCGCGAGAGCCGGGATCCATAGCCACGAGTCTGTCGGTCTTAGTGCTGAAATTGGGGTTATGGGTCCCGGATCGCCGCTGCGCGGCGTCCGGGATGACAGCGGGGCGTGGCGCGGCTTCCGGGATGACGACCGTGGATCGGCCCTACGGCCTGCCGGCCTTCATGATCTGGTCGAACACGCCGCCATCGGCGAAGTGCGTCTCCTGCACGGCGGCCCAGCCGCCGAAGGCCTCGATTGCGAGCGCGTTGACCTGCGGGAAACGCTCGATGTCCTCCTTCGCGGCGGCCTCGGGCCGGAATGGCCGATAGAAGTGCTTCGCCATGATCGCCTGCGCGGCCGGCGAATAGAGGAATTCGAGATAGGCCGCGGCCGCCTTGCGCGTGCCGGCGGCATCGACGTTGCCGTCCACCAGCGCGACCGGCGGCTCGGCGCGCACCGTCACCGACGGCACCACGATCTCGAACTTGTCGGGGAATCCCTTCAGCAGCAGGAAGGCCTCGTTCTCCCACGCGATCAGCACGTCGCCGATCGAACGTTGCGCGAACGTGTTGGTCGCGCCGCGCGCGCCCGTGTCGAGCACCGGCACGTTCCGGAACAGCGCGGCGATGAAGTCGCGCGCCTTGCCGTCGTCCTTCGTCTGCTCGCGCGCGTAACCCCAGGCGGCGAGGTAGTTCCAGCGCGCGCCGCCCGAGGTCTTCGGATTGGGCGTGATCACCGCGATGCCGGGCTTCACGAGATCGTCCCAGTCCTTGATGCCCTTGGGGTTGTCCTTGCGCACCACGAATACGATCGTCGACGTGTAGGGGCAGGACCGGTTCGGCAGCCGCGTCTGCCAGTCGGCCGGCAGCTTCCTGGTCAGGCTCGCGATGGCGTCGATATCGGGGGCGAGCGCCAGCGTCACCACGCTCGCCTCGAGGCCGTCGATCACGGAGCGCGCCTGCGCGCCCGATCCGCCGTGCGACATGCGCAGCGTGATGGTCTCGCCGGTCTTGGCCTGCCAGTCGGCGACGAACGCCTGATTGATGTCGCGGTAGAGCTCGCGCGTCGGGTCGTAGGAGACGTTGAGCAGCACCGTCTGCGCTAGGGCGGAAACGTCGAGCGACAGCGTCGCGGCGAGAGCCGCGAACAGGACCGCAAGCACAAGCGCCTTGGCGCGAACAGGCACGACGGCCGCCTTCCGTCGAAGGTCTGAGACAGCGTTGTCGACCGCTGGACCTTTGGCAAGCGATTCAGTGTCGCGTGGGTTCCGGGACGGTTTTTCTCGTGTCATGAATACGCGGCTCGGACGGAACTGTCGGCTCGGACATCTGTTGGGTCTACGCCCATCAGAAATCCAAAGGAGACAGACATGCTGACGCGAGCAACCCTTATCGCCGCCGCGCTCATCGCGGGTTCCGCGGCCGCCATGGCGCAGAGCGCGCCGGCCGCAAGTCCCGCGGCGCCTCCGGGCGCTTTGCCGCCCAGCACATCGAGCTCAGGACCGGGCGCGCCGGGTGGACCCGGGCCGGCGTCGGGGCCGGGCGTTCCGGGCGGCACCGGCGCAACCGACATGCAGACGAGTCCGTCGGGGCTCAATAGCGGCGGGACCAGCCCGACGGGCAGTCCGTCCGCGCCGGGCGGCATCAAGTAGGCATATGAGGCAGGGCGTCGCTGCCGGAGCCATCAGCGCCGACGCTCTCGGGAAAGTGCGTTCCCGGTTATTGAGGAGCAGGCTGCGGCGCTATAGGCTCGCGGCGGGCTCAACGTACGCGTTAAGCGCCCGCACAACATCAGTGGCGAAACGCCACAAAATTGGGAGGAGACCATGCGAAGCCAGATCCTGGCGTCATTGCTCGTCGGCGCCGCCATGCTGATCAGCACCGAACTGCGCGCGCAGCAACCCGCGCCGCCAAGCCTCGACGCCATTCCCGAGAAGGCGCCGTTCGCCAATCCGTATGGGGCGCCAATCAGCGGCGAACGGGCAAGCGTGATCATCCGGGCGGCCGCCGAGGAAGCGACCAAGAAGGGCTGGCCGATGAACATCGCGGTCGTCGACTCCGGCGCCAACCTGGTGGCATTCTACCGGATGGACGGCGCGCAGATCGCCTCGATCTCGATCTCCGAGCACAAGGCGCGGGCGGCGGCGAAATTCCGCCGGCCGACCAAGGCCTTCGAGGATGCCGTGCAGAAGGCCGACTTCAAATACATCCTGACGCTGGACGACGTCATCGCGTCGCGCGGCGGAATCCCGCTGATCGAGGACGGTAAGATCGTCGGCGCGATCGGCTGCTCCGGCGGTACGGGCTCGCAGGACGAGGCGATCTGCCAGGTCGGCGCCGCCGCCCTCAACAAGACCAACTAGCCGTTCACGACGGGTGGGCATCGCGAGCGCGATGCCCACCCTACGGGGCGAGCAAGAGGTTGCGCGCCTGCGCGATCGTGGCGCGCGCGTAGTCGGCGAGCTGCGCATCAGACGCGCTGCTGATCGGGTGATCGATCACGACGAACTTGTAGTCTGGCATGCCGAGCACGCGGCACATCAGTTCGGCTGCGCTCGCAAAGCGCGTGGTCATGACGCCGATCGCCGGGACGCCTTGCCGTTCCGCCATGATGCTGTCGTGCAGACTGCACGATGAGCAGCTTCCTCAATCCCCGACGCCGGTGACGACGGCGTGCCAGTTCTTGATCTCTTCGATGATGTGCTGATCGGCGGGCGCGGAATAATTCGATTTCGTGCGCCAGACCACGTCGGCGACGCCGAGCTCCGCGCGCAGCATGCGCTCGACATGGGCGAAATAGGCCTTGGTGCCTTCCTTGCCGTTGGAGATGAAGCCGACCGTCTTGCCGGCGAGCGAGGAGGGGCGGGGCGCCTGCGCGATGCCGGCGGGCTTGGTCTCGTTGGTCGGATCGAGGACGCGGAGGATCATCGTCGACTTCTATCATGTAGCCCGGCTTGAGCGAAGCGAAAGCCGGGAAGCCAAAGCGAGATGTGCCCCGGGTTTCGCTGCGCTCAACCCGGGCTACTTCGGCGGCTCGCAATCGGCGCAGGCGCCGATGGCGGCGGTCACCGCCTTGGTCTTGTGCCCCATCCACGGCGGGATGACGGCCCCGAAGCCGCCCGCGGGCCCGCCCGCCGCGACCACGAGCAGATGGTCCGGCGAGTCGAGCGCGGTGTAGACGCTCTCGCCGCGGTCGCGCACGACGGCGCCCTTGCCGACGTCGGCCCATTCGGCGCGGCGGATGCGCGCTCGCTCATAGATGAATTCCGCGATGTCGCGCTTGCTCCAGCCCGCGCCCTGGATGTGTTCGCGCAACTGCTTCGGGATCACGACGCAATAGTTGCCGCCATAGATCGAGTAGTGGCGCTGGTTCGCCCGCATCTCGGCCGCGAAGGTCTCCAGGATCTCCTTCGGGTCCGTGGTCCACTCGTTCATGATCTGGCGCGGCGCCATCGCGGCCATCACGGTGACGGCCGAGGTGCCGTCGTTCGGGATGCCGCGCGTGACCGAGAGCGGCTGCCAGGTCGTGTCTTCCTCGTCCTCGGCGATGCAGTAGGAGAACTTGCCGGGATGGCCCAATGTCGTGCGGTCGATGCCGCCGGGCCGCACGTCCATCAGATTGATCAGCGCCAAACGAATGGCCCGCCCGATCACGGCGGTCGCGCGGTCGGAGTTGGCGAGCGCGTTGAAGGTCGCGTTCGCGCCGATCTCGCGGCGGACGGGCCCGTTGATGATGACGAGCACGGCGCAGCCGCCGGTGCTCGAGGTCGTGCCGTGGAGGAGGAACTCGTCCTTCATCATCGCGGCCCAGGCTGTCGCGACGACGGGGAAATGCATCGGCAGGCAGCCCGCCATCACGGCATTGATCGCGAGCTTCTCGGCTGTGATCGGCTGCTCGCGCACCGGCTCGATGCCGATGAGCTGATCTCCCGGCATCAACGCCCAGTCGAGGCAGGCCTGCACGGCGGCTTCGGTCGGCGGGACGACCGGGAGGCCGTCGGTCCAGCCGTTGCTGTGATAGAGCTCCTGCGCGGCGGCGAAATCCGCGATGTCGTAGACTTTCGAGCTCAGCGCGGGCTTGAGCGACAGTTGCATCGTTTCCGTCTCTACTCTTCGAACGAGCGCGTCAAGATCGGCTTGAGCGCGAAGGTCGCGACGCCGGCCACGACCGCGACGCCTGCAAGCAGCAGGAAGAAATGCGGCTTGTCCAAACTGCTCCAGAGGCCGCCGAGCTTGCCGCCGAGCAGGTCGGCCGGAAGGGTCGCGGCGAGCCATAGACCCATCATCAGCGAGAGCATCCGCGCGGGCGAGAGCCGCGAGATCAGCGCGAGCCCGACGGGTGCGAGATGCAGCTCCCCGATGGTACCGATCAGGTAGTAGCCGACCAGCCACCACGGGCTCGCCTTGTCGGTCGTCCCGGGGTTGGCAAGCGCGGCCGCGACCAGCACGAGGTTCGCCGCCGCGACGCAGAAGAACGCGAAGGTGATCTTGGCGACGTCGGAGGGCTCCACGCCAAAGCGCGCCATGACGCGCCACACCCTGATGATGATCGGCGTGAAGATGAAGATCATCAGCGAATTGAGCGCCGGAAACATTTGCGCCGGAATCTCGTACGACCAGCCGGCAAACGCCACGGTGCGGTTGGTGAAGTCGTTCGTCCAGAGCGGCAACGTGAGGTACTGCTGATCCCAAACCGCCCAGAAGAACGCGACCAGCGCGAAAACACACAACAAGCCGGCGACCGCGTGGTGCTCATGCGGGGTGAGCGGAGCGTGCGCGGCGGCGGCGAGCCGCGGATCGGCGCGCTCGCGATGCAGCTCGTCCGGCGGCAGCCAGCGCATGCCGTGGAGGTAGATCGCGCTCGCCACCAGCATGCCGACGCCTGCGGCCGCGAAGCCGTAATGCGGGCCGGCCTCCGCGCCGAGCGTTCCACACACGAGGGGTGCGACGAACGCCCCGATATTGATGCCGAAATAATAGATCGAATAGGCGCGCGTGCGGCGACGGTCTCCCGGGCCGTAGAGCGAGCCGACCTGCGTCGATACGTTGGGCTTGAAGGCGCCCATGCCGAGAATGATGAGCCCGAGCGCGAAGAACAGCATCGGCTCGAATGCCATCATGAAGTGCCCGGCCGCCATCAGGAGCGCGCCGATCACCGCGGTGATGCGCTGACCAAGCCAGTGGTCGGCGACGAGGCCGCCGAGAACCGGCATGAAGTAGGCGAATCCGGTGAAGACCCCGGTCAGTTGCGCGGCAAACGGCTGGGGCGCAAGCGGACCGAAGACGCTCTCGATCGCACCCTTCACGGCGGCGTAGCCCACGATCGTTTCGACATGACCGGGCAGCAGCAGATATTTCACCAGGTAAAGCGTGAGCAGCGACGTCATGCCGAAGTAGGCGAAGCGTTCCCACATCTCGGTCGCAAACAGCACGCTCAGGCCGCGCGGATGGCCGAACAGGTCCGACGAGGTGGGCTTGGCGAGGGGCGGCGCCGCGGCACTCATGGATTTCGCGTCAACTCCCAGCGGAACGGCAGACAAATCCTGCGGACGGGTTCTAGCGCGCGCCAATTGGAGCTATAACCGGGGCGCCGCACAAGGAGGGAGCCCATGCCCGCAGTAGAGACCCCGTTCGACCACGCCCGCCTCGATCGCCTGATGGATGATGCCGGCGTCGACGTGCTGCTCGCAACCTCCAAGCACAATGTGCAGTACCTGCTCGGCGGGCACCGCGCGATCTTCTTCGACTACATGGATGCGATGGGCTTGTCGCGTTATCTGCCGATCGTCGTCTATCCCAAAGGCAGACCTGAGAAGGCGGCGTTTTTCGGTCATCGCCTCGAAGGCTTCCAGCGCGAGGTGAAGCCGTTCTGGACGGGCGAGCAGCAGACCAATGCGTCGGGCGCGATCGACGTCATGAAGAAGGCGACCGATTATCTGAAGAGCTCCGGCGTGCCGGCAAAGCGCATCGGGATCGAGACGACGTTCATGCCGATGGATTCGGGCGCCGCGCTCAAGAGTGCGATGCCGGATAGCGAGATCAAGGACGCGCTCGTGGTGCTGGAGCGCCAGCGCCTGCGCAAGTCGCCGCAAGAGCTCGCGATGCTGAAGACCGCGTCCGAGAAGGTGATCGACGCCATGATGGCGACGATCGCGCAGAGCGCCCCGGGCACCACCAAGGCCGAGATCACCGAGACGCTGCGGCGCGAGGAGGTCAACCGCGGGCTCAACTTCGAGTACTGCCTGATCGCGGCCGGCACGAGCCACAATCGCGCGCCCTCGCCGCAGCGCTGGGAGGAGGGGGACGTGCTCTCGGTCGACAGCGGCGGCAACTACCACGGCTACATCGGCGACCTTGCCCGCATGGCGATCCTCGGCGAGCCGGACGCGGAGCTTGAGGATCTGCTGGGCGAGATCGAGACGATCCAGCGCGCGGCGTTCAAGCCGATCA